>JAEYVE010000040.1 GCA_023432025.1 Pseudomonadota bacterium
GCGCTGGTTCTCACCGCGCTGGCTCCGCGCGCCCAGGCCCAAGAAATCCTCGCCCCCCCGCCGGACGCCGAAGCGCTCGTGAAGGCGCCGACCGGCGTCGACGCGCCAAAAACTCAAGAGGTGCACGACGGCACCACCGCGTCGCTCTCGGCCGGTGGCATGCAGACCACGGGTAACTCTCGCCAGCTCGCTGCGACCGCGAACGGCGTGGTGGAGACGCGCTTCAACGACAACGGCCTCGGCTTCTCCATCCTCGGCAACTACGCGCGAGGCGCAGCCGAGGGCGAACCCGTCGAAGTGACCGCCGCCAACGCCCAAGGCCGTCTCCGCTACGACCGCTACTTGGTCGACCGCTTGAGCGTGTTCGTCATCAACACCGGCAGGCACGACCGCTTCCAGGGCTTGAAGTTTCGATACAACCTGGATCCTGGTGTGAAGTACATCTTCGTTCAGGAGAAGGACACGGCGGCCTGGGTCGAGCTTGGTTACGACCTCCAGCACGACGTGCGGCGCAGGGACGCGCGCATCCAGGTGGACGCGGACGGTGAGCCCATCGTAGGCGCGCCGCTCCTCGACAAAACGCTCACGGATCACTCCGCGCGCGGATTCCTCGGCTTGAAGCACGCCTTCAACGAAAAGGTGACGTTCCAGGCCGGCGCCGAGTACCTGCAAAGCCTCGTCGACACGGACCGCAGGCGCGTCAACTTCGACGCGCTCTTCGCTTCGCAGGTGGGCGGAGGGCTTTCTCTCGGCCTCGGCTTCGGCGCTCGCTACGACAACGCTCCGCTGCCGACGAAGAAAAAGCTCGATACCGCGACCACCGTCAGCCTGATCTACGCCTTCAGCAGCGAGCCGGATCCGCTTCCGGCCGCGCCGCCCCCCGAGCCTCCGCCCGCGCCGGCCGAGCCCCCGCCGGCCCAGCCCGCTTCGGTGAATGAGCCCGCTCCGCCGCCTCCGCCGGCCGCCGAGCCCGCTCCGGAGATTGAGCCTGCGCCAGCCCTGGATGCCGCAGCACAGCCCGCCTCGCCCGAGGGCGAGGCCGCACCGGCGGAAGCTGGTGAGGCCGCGCCGGCCGTCGCTCCTTGAACGAGCTCTTACTCAGCGACTCACGCCGCCTTGCGGCGTGAGTCGCGCCCGCGCAGCGCGAGATTCGCGGGCGACGCTCTCGCGATTAGAGATTGAGCTCGGCGAGAATGCTCAGCGCGCCGCGCGAAACGAACCCCTGCCCCTCGATTCCGGCGAGCGCGCGGTCCGCGACGGTGAGACCCAGCGTGTGATGAAACACCGTCGCGTCGAGCTTGAGTGAGAGGCCGGGGCTCAGCGGGTGCTGACCACGCAAGACGATCAGCTCGAGCCCCGCGCCGTAGTGCAGCGTGTTCGGCAGAATGTTCTCGAACGGAACCAGAGACGGCTTTTTGAGCCACGGACCCGTGGAGTCGTTCAGCTCGTCGCCGGCAACGTGCACGTCTTGCAAACGGTACCAAGACAGGCCGTAGCCCACCTTGGCGTAGGGTCGCAGGCTGCCGACGAGAAAGTCGTAACGAAAACTGCCCGCCCACTCGTACATTTCGAGCGTGCCGTCGATGGGTACCACGGACCCGCCGCCGAGCACCGCTTCCAAACTCATCGCCGTTCTGGAGTAGCGAAAGAGGTTTTCCGCCGCCCAGTGGTCCGAAAGGTGAAACACGACTTGCACTACGGGCGCCACCGCCGGCTCGCTCGAGGCGTTCACGTTTTCCACCACCACGCCTCCCTCGGACGTGCCCATGATGCGACCGATCAACTCCTCCTCTTGATCGTCGTTCAGAAACAGCGCTGTCCAGTCGTCTCCGTCGAGAAACTGCGTCGTCACGCCGCCTGCAAAACCGACCACGCGGTGGGGCGGCGAGCTCTTCGGGTAGTACACCGGGTCCGCCGACACGGCGCGCACGGGGGCCGGGAGCAGTTTGAAGACCAAATCGAAGGGCGGCGCGTTCAAAAAGACTAGCGCTGGCGCGTTGAAAAAGCCCCAGGTGTTTCGGAGCTGACTGAGCGGCGAAATGGGAAACACCGCCGCCAAACGGTGCGGCTCGTACGCGCGGTAGCCCGCCGAAGCTCCCGTGCGGTTCCATCCGCCGTTGAACGAAGGCCCGACCGGCGAGGCGTTCCCCGTATCGGCGTTGGGAATGATGCCGGCGAATGGCGACTCGACGGCAGGATAGCCCCAGCGAATGGGGAGCAAGAGCCAGCTCCAATCACGACGAGCGCGCGCGCTGGTCTTCATCAACGGCAGCACGCGCTCGGCGTCGGGCACCAACTCCAAGCGACGCGCGTCGTCGAAGCGCGTCGCCTCCTCCGGCCACTTCTTTCCGCGGAGCATCCCGCGCACGTCGAAGTGTCGGTCGATTTCCTCCGACGACCCCACGGGCCCCACGTCCGCGAAGAGGCCGCTGAATGGGTACGTTCCATGTGAGTCTCGATTGGCCGGACCAGGCGCGCCCAGGATGAGCTCGAGCCCTTTGTCGTCGCCGCCAATGAACGCCACGCAATGCGTGTTCGGAAGCTGCTCGGCGTCGTCCAAGTACGCGCGGTACCGAATTTCTCGATAGAGGCCGCGCGCGCCGACGCGCTCGCCCTCCAGGCGCTCCACCTCCGCCTGCCAGGCGGCCCGCGGCGCGTACACGTTGGGCCACGCGTGGTCCAGGATCATCACATTGTGATGAAAGTAGTATTCCGCACGACGAACCACGAGGGGATCCCCCGCCGCTAACGCCGCCGGCGCACGCTCCAGAACGTCGCGCAGCTGCCGCTCGGACAAGGGGCGCGTCACGAGCGAGCGCGGCGAGACCACCACGTTGATGTGCTCCCAATCCCCAGAGTGCTTGTTACCGCTGTCGTTGTTCGGATAAAAAAACCAATACTGGAGCACCAGCTCGTAGCCGCTGCCGCTCGCAGAAGTGGCGCGCGTCACGAAGGGGTGCACGTACAGCTTTTGGAACCCCTCGTACTTGCCGCGCAGCCGCGAGCCGTACGGCTGCGTGTACTCGGCGCGCCAAGAGCTCGCGTCGTCCCCGGGGAACTGAAAAAAGAGTACGTCGAGCGGTGCGCCCCGCGCCCTCCGGGTCGCCTGCTTCGCCCACGCGTTGTCCGGATTCTTCAAGTCGTAGCGCTCGAGGAGCGCCGCCAAACGGCGATCTTCGGACTGCTTTTCGTCCGAGTACGCCGCGCCATCGAGCCGCGCGAAATCGATGCTCTCCGTGCGCAGGATCCGCGCGGGGGTCCGCGAAATGTCCCACGTGTCGATCGTGAGCGGGAACGGCGCGTCCGGCTCCAGATGGATGAACTTTCGAAAGTCCAAAGGGACGTTCGAGGTGTTCCTCACCAAAATGGGCGCGAAGCGCACCGCGAGCGCCATGAGGAACGCGTCCTGCCGGTCGTCGATTCCGTTCTCGGGCCGCGCGTCCACGTAGCCCGGATCCTCCACGTCGCCGAAGAGCGCAAAGCGTACGCTCTCCGGGGTTTGCTCGACGCGCGACGGAACCTCCTTCGGCAGGTAGTGAAGATACTGGTCACGCGGAACCTTCTGCGCGTGAGCGGGGCAGCCCACACAGAGGCCCACCGCGAGCGCAAACGCCTTGTGCCCTGCCCTTCCCACCACTGGTTGCTCGCGACCGACCGAGCGAGGTCATCCGCCATGCCTCGTACGGCGGGCGTTCGGGGGTGATTGAGGTGTCAGCCGCGAGCGCCGCGGCGTCCCGCCCGCTGCGCCGCAGCGCGTCGCTCGAGCGCCGCCTCGACACCTTGCCGAGATGCCTGTTTTCCTTGAGGAAACTCTGCGGCGCCCAGCCTTACCATCACCCTATCCACTTAGTAGACATTGAGCGTAGGTGGCGCCATACTGGCCCTGGATCCGGAAGTGTCCCCGCTTGGGTGCCGCCCCCCGAGTCGGCGTCTTTCTTCACTCCGCGAGCCCTTCGCCGACGCACCGCGCGCCACGCGGACCTCCGCTGAGACCCCCTCCATGCCCTTCGCCCGCGTTCACAAACTCGTCCTTGGCACCCTGCTGTCGCTCCCGCTGCTCACGATGGGCTGCAAAAAAGGGGGGGCCGATGGCTCGTCTTCGTCCGGCGAAGTGAGCCTCTTGAACGTCAGCTACGACCCTACGCGCGAGCTCTACTCCGAAATCAACCCGCGGTTCGCGGCACAGTGGAAGGAGAAGACCGGCCAGAGCGTGAAGGTCAAGCAGTCGCACGGCGGAGCCAGCAAACAAGCGCGCTCGGTCATCGACGGTCTGGAAGCAGACGTGGTGACGCTCGCCTTGTCGTACGACATCGACGCGATGGCGGAACGCGGTCGGCTCTTGCCCGCCGACTGGCAAAAGCGCCTCCCGGACAGCAGCACACCCTACACGTCCACCATCGTGCTCCTCGTACGCAAGGGCAACCCGAAGGGCATCAAGGACTGGGACGATCTCGTCAAAGAGGGAGTAGCCGTCATCACCCCCAACCCGAAAACGTCGGGCGGCGCGCGCTACAACTACCTGGCGGCGTGGGGCTACGCCCTGAAGAAGCACGACGGCGACCAAGACAAGGCCCGCGACTTCGTGACGCGGCTCTACAAGAACGTCCCCGTGCTCGACTCGGGCGCGCGCGGCTCGACCACCACCTTCGGCGAACGCGGCATCGGCGATGTCCTCGTGACCTGGGAAAACGAGGCGCTGCTCGCGATCAAAGAGCTGGGGAAAGACAAGTTCGAAATCATCGTGCCCTCGGTGAGCGTGCTCGCGGAGCCGCCGGTAGCGGTCGTCGACAAGTACGCCAAAAAGCACGGCACAGAAGCCGTCGCCAAGGCCTACCTCGAGTTCCTCTACACCGCAGAAGGCCAGCGACTCGCCGCCAAGCACTACTATCGCCCGCGCGACCCGGCGGTCGCCCAGGAGTTCGAAGCGCAGTTCCCGAAGCTCGCGCTCTTCACCGTCGACGAGCTCTTCGGCGGCTGGCAAGCCGCCCAAAAGACGCATTTTTCCGACGGCGGGCTCTTCGACAAGATCTATCAGCCGGGCAAGTGAGCACGCGATGGCCGCACGCAATCGACGCGTTCTTCCCGGCTTCGGCCTGAGCCTCGGCTACACGGTCTTCTACCTGGGCCTGATCGTGCTCTTGCCGCTCTCGGCGCTGGCCGTGCGCACCTTCGGGCTCGGCTGGAGCGACTTCACGCGCGCCGCGCTCGATGAGCGCGCGCTGGCGTCGTACAAGCTGAGCTTCGGCGCGTCGTTCTTCGCGGCGGCCACCAACGCCGTGTTCGGCGTGCTCGTGGCTTGGGTGCTCGTGCGTTACCGCTTTCCGGGGCGCCGCATCATCGACGCCTTCGTGGATTTGCCGTTCGCGCTGCCCACGGCCGTGGCCGGTATCGCGCTCACCGCGGTGTACGCGCCGACGGGCTGGATCGGCGAGCCGCTGGCGCGGCTCGGCCTCCAGGTCGCCTTCACGCCGCTGGGCATCTTTTTGGCGCTGACCTTCATCGGCGTGCCGTTCGTGGTGCGCACGGTGCAGCCGGTTCTGGAGGAGCTGGACCCGAGCTACGAAGAGGCCTCCGCGGTCTTGGGCGCCTCTCGCTTGCAAACCTTTCGCCTGGTCGTGCTGCCCACGCTCTGGCCCGCCGTGTTGACGGGCTTCGCGCTGGCGTTCGCGCGTGGAGTCGGGGAGTACGGCTCGGTCGTCTTCATCTCGGGCAACATGCCGCTCAAGACCGAAATCGCGCCGCTCCTCATCATCACCAAGCTGGAGCAGTACGACTACGCGGGCGCTACGGCCATCGCTTCGGTCATGTTGGCGGTTTCGTTCGCCACCCTGCTCGGCATCAACGTTCTGCAGCGCTGGGCGCGTAAGGCGGGCGCGTGAGCGCGGTCGTCGGCTCACTGGGTCAGCGGGCGGGGTCGCGCAAGGCCAGCACGGCGCTCGAGGACGGGCGCTTCGCGCGCCTCGCGCTCATCACCGCCGCGCTCTCGTTCCTCGCCGTTTTCTTGTTGTTGCCGCTGGTGGTGGTGTTCGCCTCTGCCTTCTCGAGCGGCATAGAAACGTACGTCAACGCGCTCACGGACGAGGAAACGCTGAGCTCCATCCGGCTCACGCTCATCGCCGCCGGCATCTCCGTGCCGCTGAACCTGGTGTTCGGCATCGCCGCCGCTTGGCTCATTTCCAAGCATCGGTTCACCGGCAAGAGCGCCCTCATCACGCTCATCGACTTGCCCTTCAGCGTTTCGCCGGTGGTAGCGGGTCTCTGCTTCGTCTTGCTCTTCGGCGCTCAGGGGTGGTTTGCGCCGGTGCTCGACACGCTCGGCATCAAAATCATCTTCGCCGTCCCCGGCATCGTTCTCGCCACCACCTTCATTACCTTCCCGCTCGTCGCGCGCGAGGTACTGGCGGTCATGCAGGCCCAGGGCAGCGACGAAGAAGAAGCGGCGCTCACCATGGGCGCAAGCGGCTGGACGCTCTTTCGCCGTATCACGCTCCCCAAGGTCAAGTGGGGCGTCCTCTACGGCGCCATCTTGTGCAACGCCCGCGCCATGGGCGAGTTCGGCGCCGTCAGCGTCGTCTCCGGCCATATCCGCGGCGAAACCAACACCATGCCCCTCCACATCGAGATCCTGTACGGGGAGTATTCCTTCGCCCCGGCTTTCGCGGTCTCGACCTTGCTGGCCCTCCTGGCCGTGGTCACGCTATGTCTCAAGCATTGGGTCGAATGGAGCGCAGAGAAGAAACTCGCCCCTCCCAAGGCGGCGCAGCTGCCGGCGCTGCCGGGGGGACCGAGCGGGGTGATCGTCTCTCGGAGCCCCGACTCCGAGAAGCGCAGTCTGCCATGACGGTCAGCGTCGAAGGCGTCACCAAACGCTTCGGAAAGAAGCGTGAAGTGATCGGCGTGGAGAACGTCTCGTTCGACGCGCCGGATCACGGCATCACCGCGCTGCTCGGCCCGTCGGGCTCCGGCAAGTCCACGTTGCTGCGCATGATCGCAGGGCTGGAGCTCGCCGACGAAGGCGTGGTGCGCATCCACGGCGAGGACGTGAGTCACTTGCCCGTGCAGGCGCGGCGCGTCGGCTTCGTGTTCCAGAACTACGCGCTCTTCCGTCACATGACGGTCTTCGAAAACATCGCCTTCGGCCTGCACATCCAGAAGGCGCCGCAGAAGGAAATCCAAGAGCGGGTCGAGGAGCTGCTCGGGCTGGTGCAGCTCCAGGGGTACGAGCGCCGTCTGCCCGATCAACTGTCGGGCGGCCAGAGACAGCGCGTCGCCCTCGCGCGCGCCATGGCCACCCGTCCGCGCGTCTTGCTGCTGGACGAGCCGTTCGGCGCGCTCGACACCCAGGTTCGCGTCGAGCTGCGCGAGTGGCTGCGCCGCCTCCACGACAAAACGCAGGTCACGACGCTCCTCGTCACGCACGACCAAGAGGAGGCGCTCGAGCTGTCGGACCACGTCGTGCTGCTGCGCGAAGGGCGCGTGGAGCAAGCCGGTAGCCCGACGGAGCTCTACGAGCAGCCGGCAAACGCCTTCGTGGCGTCGTTCCTCGGCGGCGCCAAGGTGCTCACGGGCAGCGTGCAGCACGGTCGCGCGCGCTTCGCACAGCACGCGCTCAGCACCTCCGTGGATCTCGCCGACGGCGCCGTCGTCGAGGCCTTCGTCCGCCCTCACGACGTGCGCGTCCAGAAGCTCGCGGAGGACGCCCCGAGTGAAGAGGTGGCCGCCAGCGTCGAACGCTTCGTCCGCGTCGGCGGCTACGTCAAGCTCTCGGTGTTGCTGCCGGACGGAGACCGCTTGGTCGTCCAAATGTCGAGCCACGAGTTCGAGGAGCGCGGCATCGGCCCCGGAGATCGCGTTTCGCTCGACCTGCGTCAGGTGCGCCTCAAGCCGCGCCTGGACTACGTCATCTGAGCGCCTGGGCAGCTTCGCTCGCGTTGCTGAGCGGGAGAGCCCTCCGCGAGCACCTCGGCCTGGACTCGCTGCGGCGTGAGCTGACGGCGCTTGCCTGCGTCGCGAGCCTCGGCGCGTGCCTCAGGCCTCGGGCGTGACGGCGCCCGCCAGCCCATGGCATCTTCGTAGCGTGACGACCACCGCAGACTTCGAAGCCGCGCAAGCGCGCGTAAAATCCCTTCGCTCCACGCCCAGCCCCAACGAGCTGCTCGAGCTCTACGCCCTCTTCAAGCAAGGCACCCAGGGCGACGTCAGCGGCTCACGCCCCGGCCTCGTGGACTTCAAAGGTCGCGCCAAGTTCGACGCCTGGGAAAAGAAGAAAGGTCTCACGACACAAGCCGCGCAAGCCGCCTACGTCGAGCTCGTCGAACAGCTCGCAGCCCGCTACGGCTGACCCAAGTTCCCGGTCGGCCCAGGGGCGAGCAGCGCGGTGCTCCCGCACTCCTGCGCGGTGCGACCAACGCCAGCGCCGAGCCAGAAGCCGCGTTCTCCACGGTCGGCCCAGGGGCGAGCAGCGCGGTGCGACCAACGCCAGCGCCGAGCACGCCAGAAGCCACGTTCTCCACGGTCGGCCCAGGGGCGAACAGCGCGGTGCTCCCGCACGAGAGACACCGCGCGACAAAGTGCGCTCAGCGCCAACTCGCGTCGAGACGCCGAATCACCCGCCGCTCTCCGGCGAGCGCGTCGACGTAGTACACGGAGTCTCCCTGGAGCTCCGGCCTCACTGCCTCGGCATGCGGCGTCTTCAGCACCGAAAGCAGAACCGGCTCACTCGCCGTGCCTCCCGCAAAGGTGAGCCCCCAGAGCTCGCTGCGTCGTCCGGTATCGAGCGTCACCACCACGCGGCACACGGCGTCGCACGACACCGCCAAGCTGCTCGGCCGTCCCGGAAAGGTCACGCGGGTGGGCGTCGCCGCGGCGCGCCCCGCCGCGTCCAACTCCACGAGCGACACGGAGCTCGACGTCGAGCTCTCGACGTCCGGTTCACCTTCAATCCAGCCGAGCGTCGCGCCTTCGCCACGCTCGGTGAATGAAAGAGCGTACGAGTGCAGCTCCGTCGCCTGGAGTTTTTGTGCCGGCACGACCACCGCACCGTCCTTGGCGTCGAGGCTCGCCACGTAGACGTCGCCGTAGCCCACGCGGCTCGCGCCGCGAGCGTCGGACCACGCCGCGAGCACTCGATCCCCCCGCGTGAGAAGCCGGAGCCCGGTCGGCCCCACGGTGTTGCTCGCGAGCGCCTGCTCCGGCGAGATCGTCGTCAACCGTCCGTCGACGAGCACTTTGCGCACCTCCGCGCGACCGCCGCGCACGTCCACCCACGCCACGAGCCAACCCGACGGCGTGCGCGCGACCGCGACGTCCGACACGTCCTCCGCGCCGTTCGTCAGCATGCGCTGCTTCACCTTCTTGCCGCTCGCGTCCACGAGCGTGACGAACACTTGCGGCCGTCCGCCGTCCAGCGCCGACCACGCATAGAGCCGCTCGCCTGCCAACCCCGCCGCCGACGAAAGCCCTCCGAGCGAGTGAGCACGCCAGGAAATCGTGGTGTCCTTCTCGGTCGCCGCGCGTGCGGGCTCGGGCGGCGGCGCGTCGTCCGGACCGCTGAGCACCTCCGCACGCAAAATGGCGCGCACGGGCTCACGCTTTCCGTCGGGCGCGGGCGTGCTCGGCCGCACGTAGGGCGTGTTCGGGTCGAAGTAGCTGAGCCAAGTGACCCACGTTCCCCCGTCCGGCCGCCGCTCGACTTCCACGTCCACGAGATCCGGCACGCCCAGGACTGGGCGATCCGCGAGCACGTGAGGGAGCCCGGGCCCGAGAAGCGCCGGCGCGAGCGTCGCCTGGGGCAGCGCGTCCGGCGCGATGCGTTGCAGAAACACCGGCGTCGGATCCGCGGCTTGCGCCAGGAGCGCCCAACAATCCTTGGCCTCGCAGGTGAGATCCCACACCAGATCCGGCGGAGCGTTCGAAAGCGCAGGCAAAGAGAGAGGCGCCGCGCCGCGCGCCGCCAGCTCGCGATCCAGGGTCAACACTTGGGGGCGCGGCTCCACGCGGGCGCACTCCACGGCCGAGCCCTCGCACAACGCCACGTTTGCGGCGACGAGCAGCCCACTCGGAGCGGTCGTGAACATGGGGAGCAGCGGTTCCCCGCCCTCCGTCAAGAGCGACGCCGTCGGTCCCTCGGGGATGCGACCCGAGGCGTCGACCACGCCGAGCTCCAGGCGGCGACCTTCCAGTGGACGTCTCCTCGCCTCCTCCCAAACCGCAAACACATCCGGCCCGCTCGGGTCCGCGTACAGACCGAACAAGCGCTGATCGCCGCGCGGCGCGGTCGCGGGCGCCGCGGGGCGCTCCAGGGCTCCGCTCGCGTCGAGCGAAGCGAGCATCAAGGTGCGCTCGGTGCCGCGCCGCTCGGCGTAGCCGAGCACGGTGCGACCACGCGCGACCACCAGGTCCAAGTCGAGCTCGGCGGAAATGCTGCGCGCCGCCACCACGTCCGGCAGAGCGCGCTGTCCGTCGTCTCCGATGAAACGGAGCACCACGTCGCGGCCAGCGCCGCTGGCCTCCACCGTCGCCAAGACCGCCGCTGCGCCGAACCGTGCCACCTGCCACGCGAGGGCACCCCGCACCACGCGCCGAGGTGGAGCTTCCGTGCCGAGCAGCCCCACCGGCGCCACGTACACGTCCGCCTGCTCGCCGTTTCTTTCGGCCCAAACCACGAGCGCGCCCCGCGGCGTCCCCACGGCCTCGAGCCACAGAATGTCCGACGGAGTTTCCGCCACCACGCGCGGACCACCGCGGAGCGAGCCGTCCGCGCCCAGCGAAATGGCCTCGAGCACCTCGTGCTCCCCGCTCATGCGTGACGAGAGCAGAAGAAACCCCAGCGTACCGTCGGGGCGCAGGCGCATGAGGCGCAAGGCCCGCGCGGCGCCCGCTACACGCTCCCCCGCGCCCGGCGCGCGATCGGACGGCAAGTGCAAGCTGTAGTAGCCGGCGCGCGCACCGCCCTCGATGGCCCAAGCCGCCAGGCGACGTCCTCCCTCCATCGCCAAGTGCGGCCCCAGGGAGCCGGGCGGCAGGTGAGCCAGCAGAATCGAGTCCCGTGACCGCAGCGCTTTTTCCGCAGCGCGCGCCCTCGCGGCGGGATCACTCGGAGTAGCGCGAGGCCCGCTTTGCCCCGCAGAACCGCCGCCGCACGCCGCCGCAAAGAGCGCCAGTGTCCCGGCGACGAGCGCACGACGCGCCGTGCGACGACGAGGCGGCTCTCCAAAAAGCAGCGCGGAGGGGCTGAGCACCGCGGAACGGTACGAGGACGAGCGCTGACGTTCAAGTTAGCATCCGCGCGTGACTCTGGCTCAGCGGCTCCTCCTTGCGACCGCCATTCTGACGATCGTCGCGACCTCGGTGCTCGGTCTGGGGGTGCGCGAGGCGTGGCGTCGCGCAGAAGAAGCGCGCTTCGCCAGCGAGTTTCACGGCGCCGTGGCCGAGCTGAAGAAGGAGGTCGCCGCCGAGGCCACCGAGCTCCCACTCCTCCTCGCGCCGCTCTGCGCCCACGAGCCGCTCGTCGACAGCGCTCTCGTGGGCGTGCAGAGCGGAGATCTCGAGCAGCGCCGTCTTTCCATCAGCCTGCGCGTCCCGGAGCTCATGCGCGCCGGTCGCTTCGACGAGCTCGCGCTGGTCACCTTTCGAGGTGAGGTCCTCGGTCGCGGCCACAGTGAAGGCAGCGTCGGCGGCGTGGACACCGCGCTCGCGGAGCTCGCGCTCTCGCTCAAGGGCGGCGTGCGACTGCGCTCCGAAGCGCCGCGGGCGTGGGAAGCCAGCTGTCGCCGCGGCGACGACCGCGTCTGGGTCGCGCTCATCGGCGCGCGCCACGTCGAGCCGCTCCTCGATCGCGTCGCGCGACGTCACGGGCTCGAGCTGCACCTCCGCAACGGCGCGACGGAGCGAGAGCAGGACAGTCACCTCACCGCGCACGTCGTCTTACCGGAGCTCGCGGGCCAAGAGCTCGTGGCCTCACGCTCTCGCGTGCCGCTGGTGCGCGCGCTCTCGGAGCTGGACGTGACCATCGCAGCCCTCGGCGCCGTCAGCGTAATCGTCGCGCTGCTCCTGGCGGCCTGGACGGCGCGCGGCCTCGCGCGCCCCGTCGTCGAGTTCGCCCGTCAAGCGCGCGCCGTCGTGCGCGGCACCCCCTCGCCCATCGCCGAGACGGGCGGCCGTGAGCTCGCGCAGGCGGCCAACGCCTTCAACCAAACGCTCGCCGATCTCGCCGCTCTCAAAAAGCGCCTGGCCGTGACCGAGCGCATCGCGGCGCGGCGCGAGGTCGCGCGCCGCGTCGCTCACGAAATCAAGAACCCGCTCGCTCCCATTCGCGCCTCCATCGAAACGCTGCGGCGCCTCCACGCGCGAGGCGACGAGGCGTTCGACTCGTACTTCGACGAGGCGACGCGCACGGTGCTGTCCGAGGTGGCGCGCATCAACCACATCGTGTCGGAGTTCACGAGTTACGAGCGGCTGCCGGCACCGAACCCAGCGCCGTTCGACGTCGTCGAGACGGTTCGCTCCTTGGTCAAACTGCACGAGGCCGGTGGCGCCCCCCTCCGGCTCGAGGCCGAGGCTTGCCCCCCGCTCATGGCCGACCGCGACCAGGTGGTTCAGGTTCTGACCAACTTGGTTCAGAACGCCCAGGACGCCGTCTCGAGCGTGCCCGAGCCGCGCATCGTCCTCACGGTGCGCCACCTCGCATCGATAAGCGCCATCGAGATTGCGGTGTCGGACAATGGCGCCGGTGTGCCCCCCGGCGTGCGCGAACGGCTCTTCGACCCTTACGTAACGTCCAAAACACACGGCACCGGGCTCGGCCTCGCCATCGCGCTGCGCATCGCCGTGGAGCACGGGGGCGAGCTGGAATACCAGGAAGCGCCGGGCGGAGGTGCACGTTTTTCTCTCACGTTACCCGTAGATGGGCCGAAAGCGGCGCCTTCCGCGTAGTTTCGCCCCAACCCGTGGGGCAGCAGAAATGAGCCGAAAGCCTCGGAGAATGGCGCGCCGTTCGACTGGTCTTTCTCTTGTTCAGGTCGAGACGAACCCGGTACGCTCGCGCGCACGCTTCCCCCGCCCGCGCATCAATACCTCATCATGAACCGACTCTCACAGCGCCAACTCCTGTGTATGGCCTTCGCCGCGGCAGTCGCCGTCGTGCTCGGCCTCTTTTACCGCGAGCGCCTCGCGGAGTTCTTGATGGTGGGCGCCGCCGGTGTGGTGGCGGTCGCCTTCTCGTCGAGCGCCGCGGACACCACCTCGCTCGACCGACTGCGCACCGCGGTGCGGCGTATCGCCGACGGCAAGCCCATCAAGCGGCCGGCCGAGACGGACCCCGCGCTCTCGGCGCTCTACGACGAGCTCGAGGAGCTCGAGACGAACCTCGCGGATCTCCGCACGTCGAGCGGCGAGCGCCTCCAGCGCGCCATCGCGGCCACTGCGTCGGTCAGCGAGTCGATGCGCAAGCTCACGGAGACCGTCGCGGCGCAGCAGGCCTCCGGCGAGGACGCGCAGCGTCACATCACGGAAACCACCGCCAGCTTGCGAGACATCGCGTCGCACGTCGAAACGCTCGCCGCCAGCGCGGACGAGTCCAGCTCGTCCATCCTCGAAATGACCGCCACCAACGACGAGGTGGCGGAAAACATCGTGGAGCTCGCCTCCAGCGTGCGGGAAATGGTCGCCAGCATCGAGGAGATGACGTTCTCCATCAAGGAGGTGGCCAAGAACGTCGACGCCCTCTCGCTGACCGCCGAGGAAACCAGCTCGAGCATGAACGAGATGGACGTGTCCATCGACCAAGTGCAGTCGAACGCCAACGAAACGGCGCGACTGAGCGAGGAAGTCGCCTCCGACGCAGAGCTCGGCGCCGAGGCCATTCTGAAGACGATCGGCGAAATCTACCGCATCAAGGAGTCGAGCCAGGAGGCCGTCAGCGTCATCAGCAACCTCGGCTTCCGCATCGAGGCCATCGGGCAAATCCTGAACGTCATCGACGAGGTGGCGGAGCAAACCAACTTGCTCGCTTTGAACGCCGCCATCATCGCGGCGCAGGCCGGGGAGCACGGCAAGGGCTTCGCCGTCGTCGCCGACGAAATCAAAGACCTTGCCGAGCGCGCGGGCGCGAGCACCAAGGAAATCGCCGAGCTCATCAAGACCATTCAGTCCGAGAGCAAGAACGCCATCACCGCCGTCGAGCGCGGCGCGCAGAACGTCGACCGCGGCGTCGAGGTCTCCAACGAGGCCGAGCGCGCGCTCAAGAAAATCCTCGAGAGCTCGCAGAAGAGCACGAACATGGTGCGCGCCATCGCCCGCGCCACGGTAGAGCAAGCCAAGGGCTCCAAGCAGGTCACGGACGCCATCGGACGCATCGCCGAGACCGTGCAACAAATCGCCGCTGCCACGGCGCAGCAAGCGCGCGGCTCCGAGCTCATCATGAAGAGCGGAGAGAAGATGCGCACCATCAGCCAGCAGGTGGAGCGCTCCAGCCAAGAGCAAACTCGCGGCGGCCGCCAGGTGACTCAGGCCATCGAGAGCATCAACAGCATGGTCAGCCAGCTCAACTCGGCGCACCGCGAGCAAACGGTGGGCGTCGACCGCGCGTACGCCGCCGCCCGACGTATCGGAGAGTCGGCGCGCCTGCAGGACGACGTCTTGCACCAGCTCGCTACCGCCCTGCAGGCCTTGAAGCGAGCGCTCGAATCCGAAGCGTAAGTGTCCGAAAATCAGCGGCCCGCTGGAGCCCCCGAAACCGCGCTTGTTCGCGCCAGGTCGGGCAAGGCTCAGCGGGCCGTTTCGTTTTCGTCCGATTGCCAGGTGGTCTCGTTTCCGTCTCCGGACAAGACGACAGGAGGCGTAGCTCCGCGAGACCCCACGTGTTTTTCCGCGCAACTGAGCCGTTCGAGCGCCCGCCACGTGAGGCTGCGCGCGGCGTTCCCGTGTGAACTAAGCCGCGTGCACCCTTTTAGCATTGACTATCCGAGCAGGAAGGCGTTCCATCGTGTCGTCACAGCTGCGTGGAGGTTGGGCAATGAAGGCAAAGCGCACCGTACTCGGAACAGTCATCGTCTGTTTGGCTCTTTCGGTCGCTGCTCCTGCCGCAGCCTCGGAGAACGGCGCAGCCATGGCTGCGCACTCCGCTGCCACCGCGTCGCGCCCCGGCCTGCTGTCGTGGCTCTTGGAGCGTTTCGAGCGCCCGGAGCGTGAGCCGCCGCGCAACAATCGCCCGAGCGCCGTCCCCGAGCTCGGCGCACAAGGAGCCGCCCCCGCTGTGCTCGTCGTGCTGGCTGGAGCAGCCATCCTGGTTGCCCGTCGTCGCCAGCCTGTCCAAAGCTAACCGGTAGGCCTCCTTTGAAGGACGGGCTCGCTGCCGTCGAACCCACGAAGGGCGCGGCCGCTCCGCAGCCGCTGTCCTATCGTCTCCGCGTCGCGCCGTTCACGGGCGCGCTCTTGGTGGGCATTTGGCTTCCCGTGTCGGCGCTCACGCTGGGCGCCCTCTTCGACTTTCGCCAGCTATCGCTGCAGGACTCTTGGTGGTCTCTCTTCGGTGAGCTGGGCAATTGGCTGCCGCTGGGGCTCCTGCTTTGTGGTGCGCTCGGAGTGGCGCTCGGGCGCCCGCTTCTCGGCGAGCTCCTCGTCGTGCCGCGCGCGCATCGCACGCGTTGGTGGCTCGTTGCGCTGTGCGGCTACGTGCTCTTGCTCGTGAGCACACCCGCGCTACTCCGGCACGACGGCAGGGGTCACGTCGCTTGGCCAGCCTTCGTTTGGCTCGGCGCGCTCACGGCTTGGCTCGGCGCCAGCACCCACGCGCTCGTCCCGCTCTCGGCGGTGTGGCGCGTGCTTCAGGGACGCAAAGCGCGCGGCGCCACCGCCCTGGCCATCGCGCTCTTCGCCTTCACGCTGGGGCACCTCGGCAAAGCTCACTGGGACGCGCTTGCGCCCATCACCCTCGGCCTGAGCGCGCTGGTGCTGGAGCTGTGGGGCGAAAGTCCCTGGATGACGACGGGACGCATCCTCGGTGTGCACGGGTTTTCCGTACACATCGCGCCTGGCTGCTCGGGCGTCGAAGGGCTCGGCATCATGACCGCGTTCTTGGCTGGCTTCATCACGCTCTTTCGCGACGAGCTGCGCGTCGGGCGGGCGCTCGCCTTTTTGCCCGTCGCGCTCGCGCTGAGCTTTTCGATGAACGCCGTGCGCATCGCGCTGCTCATGGTGGTCGGCGCGCACTACTCGGAGACCGTTGCGCTGTCCGGGTTTCACTCCAAGTCCGGCTGGCTCTTCTTCACGCTCATCGCGCTCGCCAGCGTGGCCGCCCTGCGCCACCTCCCGTTGTTCGCGCGAAAAGAGCGTGTCATTCGCGCACGAAACGGAGGCAGGCCGCTCGAGCCCTACCTGTTGCCGCTCGTCGTGTTGACGATCACGGGACTGGTCACCGGCCTGTTCGCGAGCGACCTGGACCGTTGGTACGGCCTCCGTGTTCTCACCGGCGGCGCGTGTCTTTGGCTCCTCCGGAAGGAGGCCGATCTGGGACCCTCGCTCAGCTGGGCCCAGGCGGGCGGCTCGGTGCTCGTCGGCCTGCTCTTGCTCCCCGCGTGGCTGGCGCTGTCGCCCCGAGAGCCCGCGCTGGCAGCCGACGTCGCCTACGCCTGGTCGTCGCTCAGCGTCGGCGAACGCATGCTCGGGCTCGGGCTACGCATATCGGGCGCAGCTTTGGTCGTCCCTTGGGCGGAGGAGCTCGTGTTCCGCGCTTACCTCCTCCGCCGCATGGCAAGTCCCCGCTTCGAGGCCGTCCCCTACTCGAGCATTGGCCTACTGCCTCTCGTCGCGTCGAGTGCTGCCTTCGGTCTCGCTCACGGCGCCTATTGGGTTCCGGCGACCCTGGCCGGCGTGGCTTATGCCGGCGTCGCGCGACGCTCAGGAGCGCGCGGCGCCATCGTGGCCCACGCCGCGACCAACCTCGCGTTGGCCGCCTTCGTCTTGGCCGAGCGCGCGTTCGACCTGTGGTGAAGATTGTGATGAAGAACCCACCGCGGCGCTCCTTCGTCCGTGAGGTGACGGCTTCTCGCCACGCGCCCGCGCCGCCCGACGCGTCACCGCGCGCGGTAGACAAACACATTGAAACAAGGTGAAAGTGAACCCATGTTGCTCATGGCGCACGCCAACCCCGCCCGCGTCGAGGGAGGCTTTCTCTACGTCGATCGGAAGTTTCACTCCGGGATGCAGGAGTACACGAAGCGCCTCGAAGTCCCCATCGTGTCGCTGCACCCGTATCTGCCGCCGGCCGAAGATCCCACGGTGATGGATTTGGTGTGCGTCCCGGTCGCCGAGCTCGGCTATCGCGTGGAAACGCTGGAGGGCGGCCCGTCGCCTTGGCGCGCAACCCCGCCCGTCGAGCGGAAGCTCTCCGAGTGGGTGCAGAAGAGCCACGCCGTGTACGGCGGCGGCCGCGTGCTCTCGGCGCTGGCGCGCCGCGCGTCGGTGCCCACCGTGGCGCTCCTCGAATACAACGTGAAAACCATGCTGGTGTTCGCGACCGACAAGCGCGAGCCCGCTTGGAAGCAAGCCATCGCCCAGGCGCGCGCGCTTCGCTACTACGCGCGAGACATCGTGCCCACCATGCGCAGCGCCACGATGTTGCACTGCAACGGGTACCCAATTTTCGAGGAGTCCCGCTGGTTCAACGAGGCGCGTCTCTTGTACCTGGACTCGCGCATGAGTCAGAACCTCCTGATCCCGCAGCCCGCCCTCCAAGAGCGCTTGGCAAAGCGTAACGCTCGCACGCCCCGGCTCATTTACAGTGGCCGATTCGAGCCGGGCAAAGGCGCGTTGGACGTCGTGCTCACGGCCAAAGAATGCGCGGCAAACGGGCTCGAGTTTTCGTTGGATTTGTACGGCCAAGGCTCCCAACGCGCCGCCATGGTCGACGTCGTGGAGAGGTTCGGTCTCGGCGGCTTCGTGAAAATCCACGACGTGATTCCGTACCCCGAGTTGGTGCAAAGAACTCGCGCTTCGGACATCTTCGTGTGCTGTCACGTCCAGGACGACCCCTCGTGCACGTACCTCGAAACGATGGGCTCTGGCGTGCCCATCGCCGGTTACGCCAACGCAATGTGGGCGGCGATGTCCCGCGATTCCCGCGCAGGAGTGGTGGCGCCGCTCGGTGACACCAAGGCGCTGGCGCGAAGCATTGCCGCTCTGTGCCGTGACGCATCCCAGCTGGACGCCCTCTCGCTTCGCGCGCGCGCCTTCGCCGAGCAGCACACCTTCGAGGCCGAATTTTCCCGCCGCACGGACTCGCTCCGGGAAATCATGGCGCGTTCGCGCGCGGCGTGAGGCCAGACCGTTCGACCGGGAGGCGCTCGCCCACGCCCTCGCAGCGACGCGGCGAAACACACGAAGAATGGCGTCGGAAAGGCAGCCGAAGCGCCTCACCACCGGACGCCCTGAGCCCTTGCCCGGCGGAGCGCCCCGGACCTATTGTCCACGGGTTCCGAGTCGCCGCGCCTCGTCGCTCGGAACGTGGCCGTCACCTCGCGCCCTTGGCAGGCGCACGCCGCGCGCCGGTTGACCTCACCATGTTGTCCTCCCTCCTCTCTCTCGGTCTTTCCCTCGGAGCGGGGCTGCTCGCGGTGCCCGCCGTCACCTTCACGGGTGAGGTGCTCGCCTCGTACTTGCCGCGTCGGCGACGCCAGCCCAGCCTGGAGTCGTCGTCCCACCGCCTGGCGGTCCTGGTTCCTGCGCACGACGAAGAGCTGGGCATCGAGGCCACCGTCACTCACCTGCGCGCGCAGCTGCGCTCGGAAGACCGGCTCATCGTCATCGCCGACAACTGCACGGACGCCACCGCGGAGCTCGCACGCGCCGCCGGCGCCGAGGTGCTCGAGCGAAAGGATCCCGAGCGGCGCGGCAAGGGCTACGCGCTCAGCTTCGGGATGGAACACCTGCGCGCCGCGCCGCCGGACGCGGTGGTCGTCATGGACGCGGACTGTCGCCTGACGCGCGGCACGTTGCGCGGGCTCGCCAGCCGCGCGCTCGCGAGCGGTCGCCCCACGCAGGCGGTTTACCTGCTTTCCAAACCCGCGGATCCGGGTGGGCTCGCCGGCATTTCTGCGTTTGCCTTCTTGGTGCGCAACTTGGTGCGTCCACGGGGACTCGCGCGCCTCGGCCTGCCGTGCGAGCTCACCGGCACCGGCATGGCGTTTCCGTGGTCCGTTTACCGCGACGCCCCGCCGACACACGCCTTTTTGGCCGAAGATCGCCTGCTCGGCCACGAGCTCGCGCTGCGCGGGGTACCGCCGCAGCTGGACGAAGACACGCACGTGGGCGGCGAGCTCGCGCAGAGCGCACCCTCCAGCCTCAAGCAGCGCCGCCGCTGGGAGCATGGAGGGCTGGCGCTCCTCGTGCGCGTCGCGCCGCGCCTGCTCTTGCAGGGTCTGATTCGCCTGAACCCGGGCCTCGTGGCGCAGGGTTTGGACTCCGCCGTTCCGCCGCTGGCGCTGCTCGTGCTGCTCGAAGCAAGCGCCGCCGTGGCCTTCACCCTCGTCTTTGCGTTCGGCGGCCCCGCCCTGCCGGCGCTCGTCGCCGCCTGCAGCTTCTGCACGCTCGGCTTCGGGGTCTTCGTGGCGTGGCTCGGGAGCGGACGTCATCTCTTGCCCTTCTCCGAGGTGCTCCGCATTCCGCGTTACATCCTCTGGAAGCTTCCCCTGTATTCGAGCTTCGCCCGTCACGGCGCTCACTCGGAGTGGGAACGCACCGACCGCGCCGCTTGAAGGCGAACCTCTCCCATGTCCGACGCGCTCTCAGTCGAAGACTCCTCCACCCCCGCGGAAAGCACGGCCGCTGCCACCGGTAAGCTGCGCTCGCTCGCGCTCAAGGGTTCCTTCTACGAAATCCTCTCCTTCGGGACGTCGCAAGCCATCCGCCTGGGCGGAAACCTGCTGCTCACGCGCCTGCTCTTCCCCGAGGCGTTCGGCCTGAACGCGCTCGTGCTCATCGTCAATCAGGGCCTCGTCATGTTGTCGGACGTCGGCATCACGCCCGGCGTCATCCAGTCCCCCAAGGGAGACGACCCTCAATTTTTGAACACGGCGTGGACGATGCACGCCGTACGCGGCGTGTGCCTGTTCTTGATCGCGCTGGTTTTGGCGTGGCCCATGTCCTGGCTCTACGAGGAGCCCGCGCTGGGGCCGCTGCTCGCCGTCGGCAGCCTGAACGTGCTCATCAGTGGCTTCGAGTCGACGTCCCTCATGACGCTCGTGCGCCGAGTCGACGCGCGCACCAGCATGATGATCGACCTGAGCGCGCAGCTGGTCAGCATGGCGCTCACCATCGTGGTCGCGTTGTTCATGAAGTCGGTGTGGGCGCTCATTTTCGGCGCGCTCGTCGCCACGACGATCCGCACCATCGTCAGCCACCTGATCGACGTCGGCTACAAGAACCGCTTCGCGTGGTCGCCGGAGGCGGCCAAGACCATCATGAGCTTCGGCCGGTGGATCTTGTTCTCTTCCGCCGTAACGTTCGCCGCCGCTCAAGCAGACCGCATCTTCCTCGGTAAATTCCTGGGTTTCAGCGAGCTCGGCATCTACACGGTGGCCATGACGCTCGCGGAAGCGGGCACCATCGTGGGCACGCGCCTCACGAACCAGGTTCTCTACCCCATTTTCTCTCGCGTCCACGCCGACCCCACGCTGGACCTCCGCTCCATCTACTACCGCGCGCGGCTAGCGCTGGACGCGTTGGTCCTGCCCGCGGCCGGCGCGCTGTGCGTGTTTGCCCCGCTCCTCATCGAGTTCCTCTACGACGACCGTTACCTCGACGCTGGTTGGATGCTGCGCGTGCTCGTGCTGCGCGTGGCCATTGCCGCGGTCGTCACGCCGAGCGAACGCTGCCTCTTGTCGATGGGGCACGCGCACTACACGTTCACCAAGAACCTCATCCGCGCCCTGTGGATGCTGGCCGCCCTGCCGCTCGGTTTTCACCTGTTCGGCCTGGCGGGCGTGGTGTGGGTGATTGCGCTCTCCGAGCTCCCTTCGCTGGTGTTTTTGCTCTGGGCGTTCCAGCGCAAGGGCCTGCTCTGGGTGCGCCGCGAGCTCTTGGTGCCGTTGCTCTTCGGAGGAGGCGCGCTCTTGGCGAAGCTCATCGAGCTTCCGTTCCGCTGGTGATCGGTCCCGGGTCATGGCCGGAAACGCAATCGCCCAGCTGATGCTCTTGTTCTGGCTGCCACTCGCGCTGGTGGTGGCCTCCATGGTCAAGAGCCCTCAGCGGGCCTTTCTCATCGTCGTGGTGGGCGGCGCCATGTTCCTGCCGGAGCTGGTGGCCTTCGACTTTCCGCTCGTTCCGCCGTTCAACAAGCACGTCATCGCCATGATGTCGGCGGCGTTCGCGCTCCTCGCCACCAAGCCAGAAAGCATCACGGGGCGCCAAAACACGAGCGCGGCCATTTTCATTGGCATCTCGCTCCTGGTCCTCAACGTCGTCACCGGCCTCAAGAACCCGGAGCCGCTCTTTTACGGCGTCAAGGTTCTGCCCGGCCTCACGCTCCACGACATCCTGTCGTTCTTCATCGGGGACGTGCTGCACGTATTTTTGCCCTTCTATTTGGGGCAGGCCCTGTTTCGCACGCCGGAGCACCTGCGTGAGCTGCTCCGCGCGCTCGTGGTGGGGGCGCTGATTTACGTGCCCTTCATCCTGGCGGAAGCACGCCTGAGCCCCATCGTTCACCTCAAGCTGTACGGGTTCTTCCAGCACGAGTTCTTGCAAGCCGTCCGCGCCGGCGGCTTTCGCGCCTTCGTCTGCATGAGCCACGGCCTCGTGGTGGCGCTCTTCGTGTCCCTGGCGCTCACCTCCGCCGCCGGCCTCAGCCGAACGAAGACGCCCTCGCTGCCGCTGCCTGCGGCCGTCGCGCTCATCGTGCTCGTCGTCACGCTCATCACCTGCAAGAGCATGGGCGCCATCATCTACGCCATCGTGAGCGTGCCGCTCGTCTGGTTCACGTCGGCGCGCATGCAGGCCCGCGTGGCGTCTTGGCTCGCGGTGTGTGTGCTCACCTACCCGCTGCTCCGCATGTTCGGCCTCATTTCCACGGAGTGGTTCCTCGAACAAGCCACGGCCTGGGGCGGCGAAGATCGCGCGCAGTCGCTCGAGTTTCGCTTCCTGAACGAAATCGCGCTCCTCGAAAAGGCGCAGGAGCGACCGTACTTCGGCTGGGGCGGCTGGGGCCGCAACCAAATCTTCGAAGCCTCGACGGGCAAAAACATCTCCGTCACCGACGGCGAGTGGATCATTCAGTTCGGCGTCGGCGGGGCGTTCCGCTACGCGCTCATCTTCGGCTTGCTCCTCTTGCCGGTGCTGTCTGCCAAAAAAACCACCGCCTTGCTCCCCAAGGGTTCCGACGAAGCGCGCCTCGTCGCGCTCACCGCCGTTCTCTTGGCGTTCACCGGCGTGGACCTCTTGCCCAACGCCCTCTCGCACAAGCTGCCGTTCGTGATGGCTGGTGCGCTCACCAGCGTCGCCGCGGGAGTGCTGCAGCGAGCGCGCTCGGGCGACCCGTCGCTCGCGTCCGGTGGAGCTCGGGTGGCCTCCTACGGGGCTCCCTGACGCTTTTCTCGACTCCTCGCCTCCAGCTCCGCGCCTTGCACACCACTCTGAGCGGGCAACTCGTCCGCACCCACGACGCGGCTCTCCGGGACCGCCTCCACGAGAGGTCCGTCCGTGACCGGCCGCACGTGCGACAACGGCTGCGCCTCCAAAGCGGCCTCCGCGCGCGCGGTCGGGAGAACCGGCGCGGGCGTACCTCCCAGGAGCTGCCGGCCCAAGATTACGAAGAACTTCGGGTCACGCAGGAGATAACGGCGCGCCAAACGACGCGGCTCACGCACCAGTCGGTACGTCCACTCCAGGCCCACCTTGGACATCCAACGCGGCGCACGACGCGCGGTGCCCGCCGCGAAATCGATGGCCGCGCCCACGCACACGAACACGGCGGAGCCGAGCGACGCGCGAACGCGATGAGAAAAGAGCTCGGACTTGGGCGCTCCACACGCCACGAAAATCAGCGCGGGCTTCGCCGCCCTCAGCGTTTCGATGACGCCCTCTTCGTTTTCGGCCCGGCCCGCCGCATCGATGCGCGGGGCCAAAATCCCCACGACGTTCAGCCCCGGATGTCTACGGACGAGCTCGTCACGCGCGAGCTCGGCCACGCCAGGGCCGCCTCCGAGCAAGAAAATGGACAAACCGCGACGCGCGGCCTCGGCCACGAGCGGCTCGAACAAGTCCGAGCCAGACACCTTTTCGGGTAGCCCATAGCCCAGCATCCGTCCGGCCCAGAGCACTGGGGTGCCGTCCACCAAGGACAAGCTGACGTCCGAGTAGGCGGCGCGGAACGCGTCGTCCTCTTCCGCGACGACGACGTGGTCCACGTTCGGCGTGTAGACGGTGCCTCCTCTGCCGGACGCCGCGAGCTCCACGATGCGCTCGATGGCCCCAGGCAACGTCACCGGGTCGAGCGGAACTTGCCCAATGTGAAAGCGCGCGTTCGGCACCACGCGGCAGCTCAACCGAATTCGGAGAAGTTGGCAACCCTGACGAGAGCCCCTCTCGCGCCGGAAAAAAGCGAGCACCTCGCGCCGCAATTCGGTCGCGTGGGACGACAGGGCTCGAAAATCCCCTCGCTTGACGACCTAGGGCCCAAACGTTACGAGCGCTAGGAACGTGAAAGC
>JAEYVE010000067.1 GCA_023432025.1 Pseudomonadota bacterium
CCGCGCGAAGATTCGCCTGAAACGCTGGCAGCGCTGCCGCTCCGAAAACGCAGCGTCGCCAGCAAAAGCCCCGCGCGGGGGTCGCTCCTTGGGCGGGCGCGTTATGGGGTCAACGCACCGAAATGTAAATGAAAACCCGGGATAAACCCTCAACTAACTGAATTCACGAAGAAATCAGGCCGGCGCGCGCTCGAAATCGGGGGCATGGGCACCCCTTGCCCGGCTCCCGGGGGATGCCAACGCCATGGAAGCGACTCTTGTAGCCAAATCGGCGTTTCACCTCCTGAATTGCCGCGAGAACTCGGCGGCTTCCACGCCCCGGCCGGATGCCCAGACCCCTTGACGCCTGCGTGACCACGCGAGCGCGACACGCCCCATCCCCGCAGTGCTTCGGTCGCACCTGGGTCGTTCGGTACGCGGCTCCCCGCACCCGGCCGCTCAGTCGCGCGCAGCGCCCTGTGACTCCGAAGAGATGCAGCGCCCGTGCGCGGACCGAGGGTTCGCTCGATGTCCATCCAACGGCCGCGACTCGAACCTCGCGGACCTTCAGGTACGCGAGCTCGTACAGCGGCGCCCGGGCTCGCAGCTGTGCTCGCGACGCCCTGCGGACGAGACGGGCACGCGATCTTCCGTCGCGTCGTTCGCGGGATCCCGTGAAGGGGCGCATCGGCGACGTCGGGCCGAACCGATCGAAACACACCGCCGCTCCCCGGCAGTCCCACGCTCCAACACACCGTCCGTGAGCTCGACGGCTCCCTCGAACGACGAGAGCCGCACTCCCTTTTTGGGGAAGTGCGGCTCTCGTCTCGTCACTGGCGCGGCTCAGAAGTCGCGCATCTGCTTTCTGATTTTTCCGATGGCTTGCTCTTGCAGCTGACGGATTCGTTCGCGCGACAAGTTGTACTTGTCACCGATTTCCTTCAGCGTGAGCTCGTCCTCGTTGTCCAAGCCGAAGCGCCAACGAATGATGCTCGACTCGATGGGCGTGAGCGTACCGAGCAGCCTCCGCACCTCGTCCGCCCAACGATCGCTCGCAAGCTTGTCGTGCGGTGAAAGCGTGTTCTCCTCGACCAAGAAGTCGATGAAGCGACGCCCGTCTTCGTCTCCCACCGGACGGTCGAGAGAAAAAGGGGTGTCCGCGTAGAGGTCCTTCACCTTCTCGAGCTTTTCACGGGGCACACCCGTTTCCTGCTCGAGCTCTTCGGGCGTCGGCTCTCGTCCGGTGCGCGCGATGATGGTCTGCGTCGCGCGCGACACGCGATTGTACGTGTCGAGCATGTGCACCGGGATGCGTACCGCGCGACCCTTGTCGGCGAGCGCGCGGCTGATGGCGTGGCGAATCCACCAAGACGCGTAGGTGGAAAACCTGTAGCCGCGCGTGTGATCGAAGCGCTCCACGGCCTTCATGAGGCCGATGTTGCCTTCCTGAATCAGATCGATGAGCGGCAGCCGACCACGGTTGTAGCGGCGAGCGATGCTCACCACGAGCCGGAGGTTCGACTTGACGAAGCGGTTCTTCGCCGTGCGTTGCTCGGCGTCCGTACGATGCACGTCACCGATGTAGCGCTTGTAGGAGTCCGACTCCGCGATCACGGGGCGCTCTGCGTCGCCGGGTGAGGGCGCGTGAACGATGTCGTGCGCTTCGGTGAACGCCGCCAGCATCCACAAACGATCCGAATCCGGAAGACGGATGACGCGCGCGAGCTCTTCGCACAGCTCGGTCCACGTGCGCATCTGATCGGCGTGCAGCTTGGAACGCTGACGCCGATAGATGTCGAGCATCGCCCGCAGGTCACGCAGGTTGCTCGAAATGTCGGGACGCTCCTCCTCGCTCATGCGAGCCACCTGCGCCTCGAGACAGGTCAAGAGGTACTCGGCCGCCGGCAAGTAGGACAGCAACGCCGCCCAGTGAGCGACTTCCGTCCGCTCCACTTCTTGTGCGGCCGCGAGCTCTTCGTCCGGACCCATCACTTGATGAGTCGCCATGTCGCGGAAATAGCGCGAGAGCATGGAATCCGCGGCGGACTCGTCTTCGCGACGAGAACGCGGCCCCGCCGAGGCGGGCCCGTGGTCAATCGCCGCCGCGCTCTGCCCGGACACGCTCTGCCCGGACACGCTCTGCCCGGACACGCTCGCCGGGGAACGGCTCGAAGGCATGCTGCTGGACGGCACCTCGCTCAGAGGTCCGACGCTGAGCGGCCCCGCGCTCGAAGGCGTGCGGCTCGAAGGCGTGCGGCTCGAAGGCACCGCGTCACCCTTGAGAAAGGACGCACGCTTGCTCGGGACCGCGTCACGAACGGTACGGGCAGGAGCTGTGGACTTTCGGACGGCTTGGCGCTTCTGAGTCATGGGCTACGTTTCGGGCTAGAGGTGAACGTTTTCGACACCGGTACGGCGCCAACAAAAGTGGTGGAGCACTTGGGCAACCCCTCGAAGCGTCGTTCCATTCCGGAGCTACGTTCGAGCAGACGTTGCACCCAGCGACCCATCTCTCGAGGACGAAGCAACTTCCGTTCCTCGTCGTTGGACCGCATTTGATGTCCGTGCGTGCAGATCGGTTTGAAGTGTGGAAAACCTCCCGTTCGAACTCGAAGCGCCGCGTGCAAAGGACCTACGTGTAGTCGAAAGGTACGGGTTGCACGGTCAGGTGACCGGACGCTCGTCCCCACATGAGAGATGCATGTGGGCCGCTCGAATGCGCCTCACACACAGGGCATGACGTGCATTGAAGGACGAAGTCCGGTTCCCGTAAGCGAGCCGTTGGCGGCCCACCAACGAACTGTCCGTTGGCGTCCGCTCCTGTTCTGCAAACGGCAGCGAACGCGGCGACTTCACGAGTCACGTGAAGTGCGAAGAAGCTCTGAGCTCCGTGTTGAGCTCGCGCGATGCGGAAATTCACACGGACGCAAAGCCCCGACCGCGCTGGTTTCGTGTTCGTGTCTTCAACCAACGTGAGGCCCGCCCGCCGCACGTCAAGGGGGTAGCCCAGGTGCGCTGCCCGACACGCGGATGGTGGAAGCGCCTCCACGGACGACGCCGACCTTTGGCCGGATTCAGAACGTCCGACGAGCGCTTTCGTAGGATGGAAACGACACGGCGAGGCAGGCCTGACGCACTAGTGCCACCGTGGCCCTAACGAGCGCGCGCGCTGTGCACTTCTGCGCCAGGCGGTGCTCAGCTCGTGACGCGAATGTCACGGCTGACCCAGCCCTGATTGAGCCAGGCGCGCCGCGGATGCGCTTCCAAGACGGCGCAGTGCCGAGCGGCTCGTTTGCCGGCGCGTTCTCTCTCAGAACTGCGCGAGGAAGCGCGGATCGTTTTCGAAGAGCACGCGAATGTCCGGAATGCCGTAGCGGAGCATGGCAACACGCTCCACCCCTAGGCCAAAAGCAAACCCGGTGTAGCGCTCGGCGTCGATGCCGCAGTGCTCCAGCACCTCCGGGTGGATCATTCCGCAGCCGAGAACCTCGAGCCAACCCGTTGCCTTGCACACACGGCAGGCGGCGCGCGTCCCCTCCTCTTCCGAGCAGAACACGCAACCGACGTCCACTTCCGCTCCCGGCTCGACGAAGGGGAAGTAGCTCGGACGAAAGCGCACGGGCGTGTCGTCTCCGTAGAGACGCTGCGCAAACGCCGTGAGCACGCCCTTCAACTCCGCGAAGGTGACGCGCTCGTCCACGAGGAAGCCCTCGATTTGGTGGAACATGGGCGAGTGCGTGACGTCGTCGTCTCGGCGATAGACGGCGCCGCCGCTCACCACCGCGAGCGGCGGGCGATGCGTCGACATTTCTCGCACTTGAACGCTGCTCGTGTGCGTACGCAGGAGCGTACGCACGTCCCCTGCCCCACCCTTCACCTTCACCCAGAACGTGTCCTGCATGTCGGTCGCAGGGTGATCGGGCGGGAACGCCAGTTTCTCGAAATTGTTCGTTTCGAGCTCTACCTCGGGCCCCCAACCGACCTCGAAACCGAGCGACCGGAAGATGTCGAGGATTTCATTTTTGACCTGAGTGATGGGATGCAGGTGACCGCGCGGCGCGGGCGCGCGACCGGGGAGCGACATGTCGAAGGGACGCGCGCCGAGCTCTGCTTTTCGCTCTTCCGCGCGGAGCGCCTCGAGCCGAGCCTCGAACGCGGACTCGATGTCTCGCTGCACCGCGTTGACGCGCTCGCCGACGCTACGCCTCTGCTCTGCCGCAACCGCGCCCATGCCGCGCAGGAGCGCAGTGACCTCGCCCTTCTTACCGAGGACCTCGGCGCGCACGTTGCGCAGCGTCACCTCGTCTGCGGCTTCGGCGAAGCGCTTCTTGTAACGCTCGCTGAGCAGGGCGAGACCGGAAACGATGCTCTCGGAGGCGTCCGACATGGTGACGGCTTTCTCAAACAACCGAGCCCTGATCGCAAGCGATCAGGGCTCTTCATTGCACCGGTGCTGCTCGAGGCTCACTTCTGGAAAGGAAGCCGAGACAGCTAGGCGGCTATCTCACTCGGCGGCGGCCTTGGAGGCCAACTCGACGAGCTTCTTGAACGCCGCACCGTCGTTGACGGCGATGTCGGCGAGCACCTTACGATCGAGGTCCACGCCGGCGACCTTGAGGGCGCCCATGAGCTTGGAGTACGTGGTGCCGTTCTCACGCGCGGCGGCGTTGATGCGCTGAATCCAAAGAGCGCGGAACTCGCGCTTACGCAGCTTGCGCCCGACGTAGGCGTACTGCCAGCTCTTCCACAGGACGTGCATCGCCTGACGGATGCGATTCTTACGTCCACCGTAGAAGCCCTTGGTTTGCTTCAGGATGCGCTTGTGACGACGGCGGGGATACGGACCCCTTTTTACACGAGACATGACTTTTCCTTATGGTTTGTCCCTACGGGTAAGCCTTGACCCTACGGGACTTGGATGGGCTCGGACCTGCGGCGTTCAGCCGTAGGGGAGCATGATTTTGATGCGCTTTTCGAGCTCGGGCGTGACCATGTCGTTGTCACGCAGGCGGCGGCGCTGCTTGCGGCTCTTGCCCATGAAGCAGTGCTGACCGCCCTGCTTCGGACGGCGCACGCGGCCCTTCCCGGTGATCTTGAAGCGCTTGGCTGCAGCGCGGTTCGTCTTCATCTTGGGCATGGGAATTCCTCCAGACCGGCAGAGCACCTTGCCGAACGGCCGAGGCGCTTTGGGGCCGGCACTTATGACGGAAGGGCCATTCCTCGTCAAGAGCGCTCTCTTGGCGCCGCTTTGCCCTCTGAACAGGTTTTTTTTGGCTCGTTTTGGTGCCGACTGGTGCCCGGCCCAACGGTCCCGGGGCCTCTCGGGGTGCAGGCGCCGGCTGCCCCTCTTCGGCTACCTGGGTCGGCAAATGCGACGGTCTGGAGCGGAGCTGCACCCGCAGCAGGGCGGGGGCACCGAACCGAGCTGGGCGGAGCGACGACCCCACCGCGAGCATTCGATCGGGTTTCGTTTTGGCGAAGGATCGGACGGTGAGCCGTGCTAAGGCCCCACCCGTGCCGCGCCGCGAAGACATCGAAAAAATCCTCCTGATTGGCTCTGGCCCCATCGTGATCGGCCAAGCCTGTGAATTCGACTACTCCGGGACGCAAGGAGCCAAAGCGCTCCGCGACCTCGGTTACGACGTCGTGCTCGTGAACTCGAATCCGGCCACGATCATGACCGACCCGGAGCTGGTTCGTCGCACCTACATCGAGCCGCTCGATGTGCCTCACCTCACGGCCATCATCGAACGCGAACGCCCCGACGCGCTGCTCCCCACTCTCGGAGGGCAAACCGCGCTGAATCTCGCGCTCTCGCTCCACGAAAGCGGCGTGCTCTCGAAGTACGGCGTGCAGCTCCTCGGCGCTCAGGTGGACGCCATCCGCAAGGCCGAGGACCGCCTTCTCTTCAAGGACGCCATGTCTCGTGCAGGCCTCGAGTCTGCGCGCTCGGGTTACGCACGCTCCGTCGAGGACGCGTGGAAGATCGTCGAGACCACCGGCTTCCCCGCCATCCTGCGCCCGAGCTTCACTTTGGGTGGCCAAGGCGGCGGCGTCGTGGAGAAAAAGGAAGACTTCGAAGCGAAGGTGAAGTGGGCGCTCAGCCAATCACCGACGCACGAGGTGCTCGTCGAGGAGAGCCTGCTCGGCTGGAAGGAGTACGAGCTCGAGGTCATCCGCGACAAGAAGGACAACTTCATCGTCATCTGCTCGATCGAAAACATCGACCCGATGGGGGTGCACACCGGCGACTCCATCACCGTGGCGCCCGCCATGACGCTCACGGATCGCGAATACCAGCGGCTCCGGGATCAGGCGCGCACGGTCATGCACGAGATTGGCGTGGAGACCGGCGGCTCGAACGTACAGTTCGCGGTCAATCCCAGCGACGGGCGCGTCATCGTCATCGAAATGAACCCGCGCGTGTCGCGGTCGAGCGCGCTGGCCTCGAAGGCCACCGGCTACCCGATCGCCAAGATCGCCGCCAAGCTCGCCGTGGGCCTCACGCTCGACGAGCTCGAGAACGACATCACGAAGACGTCCGCAGCCTTCGAGCCCACCATCGACTACACGGTCGTCAAGTGGCCGCGCTTCGCGTTCGAAAAGTTCCCCGGCGCGGACGACACGCTCGGCACGCAAATGAAGAGCGTGGGCGAAGTGATGAGCATCGGGCGCACCTTCCCCGAAGCGCTGCAGAAGGCAGCGCGTTCACTCGAGACCGGCAAGGCTGGCTTCCAGACCTTGACCGGTCGCGTCGACTACCGCCTGCTCGCTCAGCGCAAGGACGACGTGCGCGACCTCACCTTCGACGCGCCGCCCGCGACGAAGCCCCGTCCCTCCTTGCCGCCGCCGAGCCCGGAGGAGCTGCAGGATGCGCTGCGCAAAGTGATCAAGCGCCCCGTCGCAGAGCGGCTGTTCTACGTGGGCGACGCGCTGCGCGCCGGAATCTCCATCGAAGAGATCCATCAAATTACGGGCATCGACCCGTGGTGGCTCGCGCAGATGGACCGCATCGTCCAGCACGAGGTGAAGCTGCAGCAGGCGTCCGAGCTCACGCGCGACCTCCTTTGGGAGAGCAAGCGCCTCGGCTTCAGCGACTCGCAAATCGCAGAGCTGCGCGGGCAGACGCAAGACGACGTCCGGAAGCTGCGCAAGGACCTCGGGCTCGCCGCCGTGTACGGCCGCGTGGACACGTGCGCGGCGGAGTTCCCGGCGTTCACTCCGTACCTCTACTCGACCTACGAGACGGAGAGCGAGAGCGTCGTCACCGAGAAGAAGAAGGTCATCATTCTCGGTGGTGGTCCGAACCGCATCGGCCAAGGCATCGAGTTCGACTACTGCTGCTGTCACGCGGTGTTCGCGCTGCGCGCGCTCGGGATCGAGACCATCATGGTCAACTGCAACCCCGAGACGGTCTCCACGGACTACGACACGGCCGATCGCCTCTACTTCGAGCCGCTGACGCTCGAGGACGTCCTCTCCATTTGCGAAGAGGAACAGAAGAAGGGCGAGCTGCTCGGCGTCATCGTGCAGTTCGGTGGACAGACGCCGCTCAAGCTGGCCGTGCCCCTCGAGAAGCGCGGAGTGCGTTTGCTCGGAACGCCCGCGGACGCGATCGATCGCGCCGAGGATCGCAAGCGCTTCGACGCGCTGCTCACGCGCCTCGGACTTCAGCGCCCGCGCGCGGGCATCGCCAAGACGCCCGAAGAGGCTCGCGTCATCGCCAAGGAAATCGGCTTCCCGGTCTTGGTGCGCCCGTCGTACGTGCTCGGTGGGCGAGCCATGATGATCTGCGAAAACGACGCGGATCTCGCCGACTACGTGGGCGTCGCCGTAGACGCGGCGCGCGACGAAGGGCTCGAGCCGACGCTCCTCATCGACCAGTACCTGAAGAACGCCATCGAGGTGGACGTGGACTGCGTCGCCGACGGCCGCCGCGCCGTCATCGGAGGCGTGATGCAGCACATCGAGGAGGCCGGTGTGCACTCCGGCGACTCCACCAGCGTGCTCCCGCCGCACACGCTCGACCCGAAGGTGGTCGGCGAGATCGAAGCGAACACGCGTGCGCTGGCCGTCGAGCTGGGCGTGGTCGGCCTCATGAACGTTCAGTTCGCCGTGAAGGACGGCCAGGTGTACGTCATCGAGGTCAACCCGCGCGCCTCACGCACCGTGCCGTTCGTGTCCAAGACCACCGGCCGCCCGCTGGCGAAGATCGCCGCGCAGGTGATGGTGGGCAAGACGCTGGACGAGCTCGGCGTGCACGACCAGTGGCTGCCGACGCACGTCGCGGTCAAGGAGTCCGTCTTCCCGTTCAACAAGTTCCCGGGAGTGGACACCATCCTGGGCCCGGAAATGCGCTCGACCGGTGAGGTGATGGGCGTGTCTCTGAGCGTGGCGCTCGCCTTCGGCAAGTCCATCTCGGCGGCAGGCTCTTCGCTGCCGGCTTTGGGCGCCGCGTTCATCAGCGTGCAGGACGAGGACAAGTCCGAGGCCTGCTACGTGGCGCGCCGCCTGCGCAACCTCGGCTTCAGCATCTTGGCCACGAGCGGCACCGCCGACGCGCTCGACAAGGCGCACATCCCCGCCGAGCGCGTGAACAAGGTGCAGAGTGGCTCACCGCACGTCGTGGACGCCATTCGCGAAGGTCGAGTGCAGCTCGTGATCAACACGACGCAGGGCGCTACCGCCATTCGGGACAGCTACTCGATTCGCCGCAATACGCTGCTCATGGGCATTCCGTACTTCACCACGATGTCTGCCGCGCTCGCCGCGGTGGACGCGCTCGAAGCGAACGCCCTGGTGCCAGCGGGTCAGGTGTCTGGCGTGCGCAGCATTCAGGAGTGGCACGCTCGCTCTCAAGCGGCGCGCTGAGCACGAACGGAGCGAGCTCGCGCCCGAAGGGCGCGAGCTCGCGATGCGGCTCTCTGGGAAGAGAGCGTGGGCGGACTCCGTGAGCGGGTGATGCCGCTCTTTTCGTCACTTGACCCAGCGCGGGAGCGGTCGAACGGTGTGTTCGGTGACCGCCCCCAAAAACAGCTGGGCCAGTACTGACTCAGTACCCGAACGGCGCTGCGGTCGCGGCGTCCGAAGAGGCGCCCATACGGCCCGTCACACGACGGTAGACGTCGACGAAGGCGACGAACAAGACGGGGATGGCGACGAACACGCCCACGTAGCAAGCGCACATGCCGGCGATGAGCACCAAGAGCGCGGTGAGGCCGAACAGGAAGAGCTGCATCTTGTGCCCCTGCGTGGCCTCCCAGCTCGCCTTGAGCGCCTCGACCGGCGACTCCTCGGCGTCCACCACGAGCACCGTGCCGAACGCGAGCCCGAGCGCCAACACGATGCCCGGCACGATCAAGAGAACGAGGCCCAGCGCGACGGCGATGGACACCAGGAAATTGGTGATCAAGAGCGGGACCGCCCGATCCGCACCGCTGAAGAAGAGCCCGAAATCGAACGGCTCCCCGCGCGCCGCGGCGAGCGCAACGCGCACCTCGCCCACCCAGAAAAAGGCGCCCACCGCGGCTCCCACCAACGTACTGATCCCGAAGAGCACCCAATACAGCGGCGAGTTCTGCGAGACGACACCCACCAGCTGGAGCACGTTCGGAACTTGGCCGGGCAGGAGACCGAGCAAAGTGACGATGAAGAAACCGCCCACGAGCTCGAGCGGGTTCCGCTTGACGGCGTTGATGCCGACGTTCAAGGACTCACCGATACTCCACGGCTGAGGCAAACCCGCGGGGCCTGGCCCCCCGTGAGGTGCATGTGGGTCTCGAGTCGGCGGCGCGTAAGGATTGTACCCGTCCATTGTACGAGATCGTTACCCGCTTTCGGACCTCAAGGAAACTAGCCATCATGGCCCCGATGCCGGCTTGGGCCGCCCGTGACGCTGCTCCCCCGAGGCCTCCCCATGGGTCCGCGCCTCGCGCACCGCTCGACACGACCGTCGAAATCGAGACCCCGGAGCACGTTCGCTTTCGCTACCAAGTCGCCGGCCCCGCGCGCCGCGTGGCCGCGTATCTGGTGGATTTCGTGCTGCGCGCGGTGCTCTTGATGGTTCTCGGCATCATCGTGAGCTTGGTCTCCTTCGCGGCGTGGGGTGGGTTCGGCGGCTTCGAAATGGGGGCGTTCTTGGTGGCGTTCTTCGTTTTGGAGTGGGGCTACTTCGTGTTCTGTGAGCTCTTGATGAACGGCTCCAGCCCCGGCAAGCGGGCGCTCCGCTTGCGCGTCGTTCAGTCCGATGGGCTGCCCATTACGTTCTTGGACAGCTTGCTCCGCAACCTCGTGCGAGCCGCGGACATTCTGCCCTTCTTCTACGCGGTCGGCTTGCTCTCCATGTCCTTCGACTCTCGCTTTCGTCGCCTCGGCGACTTCGTGGCGGGGACGCTGGTCGTGTACGAGCCCAGCACCAAGCTCGCCAGAAGAGAGGTCAAGCCGCCGTCGTCGCTCGTCGACGCGGACTTGCCGGAGCGCATCGTGCTGGGCCGAGAGGAGCGGCAAGCGCTCGCGCTCTTCGCGCGCCGTCGCGCTCGCCTCTCCGCCGAGCGCGCGGAGGAGCTCGCGGACCTGATTGCCCCTGCGCTCGCCGCCCGCTTCGGCACCACGTACAAGAGCTCCGCGCAGTTTCTGGACGCGCTTCACGGCAAGGACAGCCGACAACACTCTCTCCGAGGACGAGGCGCGTGAGGGTTCCAGCGCATGGTTGGGTCGCCTCGGAGACGACGGAGCCAGTCAGCGCGGTCGAGCGCTTCTTGGACGAGCGCCGCGAGCGCTGGGCCACGCTGACCGGACTCTTGGACAGAGCCCCACGGCTCGCCAAGCTGCCGCCCCGGCAAATCACCGAAGTCACGGCGCTCTATCGAGAGGTGTGCACGGATCGCATGCGCGCCGAGCACTTGGGTTGCCCTCCCGACGTCACGGCGCACCTCGATCATCTCGTGGCGCGAGCCCACAATGCGCTCTACTCCTCGCGGCGCTACTCGCTCCGACAGGCAGCGCGCTTCGTCGCCTTCGAGTTTCCGCGCGCGCTACGCGCCAACTGGGGGCCGTTTTTGTGGGCGAACGTGCTGTTCGGCTTGCCCTTCGTGATCGGACTGGTGGGGGCGCTGCACTCGGAGCGCTTCGCCATTTCGGTTCTTCCCGCCGAGCTCTTGGACGGCATGGCCGAGGCGTACGCCAAGGGCTTCGCCGAGGGACGAAGTGGCCAACAAGACGCCGCCATGGCCGGCTTCTACGTTTACAACAACGTGGGCATCGCCTTCCGTTGCTTTGCGACGGGCATTTTGTTCGGCGCCGGCAGCCTGTTCTTCTTGGTCTACAACGGCGTCGTCATCGGCTGCGTGATGGGTCACGTCATTCGAACCGGCGGAGGCCTCAACATCCTCACCTTCGTGGCCGGGCACTCTCCCCTCGAGCTCACCGCCATCGTCATCTCCGGCGCGGCGGGGCTCCAAATGGGACGCGCCCTCATCGTTACGCACGGGCTCACTCGCCTCGGTTCTCTCGCCACACAGCGGCGCGCGCTCTCGGCACAAATCGTCGGCGCCGCCGTCATGCTGCTGCTCGCCGCGCTCGTCGAGGGCTTCTGGTCGCCGTCGTCGCTTCCGCCTGTCGTGAAGTGGACGTTCGGCGCGGTGCTCTCCGTGCTCGTCGTGCTCTACCTCGCCTTCGCCGGTCGCTCGGGCGAGGTCGGGAGGGCGCGCGGGTGAATCTGTCGGCGGCCGCCATCGTTCTCCGCGAACGCAGCTCGCTGGAGGTGACCGACCTCAGCCTTCGTTTCGTGCGTTCGCTCGCGCCGCTCTCGTACGCGAGGCTCGCCGCCTGCGTGCTCCTTCCCGCCTACGCCGCCTGCCTGACGCTGCGGTACGCGCTGGACGTCGAGTGGGGGTGGGTGTGGCTCGCGGCGTTCGGGCTCTGCTTCTTCCTGCAAGCGCCGTTCACCGTGCTCTCGGGCAAGCTCCTGTTCGCGGACGACCCCTCGGTTCTGGAGGTGCTCGGCGCGTCGCTTCGCCGCGCTCCCGTGCTCGTTTTCTTCTTCGTCGTGAGGCTCGCGCTGATTGCGCTCTCGGCGGTGACGCTGATCGGCCCGTTCGTCGTCTTGGTGTACTACGCGTTTTTGGACGAGGTGGTCCTTCTCGAAAGCGCCGGCGCGAGGAGCGCCTTGTCGCGCAGCCGGCGCTTCGTGCGAGGACGGAGCGGCGCCGCCGTAGAAATGCTTCTGTTGGTCGGTTGTTTGTACGGCCTCAGCGTGACCTTGAGCGAGCTCCTCGGCATGGCGCTCATGGACTTCGTCTTCGAAATAGACCGCCCCTACGAAACGCTCGCGGACGATGAAGGCTCGATCTTTTCGCTGGCCGGGCTCTTCGCCATGGTGCCTCTGGCGACGACACTCCGTTTTCTTTTTTACGTGAACGAACGCACGCTGCGCGACGGATGGGACGTCCAAGTGCGCTTTCTCGGGCTTCGTGATGCCCTGGAGAAACGTGGCGTTTGAGCCTCCCCAGAAGGGAACTCTGGCGTGCCTGCTCCTCGCAGGCGCGCTCCTCGTCGCGCCGCGCGTCGCAAGCGCCGACGAATCATCGACCTCCGTGAACGAATGCGAGCCCTCGGCCGACGCGGACAGCGCGACCGACGCAGAGCCCTGGACCAAAGATCCGACGGTCGAGGATTCCCTCGCTCGCGAGCTAGAAAGCGGTCGCTTTCGTTTCTGCACCCAAGACGGCTACCGCCTTTGGCCCGAGCAGAAGCGCGCGTACTGTGCGCTCGAAAGCGAGCTCGCGGCTCGCTGCCCCGAGCTACGCCACGCGTGTCAGCGCCCGGCGTGGGGAGAAGACGAGGAGGCTCCGTCCCAAGAGCCGAGCCTGAGCCTCTTCGACCGGCTTCCGGAGCTGACCTGGCTCGCAAGGGCCTTCTTCTGGGGTATCCTCGCGGTCTTGGCGTTCGTCCTGGTGCGCGGCGTGGCGCGCCACTTGGCAGAAGAGGTGCGTCGACGGCGCACGGCTCACGAGCCCGTGCGCCTCACCCCCGAAGAACGAGCGCCCGAAGCACCCCGCGAAACGAACGTCGACCGCCTGCTCGATCGCGCCAAGGCGGAGGCCGCCCGCGGCGATTTCGCGGCGGCTCTCACGAGCGCACACGCGGCCGCGCTGCATGGCCTCGGAGAGCGTAGCTTGCTCAAGCTGCATCGCTCGCGCACCAACGGGGACTACCTTCGTCAGCTCGCCGAGCACCGGAGCGAGCGCGAGCAGCTCCGACACATCGTGCGTGACGTCGAGTCCGTGCAGTTCGGGCACGCGGACGCGGACTCTTCCACGTTCTCGCGAGTGCTCACGGCCGTCGCCGCTTTGACCGGTCGCGCGGCGGTGCTCTGCCTGTGCATCTTGGGGAGCTCCACCTTGCTCGCGTGTGACCAAGAGCTGGCGCCGGAGCCTCCCAGCTCACCCACGAGCCCCGACGGTCACGCCTTGTTGGAGTCGCTACTCACGAGGCACTCCAAGCAAGCGCGTCGTCGCGTCCAACGGATTTACGAGGTCCCGAGCGACGTGGCTCGCATCGTCGCGCTGGGGCCCAGCCTCCGGGATCAAGAATGGCAGCGCTTGCTCGACTGGGTGGCCAGCGGTGGCACGCTCGTGACGGCGGGTTTGCCGCCCCAGCTCGAAGATCCCCTCGGCACAGGCGACTTGAAGAGCATCCGTTGCACGGAGCCGCTCACGGCTCCTGGCCTACGTTTGTTGCAGGTCGGGGCAAACACCTTCGAGGACGCGGAAGCGCCGAGCATCGTCGACTGCGGCGCGCGCCCTTTCTTGCTCGAGCTCGAGCACGGAGCGGGCGACGTCTACGCGTTCTCGGACGACGCCTTCTTGCGCAACGCGAACCTCGCCGCCGCCGACAACGCCCAGCTGGTGGTCGCGCTCGCGGCCGCCCCCAACGGCAACGTGGAGCTCTTGGGTCCTTGGACGGGCAGCGGCACGCACGACCCCATCGAAACCATCCGGAACGCCGGTCTCGCTCCGTGGCTCTTGCAGCTACTGCTCCTGGCGGCGGCCTACGTGGCCTTCCGCGGAGTTCGCTTCGGCACCCCACGCGAGCACGAGCAGGAGTCCAGGCGCGCCTTCGTCGAGCACGCCGAGGCGCTCGCGACGCAGTACGGGCGCGCGAAGGCCTCCGCGTACGCGCTCGAAAGTTACGGCCGCTGGGCAGCGCTGCAGCTCCGCAAACGCGTCCCGGTGCGCGAACGCGATCTCCATGCCCTCGCGCACGCCATCGCGCGACGCACCGGGCGCGATCCGATGGCCACGCTCGAGGTCTTGGTCGAGGCGCAGGCGGCCGACCAAATGGCAGGCTCTCCCGAGGAACACGCCCGGACGCAAGAGGAGCTGTCACGGATCTTGAAAGAAGTGGGTGGACCGAAGTGAAGGCACCGGCGCATGCTGCGCCTCCCAAGCGCCGCCCGGCCCGAAAACGAGCGACGGAGTGAATCGTGAAGGTCGAAGAGTTCAGCCAAGTCTTCCAGGAAAGCGTCGACGAAGTTTCACGCGTCTTGCTCGGCCAGCGTGACGTGGTCGAGCACGCGCTGGTCGCCATGCTCGCCAAGGGTCACGTGCTCATCGAGGGCGTGCCCGGTCTCGGCAAAACGCTCCTCGTACGCACGCTCGCGCACGTACTCGGGGTCGCCTTTCGGCGCATCCAGTTCACGCCGGACTTGATGCCGAGCGACGTGACCGGAAACAACGTGTGGAGCACCAAGCTGGGCGCCTTCGAATTCGTGCCCGGTCCCGTCTTCACCCAGCTGCTCTTGGCGGACGAAATCAACCGCGCCCCCGCCAAAACCCAAGCCGCGCTGCTCGAGGCCATGCAGGAGCGCAGCGTCACCACGGACGGCACGACCCGCCCCCTGCCCGAGCCCTTCTTGGTGCTGGCCACGCAGAACCCCGTCGAGTCTCAAGGCACGTACCCGCTGCCCGAGGCGCAGCTCGACCGCTTCTTGTTCAAGGTGCACATCGGCTACCCCACGCCCGAGGTCGAAAAGCGCATCCTCCAGAGCTACGTCGGCGGCTTCGATCCCGGAGCGCTCGAGGCGGTCGGCCTCCGCCCCGTGCTCACCCTCGAACGCCTCACCGCGATGCAGAGGCTCCTCCGGGAAATCCAAGTAACGCCGGAAATCGTGCAGTACATCACGGAACTCGTCACACGCACGCGCTCGCACGCCACGGTCTACGTGGGCGCATCGCCGCGCGCGTCGATCGGCCTCTTGTGGACCGCGCGCGCCTCGGCGGCCGCCCAAGGTCGCTCCTTCGTCGTGCCGGACGACGTGAAGAACTACGCCCACGCCGTGCTCCGCCACCGCTTGATCCTCCACCCGGACGCTGAGCTCGAAAACATCTCCGCAGACCACGTCATCGAGAGCGTGCTCCGCGAAACCCCGGTCCCCAAGTCCGCGACGTAGCCGCGCCATGCTGCCGTCGCGTCTGCTCGTCCTCCTCCTCGCCGTCCCCGCTCTTCTTTCGCTCGGGGTGCTGGTCGATCGCGCGCTCTTGCTTCCGCTCCTCTCGCTCGACGGGCTCATCGCCTTCGTCGCGCTGGTGGACGCCGTCTTGTCGCGTGGCGCCGCGGTGGAGGTCACGAGACGCGCGCCCGAGGTGTTCTCGCTGGGTGAGCACAACCGCGTTCACCTGGAGCTCCGTTCTACGGACGGCCACGCGCGCGTCGTGCACGTGAGCGACGACCTCTTCCCCGGAGCCACGTCGCCCGATCTCCCGCTCCAGGTGACACTTGCCCCTGGAGACGTCGCGGAGGCCAGCTACCGCGTGGTTCCGGAACGACGCGGCGGCTTCACTCTCGGGGACCACTTCGTTCGCTATGCCTCGCGTCTTCGGCTCTGGACGAGGCAAGTGCGCATTTCCGCTCGAGACCCCGTCCGCGTGTACCCGGATCTGGCCATGGTGCGCACCTTCGCGCTCCTGGCGCGCACGAACCGCGAGTACGCGCTCGTGCGCGCGACCCGTCTGCGCGGCGGCGAGAGTGAGTTCGCGCGCCTGCGTGACTACGCCAGCGACGACGACTACCGGGCCATCGACTGGAAAGCCTCCGCGCGCCGTCAAAAACTGACGGCCCGCGAGTACCAACTCGAGAGCGACCAAAACGTCCTCTTCATGCTGGACTCCGGCAGGCTCATGACCGCCGTGGTCGGCCGCCTCTCGCAGTTCGACCACGCGCTCAACTCGGCGCTGCTCATGGCGCACGTCGCGAGCCGCGGTGGCGACAAGGTGGGCCTGCTCACCTTCGACGAGGCGGTGCGCAGCTTCGTGGTGCCGGAGGGCGGCCAGCAAGCTTCACGGCGCCTGATTCAAGCCTCGTACGACATCGAGCCTCGCCTCGTGGAGTCGAACTACGAAGCCGCCTGCGCGCACGTGGCGCTCCGCCTACGCCGCCGCGCGCTGCTCGTCGTCTTCACGCAGCTCGTGGACGACACCTCGGCACGCGCCCTCGCGCGCCATCTCCGCGCGCTTTCCAAGCGTCACTTACCGCTCGTGGTACTGCTCGAAGATACGGACCTGCTCGCCATGGCCGAAGGCACGGACGTGGAAGGCACACCATCTCGCGTGGCCACGCTCTATCGCAGCGGCGCTGCGGCCGAGCTCCTTCGCTGGAAGGCGGCCGCCGTGCGTGACCTGGAGGCAGCAGGCGCCCTCGTCCTCGAGTCGTCCGCGAACAAACTGAGTGGCTCACTCATCAATCGCTACCTGGAAATCAAAACCCGCCAGCTGCTCTAGTCCTCGAAGCAGCGGAAGCGTCCCCCCCCGCGAGGGCGAGCCGCACACCCACGTCCACGCGCATCTTCCGCCTCCACCACGCCCCTCGACACGCGCGTCTCCGCCTCGACAGCGCGCATCTTCCGCGTCCACGACGCCCATCGACACGCGCATCTCCGCCTCGACAGCGCGCGTCTTCCGCCTCCACGACGCCCATCGACGCACGCGTCTCCACCTCGAAAAGGCCCTCGACAGCGCGCATCTTCCGCGTCCACGACGCCCATCGACGCACGCGTCTCCACCTCGAGAAGGCCCTCGAGAGTGCGCGTCGTTCCGCCTCCACCACGCCCATCGACACGCGCGTTTCGCTACTTCGGCTCACGATCGCCCACCCGCTGCACCCTGGCACCCAAAACGCCGCTGGTGGGGAAGCCCAGTCACTTCGGGTGGCGGTGCTCCCGCACTCCGTCGGCCAAGCGGAAAATCACGCTCGAGGCACCACCGCACGACACGAAGCACGCTTTTGCCTGAAGCACCCGACGAGGCTGGGACATGCAAGCCACGCGCAAAGAAAACGAACAGCCCCTCCATTCGGCCAACATCGGAAGTTTTCACCCAGAAGACAGCGCCATTCCTCTGGTGCAAACCCCGGACACGGCACGTACACTGGCTGACGTAACCGTAGCACTTGCCACTTCACCGCTATGACGCATCACCGCTTGCTCACCCCGTCGGCCCACGTCTCGCTCTTCGCCTTCGCGGCGAGCCTCGCGCTCACCTGGGGCTGCTCGGGCACCACGACGAGTAACGATCCTCCCAATGGCGGCAACGACGGGAACGGCGTCATCCACGATCAGGTGGGCAAGCCGGTGGACATGAACGGCGACGGCATCATGGACACCATCGGCGACAAGATCGCCGTGGACACGAACGGCGACGGCATTCCAGAAGGCGCCGGCCTGGACACGGACTGCGACGGCATCATCGATGCGGTCGACACCAACGGCGACGGCGTCGCAGACCTGCAGCTCACGCCCGGCCCTGCGCTCCGTCATTGCGGGGATACCGGGCCAGGTACGGGTGGTACGTCGGGCGGCACGGGCGGCGCACCCGCAACGGGCGGCGCGCCGGGCACGGGTGGCGACGCGACGACGGGCGGCACGGGCGGCACCACCGGTCCCAGCATGCTCGGCAACGCCACCTACCAAGGCGCCATGAACAACGTCACGGACCGCTACGGCGAAGCGGGCGTCTTTCGCAACGGCGTCGGCTACATGTTCATTTCCAACGGTTGGGGCTGCAACTGGGGCAGCCAGAACATTTCGTGGTTCGGCACCTCGTTCACCATCAGTAGTCTGAGCGGCTCGCAGGGCGGAGGCGGTTGCCAGTACGGCGAGTACTCGCCCGCGGCCTACCCGTCCGTGTTCTGCGGCTACTACAGCCAAAAGCAGTCGCCCGGCAGTTGCGGTCTCCCCGCAGCCATCAGCTCCCTCACCTCCGTCAAAACCGGCTGGCGTTGGCAGGCCAACGGCAACACGGCCGAGTACAACGCCGCCTGGGACATCTGGCTCGGCAATGGCCCGAACGATCTCTCGGCGTACCTCATGGTGTGGCTCCGAGATCCGCCGAAGCAGCAGCCCGCCGGCGCTGCGGTCCTGACGGGCGCCGCCATCAATGGCTTGCCCGGCAACTGGCAGATTTGGACCGGCTCCGTGAACGGAAAGCCCATCGTCAACTACGTCAAACCCGAGGGTCAGGACCTGAGTGAGCTCGAGTTCGACGTGCTCGACGTGTACAACGACGCCAAGTCCCGCAACTACAACCTGCCGGGTACGCACATCACCGCCGTCGCCATCGGCTACGAGCTCTGGAACGGCACCCTCACGAACCTCGTCACGGACGACTTCTACGTCGACGTGAAGTGAGCCTCGTTCGCGCGCGCTCGCATGGAGCGACGCGCTAGATGGCCCGCTTCAGATTGCCGGCTGCGTATTGCCCGCTCCGTCCTCTCCTGGACGAAGTGGGCAATGTGCTTTTTGTCTTCGTCTTCCCGCAGTCGGGTTTGCTCGAGGTGCGCGAGTCCGTCCTGCCGTCCGTTCTGGTCTTTTCTCGCGCTCCCCATCCCCCCAGTCGGATTCACCGCTCGGACAAGGGGCATGTCCCGTTACCAGGTGCGCTTGCTGGCTCGTGTCTTGGCGTACCCCGCTGCAGTGCGGCCTAGCGGAGGCCCGTTCACCGTTTCACTTGATGTTCATCTTTCCGAATGCGCTTCAGCGACGAACTTTGGCCCCGAACATTTCCCGCTTCCATTGCCTTTCAAAGAAGGCTAGGGGTAAGCGCACAGAACCCCACGAGTTTCGTTGTGCGCGCGGCAGGTCATTCTCGCGAAAGTGAAGGATGGCTCACTAAAGCTGCTTGTAAGCACTTTCGTTCTCGGATACACCGAGCGCCATGACTTCGGTAGCTCGTTGCGTGTTGGGTCTTTCCATCCTCCTGGGTACGGCTGTCGCCTGTGGTGGCGGTTCGTCAAACAACGGTAGCGACGGCGGCACCGGTGGCACTGGTGGCGGCCTCGTCCCCCCAACGGGCGGCAGCAGCTCCGGTGGCACGCCCTCCGGCGACGGTGGCACCCCCGGCAGCGGCGGCGGAGGCACGGCAGCACCGGGCGTCCCGCTTCCCATCGCGGACGGCTGGGTGGACGCCAGCGCGGCCATCGGCATTCAGGGCGCCATCTTCTCCTACGCGGACCCCACCACGCTTGCAGGCCCGCCCGAAATGGCGTCCGTGGACGTCGGCGCGCAGTACTGCATCTCGGGTGTCGCCGCCAAGGTTGACACGGCGTGCACCATCACCGCAGAGGACATGGCTGCCGGCGCCAACGATTGCTACGGCAAGTACTGGGGCGCGGCCATTGGCCTCAATCTGAACCAGACCATTGACCCCGCGACCGAGATGGGCGCTGACCCCGCCCCCTTCGACGCTACGGCGCTCAAGGGCTTCTCCTTCACCATCAGCGGTGAAAACGTTCCTGTCGGCCTCCGCTTCAAGCTGGACACCGGCGGCAGCGAAGAGTGGTGCACCGGCGCGGAAACCGCCATCCTGTCCGGCCCCAACACGGTCACGTTCGACAAGCTCTTCAAGGAGTGCTGGCAAACGCTGGCCAGCGGCAAGCGCGGCCCGGTGGTGGACGCCGCCACGCAGGCCGGCGTCGTCAAGATTGCGTGGCAGCTGCCGACCAACCCGACCGGCACCATCCCGTTCAACTTCTGCGTCTCGGACGTCGTCGCGGTCACGCAGTAAGTCGCCCGTCGCAAGTCGTTCCGAAGCAAGTCATTGCCGAGGTCACAGAAGAAGGCCGTCGACATCGTCGACGGCCTTCTTCGTTTTGTCCCGAGGGGGCCCAGAGCTCACTTGGGCATTCGTCGCACTGGGCCACCTGGAGGCCAACACGGTCCAGCACGTGCCCGGCTTCCGCCCCGCGCGCCCACGCTGACCTAGAGCTTCCGCAGAGAACGCCAAGGTCACCAGGCCGTGCCGCGGCGCTCTCACTCCCCGAACGTGGGAAGGGGCCCCACTTGGAAAGGGTGCTTCACCTCGATCCTCGCCCTCTGCTCACCCCAGATCCCGCGCGCGACGAGGGCGTACTCGCCTTGGGCGGGTCGCGGTACGACGAATGAAAGCTCCAACCCTCTGACCGTGGCGCCCGCAGCCGTGAGCTCGATCGGAGCGTCGTCCGGCGCCGCGCTGGTACCGAAGAGCAGCAGTGTTCCACGCCCCATTCGCCCCGCCGGCACAGAAGGAACCTCGTGATCTTAGTGGTCGGCAAGGTAGTCCCGCCCGTTGGACGTCAGCATCAGCCGTGTGTCGAACTCACGCGCAGCCGTTTCCCCCCGGTTGTGAAACGTAGCGTTGAACAGGACACTTCCGCGGCACGTGGAATTGGCGTGGCGGACAACCGCTGACTCGAGCTGTACCTCGAACAAGCTGTGCCAAAACCGCTTGTCGACAACGTGCGTCTCGACCAGACGCGCCGCGCAGCCGTCTTCCGGCTCGCTTGCCTCACCGTTGCTTGAAATCGACGAGTCTCACTCGAAGCCTCGTCGACCAACCCGGCGGCCCCACGGAGGGCGCCCCTCGTCGGCTTACGCGTCGAGCTCGAGCTCCGTGCGCTCGGCGGCGGCGAACCTCAACGAGACGTCATCGAAATCCCAACGCTCGACGACGCACCCCGCGCGGAACGCATGGTTCACGACGAAAAAGGAGTTCGGGTGACGGCCGCGCGTGCGCCAGGAGATGGCGGTACCCGCTTGCACGGTCCACACGCGCCGTGAGAGCGGTCGCGCTTCATGGAGCGCTCTCACGTAGGGGAGATGAATGTGCCCACCGAGCAGCAGGTCCGCACCCGCGGCGGTCCACGCGGCCACGGCGTGCTCCGCGCCGCGCACACGATTCCTGCGGTCCCGCTCCGTGATCACGTGAAGCGGCTGGTGCGTCACGACGACTCGCAGTTGTTTGGGCGTCGCGGCCTCGAGGCGAGCGGCAACGCGCGCCACTTGTGAGCGCGAGACGTCTCCGTGCTTGTGGCGCCAGGGCCGCGTGGTGTCGACACCCAGCACCAAGAGGTCGCCAAGGTTCAGCTCCGTTTCGCGCGCCTGGCCCAGACCGCGCTCGAACCGCGCGTAGGGGCGCACGCATCGCTCGACGACGCTCCAAAGAGGAACGTCGTGGTTGCCTGGAACCACCAGCCAACGCGGCGTCGGGTGCCGATTCATCCACGCTCTCGCCGCGCGAAACTCGCTTGCCCTGGCGCGCTGTGTGACGTCCCCCGAGTGAACGATGACGTCCGGCGCGAGCGCACCGATGCATCGGTCCAGCGCATCGACCACCAGCGGCTGCTCCGTACCGAAGTGGGTGTCCGACAGATGCAGCACTCGGCTCATTCGGCGGGCGCCTCCGCGTCTGGCTCCTGGGGGGGAACCAAGAGCGAAAGACGCTCACGCGCCACCTGAAACCGGAGTGGCACCCGCAAGAACGCCACTTCGCCGTCCGTGGCGACTTTGATGCGACGCCGTCGCAGCGGAAACCTGGGTCGCACCACCAGCGTCCGAAAGACGAAGCGCGTCACGGCGTCCGCTTCCGCGAGTTGCCCGAGCGCTCCGCGCGCTGCCACGCCCAAGAGAGCCGCGGCGCCTTCCTCCTTCACGGTGAACGCGGCGAGGCGCCCTTCTTCCACGACCTGGGCTTCCGGTACGCCGAGCTGCTCGAGCTGGAGACGGTTGTTGTCGACGACCAGCGTCGGCGTGCGCACCACACGCTTCACGCCAGCATGCTCGACCTCGAGCAGAAGCGAGCGATGTTCCCCGAGCAGCGTCTTGATGCCTGCGGCCACGGCAACGAGCCGGCTTCTGCCGAAGCGCTGCTTGACGCTTTCGCGCTCTTCCAAAAGCTCGGGGTAGAGGCCCACGCTGGCGTTCACCAGAAACACGCGCTCGTTCACGCGCCCCACTTGCACGGGGCGCGTGGTGGCCCCCACGAGCGCACGCGTCGCTTCCGCGAGATCTTCAGGGATACCCTGCGCGCGCGCGAAGTAGTTGAACGTTCCTTGCGGAATCACGCCGAACGGACAAGGGCTGCCGAGGACCGCCTCCGCCACCGCACGCAACGTTCCGTCTCCACCCGCCACCACAACGGCGCCGTCCGCCGCCTCCGCATCACGGCGCGCGACGCGCGCGGCGCGCGCCACCTCACTCGACTTCTCGGGAACGCGAAACTCGTGACGTTGCCCGGCAAGCGTCAAGACCTCCGCAATGGTCCGCCGCGCCTCGCCTGCGTTCGCTCGGCCCGAGCCCGGATTCTGCACGACGAAAAGCGGCCTATCGCGAGAAAACACCCCCTGCTGCACACACCAGCCTGAATCACTTCGGGGCGGGTCGCCACAATTCGCTCGCCACGGCCTCCACCACAGCGTCGATGCGACCTCGCGCTTCGTGCGGCGAAAGTCCCGTTGCCACGAGGCTGAAGACCACCGGCTCGCGCCCGCCGGGCGCGAGCACGTAGCCGCTGAGCGCCGTCACGTCCTTCAAGGTGCCTGTCTTCGCGCGCACCGCGCGCGAAGATGCGCGCTTGACGAAGCGCTTGTGCAGCGTGCCGTCTACGCCACCGATCGCGAGCGTTGCCACCATTTCGCTCGAAATGGACGGATCTCGGTACGCTGCGGCGAGCGCTTCTGCGAGCACCCGCGGGCTCACGCGGTTCGCGTCGAAGAGGCCCGAGCCGTTCTTGACGACCACGTCGTCCGCCGTGACGTTGGCTTGCCGCAGCCAACTGATGATGGCGACAGCTCCAGCAGCCGTGCTGCCTGGAGCCCCCGAGGTCTTAGCGCCGAGCGCCTTCAGCACCATCTCGGCGTAGAAGTTGTCGCTGTATTTTCCGACTTGGTAAAGAAGCTGACTGACGGGTTCGGAGCGCACGAACGCGAGCTGCGTCTTCGTCTGCACTTTGCCCAAACGCACCTCGCCCTCGACGGTCACGCCGAGCTCGCCGAGCAGCTCCTTGAGCGCGAGCCCCGGCACCAGCCGCGGATCCTCCAAGCGGCGCGGATAGCGCTGCCTGCCCATATCCTCTGCCAAACCGCCACCCACCGTGGAGGCGAGCAAGAGCGGCGTCCCCGGCGCGTCCGCGCGCAGAGTCCAGCTCACGCGATCGGGTCCGCCCGCTGCGCGCGTTTCGATGCTCCCGCTCGAAGCGACCGCGCCGGGTGGCTCGAACCAAAAACGCGCAGGCTCCCCCTCCTTCGTCGGAAGCACGTTGAGCGTCACCGTGTTTCGCTCGAGCGAGACCGCGCTGACCGGCGCGCGAAACGCTGCCCATTCGTTCGGCTGCTGCTCGAAGGCCGGTGACACGAAGTGCTCGTCGAAGCCACTTTGGTCGACGTAAACGTGGCCGACGGTGCGGAGCCCTTGTTGCCGCGCCGCGCGCGCGAGCAGCCACAGTCGCTCCGTGTCCAACGACGGATCTCCGTCTCCGCGCAGCACCAGCGCCTCCACCCGCGACTCCGTGCTGGTGGCGCGCAGCTCCGTCGTGAAGCGAAACGCCGGCCCGAGCCCTCGAAGCACAGCCGCTGCGGTCAAAACCTTTTGGTTCGAAGCCGGGTTGACCGGAACGCTGCCATTCTCTTCGAACAGCGTGCGTCCACTCGCCAGGTCGAGCACGAAGGCGCCCACGTGCGCCCCCTTTTTCTTCTTGGCGACCTCCGTGAGCTCACCGCCCGCGCGCACCACGGCTTTGGCCTCGAAGGCTCTCTCCTCTTGCGCTGGAGGCAGCGCGGTCGACGCAGGGCTCGCCGCGCCGTCGTCTCCGACCTCGCGCTCTTCGCTCGGCGGCTCGACCGGCGCTACCGCTTCAGAAGTGCTCGGAACGGCCCCTGCACTCGCCGACGGATCACTGGCGGCCCCATTCGATGCGTTCGGCGTTTGGCAGGCCAAGAGGCTCAGACTGCCAACGAAACCCACGACCTTTCGCCCGATCCACATGGTGTAGCCGCTAGCCTGCCGGGCAAGACGAACGCAAGCACCTTGATTCCGCCCCCCTTCCCCACGAGCATGCGGCCGCGCCCATGCACAAGAGCCTTTCGCGTTCCGCGCCTCTCGTCCTCGGCGCCGTAGTCTGCCTCACGGCTTGGCTCGGCGTTCCTCTCGAGGCGCGCGCGGACGAACCCACGCGCGTGATTCGCTTCGATCCAGAAGCGTATCCGCCACCGCAGACCCGCGGCAGCCTGGCGCTCACGGGCGCCGCCGTCACGCTCGGGTTCTATGCTCCGGCGTTCGGCGCGTCGTACTTGTGGCCCGACTCGCCGGGCGCAGAGCACCTGCGTATCCCGGTCGTCGGTCCCTGGATGAAGCTGTTTCAGTCCGGTTGCGCGGCGGACGACCCGAACTGCAGCACCTTTTGGGTCGTTGCCGGTGCCATTTTCGCGGGGATCGACGGACTCGGTCAGGCGGGAGGCGTAGGCCTCATGCTGGAAAGTCTGTTCATGACCACCCGCGAGCCGAGCGCGGCGACTCCGCCCTCCGCGGCGCTGCCGCGCTTGCGCGCCGCCACGCCGCGGACACCGAGTTTCAGTCTGCGGCCGGTGCCCTACCACGCGGGTCGTGACGGTTTCGGGCTGGGCGTCGTCGGAATTTTCTGAAGCGTCGTCCCTGCTCCCCGGGGGGTGCCGGTGCGTTTCCACGGAGGCGTCGCCGGACGCCTGCGTGTTTTCGGCCGCTTTGCCGACGTCCGTTGAAGGACGCACCGAAATGTGCTGAACAGAGGGCGCGCCCGCTGCGTGGAGCCACGGAACGCTAGCTTCCGTACGCTACCCTTTGGAGTGCTGCTCGGAGAAATGCGTGATACTTGCTGCAAATGCCGGAGGTCGCCAGGTGAGTCGTAAGACCAAGTTCGTCCTGGTCACCGGAGGTGTCGTCTCGTCCATCGGAAAGGGCCTGACGGCCGCTTCGATCGGCGCGCTCATGGAGGCGCGCGGGCTTCGCGTTACGCACATGAAGCTCGACCCGTACATCAACGTCGATCCGGGGACGATGTCGCCGTATCAGCACGGTGAGGTGTACGTCACGGACGATGGCGCCGAAACGGACCTGGACCTCGGTCACTACGAGCGCTTCACCACCTGTCACCTGAGCCGCGCGTCGAACCTCACGACGGGTCGCATTTACGAAGCCGTCATCAACAAGGAGCGGCGCGGCGAGTACCTGGGCGCAACGGTCCAGGTGATTCCGCACATCACCGACGAGATCAAACGTCGCATTTACGAGGCCACCGAGGACGTCGACATCGCCATCGTGGAGATCGGCGGCACCGTGGGCGACATCGAGTCGCTCCCGTTCCTCGAGGCCATTCGTCAGCTCAAGCTCGAGAGCGGTTCGGAGAACGCGCTCAGCGTGCACGTCACGTTGGTAC
>JAEYVE010000092.1 GCA_023432025.1 Pseudomonadota bacterium
TTTGACCGACAACGCCATCACGGAAGCCGCGGCGTGGAGCAACTCGAGCCGGCTCGGCAGGCTGAATCTCAGCTTCAACGATCTCACGTCCGTCTCGGCGTTCACGAGCATGACCCGTCTCATCGAGCTGAACCTGGCCGGAAACTCGATTACCACGCTGGCTCCGCTTGCAGAGGCCGAGAGCTTCGGTACGAGCGGAAGCCTCTGGATTGGCCAAAATCCGCTCCCGTGCAGCTCGCAGCAAGCGCACATCGACACGTTGCGCGAGCGTGGGCTCACCGTGCTCGGCCAATGCGCTCCGTGATGCGGCGAAAGGTCTCCGGTCGGTGACGCAAAGACCCGGGCCCCCTCGCGGGGACCCGGGTCGTGTTGGGGGAGAAGACGCGGCGAGCGCGTCGTCTGCCAACGCGCTCGTCGCCTTGCACACGATCTTCGCGAGCGAGGGGGAGGGGAGTGCCTGCGAAAGAACGTGAAACGAGTACGGCGCGAAAGCGAGCCCGCTGGGGGAGGCCACTACCCTGGCGCCGATGAGGAGAGTTGCAGCGCGCGTGCCAGTCCGACTTTGCGCGGCGGCCACCCGCATTTCGAGGAGCTAGCGCTCCGTCGAGAAAGCGAAAGAGCGCAGAAGATCCGCGCCGTTCGGTGCCGTACCAGGGCTCTCTGGCGCGCGACGGCAGCCGAGCTGTGCCGCTCGGGTTTGCCGAGCTCGGGCGGGCTGCGCGGCGCGGCGCGCGGTCCTGGAGCACTGCGCGCGGACGAACGACCGTCCGCTTCGTCGGACAGAGATGTGCTTGGAATCCCTCGAGCGGGTGGAACCCTCCCGAGGTCACCCGCCGATGTACGACATTTCGACGCGCCCGGGCAGCGTAGGCAGGTGGCGCCGCCGTTCGTTCGTCGACTCGCCTTTCGCGCCCGCGCTGCGCAGCTCCGAATAGCGATCGCTGCGGCCCCGCCAGAGCTCGGCGACGCGCTCGCGGAGCCCCGTGTCGCTCGTCGTGTCCGAGCGCACGAGTCCACGCAAATCCGTACCGCTCGAGGAGAAGAGGCACGTGAACAGCCGACCTTCGGCAGACAGGCGCGCTCGCGTGCAGTCGCGGCAAAAGGGCTGACTCACGCTGGCAATCACCCCCACTTCGCCGCCTCCGTCCGTCAGCCGATAGCGCCGCGCGACCTCGTTGCCCTCCGGGGACGGGAGCGGCTCGACGCCTGCGACGGCGCGAACGCGCTCGAGGATGCTTTCGGCGGTCATGACCTCGCCCAGCTGCCAACCGTTGGTGGAGCCCACGTCCATGAACTCGATGAAGCGTATCGAGCAGCCGGTACCTCGGAAGTGGCGCACCAACTTCTCGATTTGGTCGTCGTTGACGCCGCGCCGCACCACGCAGTTGATTTTCACGGGCCGCAAGCCGGCGCGCAGCGCGGCGTCGATGCCTCGCAGCACGTCCGCTACGCTCACGTGGGGCGCGTCGCTCATGCGCTGAAAAACGTCTTCGTCCAGCGCATCGAGGCTCACGGTGACGCGGTTCAGGCCGGCGTCGGCCAAGGCCTGGGCTCGTGCGGGCAAGAGCACCCCGTTCGTCGTCAGCGCGATCTCCGCGCCGAGCGGCTGGAGCTGCTCCACCAAACGATGCAGGGATTTGCGCAACAGAGGCTCTCCCCCCGTAATGCGTAGCTTCTGCACTCCGAGCGACACGAATATGCTCGCCACCCGGGTGATTTCCTCGAACGTGAGCAGGTCGCTCCTCGGCAGGAACGTTTGACCCGTGAACTCCTCCCGCGGCATGCAGTAGCGACAGCGAAAATTGCAGCGATCGGTCACGCTGATGCGCAGGTCACATAGCGGGCGTCCCAAGCGGTCTCGGAGCGAGGCAGGGCCGGCGGCGAGCGAGCGAGACGCAAGCGCCGCGGAGGAAGGCTCGAAATTCAGGGGAGAGGGACCCATCGTGACCGAGGCCTCACTCTAGCGCGGCCATGCTTCGGGACGATGTCGCCGCGAGCGACCGCTCTGGTAGGCTCTCTGTCGTGGAGCTTTACCAGTTCGACGGCATCTCGAGCGAGCTCGAGCTCGTGCCTTTGGCGGCCCGTCGGGCCCTGGACCGAGCGGGGCGCAAGCTTTCGCTCGACGCGTGGCGTCAACTCGACCACGCCGCGCGGCGCGAGCTGGTGGAGCTCGGCAGTGAGCGGGAAGTCGACGCCGCCCGCGTCGTCCTTTTGGCCGAGCAAGCGCGGCCGGCGCCGCGGCCCATCGAGCCATTCGAAGATCCGCCTGCCGACACGGCTCCGGACGTGCTCCTGACCGAGCTCGGCCCCTCACGGCCGATTCCGGACAACGTGTGGGCCTTGCTGTCGCCGCTCGATCGCTACGTTTTGTGCAAGGTGGCCTCGCGCGGCAAGGCCGAACGACTGGAGGCCGCGTACCGTGAAATCGTCGGCCAGAGCGCGCACTCGTCGCACGTCGGCCCGCGCGGCGGCGTGCGGATGGTGCGCGTGTCGCAAAAGCAGCCCACGACGCGGCGCGCGCTCGCCGAAAGCTGGGTCAGCATGAGCGCGGACGCCTTCGAGCGCCTGGAGAGCGCGACCTCGCCCAAAGGCGACGTGCTGGGAACGGCGCGCCTCGCCGGAATTTTGGGCGCCAAACGCACATCGGATCTCATCCCGCTGTGTCACCCGCTCAGTCTCACGCACGCCGAGGTTCACTTCGAGTCGCACGCAGCGGAGCAGCGCGTGCGCGTGCTCGCCGAGGTGGAGGTCATCGACCGCACCGGCGTCGAAATGGAGGCGATGATGGCCGCTTCCACGGCGGCGCTCACCATTTACGACATGCTCAAGTCCGTCGACCGCTCGATGAGCATCGGCCCGACGCGATTGCTCGAAAAATCCGGTGGGCGTTCGGGTACCTTCCGCGCGGACGCTGCATCTGCCGCCGCGACGGAGCATTCCGCCGCGGGTCAGGTGCCCGGAGCCGAGCCATGAGTCAGCTGTTTCGAGTTCAAAACACCGCGTTGTCCGTCGACGAGGCGCTCGCCGCCGTCGGCGGGGACGACGTGGGCGGCGTGGCCGTTTTCATCGGCACCGTGCGAGATCACAACGAAGGCCGCGCGGTCACGCTGCTCGAGTACCAAGCGTACGAGAGCATGGCCGAGCGTCAGATGAAAAAAATCGCCGAGGGCATCGCGCACGAGGTGCCCGGCGTACGTTTGGCCGCGCTGCATCGCGTCGGCGCGCTCGCCGTAGGCGACCGCGCCGTCGTGTGCGTCGCCGCGTCGGCGCACCGCGGCGAGGCGTTTCGCGCCTGTCGGCTCCTCATCGATCGCATCAAGGCGGACGTCCCCATCTGGAAGCGCGAGCACGGCCCCGACGGCCCGTACTGGGTGGGCTGGCAAGACGCGCGTTGTCACGGGCACGAGCACGCGCACGACCACGTGCATTCGGGCCACGCAGAGCAGCTCGTCCACGCCGGCGCAAACCGTCCGCCGCGCCACGGCTGAGCGCACTCGGAACGTACTCGGGGGGAAGGCGCCGCCCCGCGTCGTGCGGTGCTCCCGCACTGGAGCAGAGCGCGAGCGAGCGCGCCGAGCTCAGCGCGCAACGTCTTCCGGGCGATCCCAATCCCGCAAGCTTTGCGCTTCTTCTTCGTTCAAGACGAGCTCCTGGGCGCGCGCGTCGCGAAGGAGGTGCTGCAAAGACAGCTGGTTCGCCGTGAGCGCGCGCACCGCCGCCGAGAGCACGCTCGTGCCGTAGCGGGCGACGAGCGGCTGCCAGCGGTCGTCCACGCGCGGCGCCAGCACGGCGGCGTCCGGCTCATCGCGCGCGAGGCGCGCGATGAGCCGTCCCTCGACGTACGGCAAATCGCACGCGAGCGCGAGCGCCGCGTCCGCGCCGCACGCCCGCGCGTGCTCGAGCAGCGCGATCAAGCCGCTCAAGGGTCCACTGTTCGGGCGCGCATCGGCGAGCGCCGGCAGCCCGAGCCCGGCGTACTCCGCGCGCTCGCCCACGAGCACGAGTGGCACGTCCCCGAGCGCGCCGCGACACTCCGTGGACAGCCGCTCCACGAGCGTCTGCGACGTTCGCCCCGGCGCGGCCAAGAGTCCCTTCGGGCGGCCCATGCGGCGCGACGCGCCCCCCACGAAAATACCCACGATGAGTCGCACGGCGGGTCAGAGCTCCTTGCTCGCTTCAGAGGCTCGAAAACGTTCAAAGATCCGCAAATGAAAGCACGTCGACGAGCTCACCGGCGCCGAGCTCGCTGACTTCTTCCGGCACCACGACGAGCGCGTTGGCCCACGCCATGGCGGTAACCGCGCCCGAAGCTTGGTTGTCCAAGAGAGCAACCTCGTCGGCCTTCACGAAGGCTCGATGAAAGCCGCGGCGCCCCGGCTTCTGCCGCAAAGGATGCTGAAGCCGCGCGCGCCGCATCGCGGCGCGCGGCGCGCCGTCTCCCTGCATGGCGCGTAGCAGCGGCATGCCGAAGAGCGCAAACGTCACTTGAGCGGACACCGGATTGCCCGGCAAGCCCAGCACGAGCGCTCGCTCGCGACGCGCGAGCACGAGCGGCTTGCCCGGCTTCATGCGCACTTTCCAAAAATCGATCGACACACCGAGCGACTCGAGCGCCGGACGTACGACGTCGTGGTCGCCGACGCTGACACCGCCGACAGTCAGCAAGAGATCGCTCGCAGCGAGGGCCTCGGCGAGCGCGTCGCGCATTGCCTGGGGCTCGTCCTGCACGAGCGGCGCGCGCACGACGCTCGCGCCCGCCGCCTCCGCCAAAGCCGCCAGCGCGACCCCGTTGCTGTCGGGGATGCTGTTCGGAGGCCCGCCGCTCCCGGGTGCCCGGAGCTCGTCCCCCGTGCACAATACGGTCACGCGCGGCCGCCGAGAGACCAGAATTTCCGCGCGATCGAGCGCCGCCAGCAGGCCGAGGTGAAACCCCGTGAGGCGGGTTCCGTGAGCGAGCGCGACCTGTCCCGGCTGCATGTCTTCTCCTTTGCGCCGCACGTTCTCGTCGCGTCGCGGAGCTCGTGAAAAGCGCACCAGGGCGCCGGCCGCCTCGACGTTTTCCTGCATGACGACGGCGTCCGCCCCCGGGGGTAGGGCGGCGCCCGTGAAGATGCGCATCGTGGTTCGTGGCTCGAGCGAGCCGTGCGGGTGCCCCGTGCGACTCTCTCCGACGAGCGGTAGCGTCCACGGCCCCTCGCCGGAAAAGTCACCGCTCTGCACGGCGTAGCCATCCATGGCGCTGTGATCGAAAGCAGGCCACGGAGTCTCGGCGACGACGTCATGCGCGAGCACGCGACCGCTGGCTTGCCACAGCGGGATACGCTCGGCTCCCAAAGGAGTCGCGCTCGTCAGAACACGCGCCAGCGCTTCGTCGAAGTCGAGCATGCCGCGATGCTGGGGGGCGAGCGTCGATGGCGCAAGGGTCAGCTGCGCAGGCCGCGAGCGCAAGGGGCGTTGGTCGGGGCGCGCTGTCTGCCCCACGCGGGGCACGCCTCGAGCCGATTTTGGCGGCTCGCGCCTTGCCAGAACAGCGACGTGTTCCATGCTTCTAGCGATGGTGCTTGTGTGGTGCCAGAGAGGCCGCTCGTCAATGCGGGCTTCTCGTCCTCACGGTCGTCGTTGGTGTTTGCGAAAAGGGTAGCTCCCACAGCTTTCGCCGACGCAGGGCCGAGAGGTCAACCGTTCGAAGTCGTCGAGGAGAAGCCGCCCACAGCGCCATCTCAATCTCGTTTGGCGCGCGCCCCGAAGAAAGCGGGGCGCGTGTTCAATCTCGGTGTTTGTGCTTCTTGCGTTTCTGCCGAGAGCGTCGCAAGCGTTCGAGCGTGGAGGCCGCCGCTGGCAGCGCGGGGAGCTTGCGTGTGGCGATGGGCAACGCGCGGTCGGCCTCGCGGGAGCGGTCGCGCGCGTACTCCATGAAGCGAACCTGGCTGCGTGACGGCTCGACGGCTTCGTCGCGTTTGATCAAGCGGTAGTGCGAGTCGGGGCCGAGGCGCCAGGTCTTCACGTTGTCGGTCAGCATGGTGCCCAAAATTTCGTGAATGACGCGATCCTTGAGGCCGCTGTCCAGAATCGGGAACGCGACCTCGACGCGGCGGCGGAAGTTACGCGGCATCCAGTCGGCGCTGGCGCAGTACACTTCGTCCTGGCCCCCGTTGTGAAAATGGAAAATGCGGGCGTGCTCCAGGAACCGGTCGATCAGGGCGTGAACGCGCACGTGCTCGCTCACCCCCGGCACCCCGGGGCGAAGGCAGCAGATGCCGCGCACCAAGAGGTCGATTTTCACGCCTGCGTGCGACGCTCGGTACAAGGCCATGATGACCTCGGCGTCGACCAAGGAGTTCATTTTGGCCACGATGCGCGCGGGGCGCCCCGCGCGAGCGTGCTCGGTCTCGCGGTCGATGAGGCCCAGGATGGACTCGTGGAGGTCGAGTGGTGCCACGAGCAGGCGGTTCCAGCCGCTGGGCGCCGAGTAGCCCGTCAACAGATTGAAGAGCGAGGTGGCGTCCTCGCCAAAGTCGTCCCGCGCCGTAAAGAGCGACAGGTCTTCGTAGAGGCGCGCGGTTTGTTGGTTGTAGTTGCCCGTGGCAAGGTGCACGTACCTTCTGAGCGCGCCGCTCTCCTTACGGACGACGAGCAAGACCTTGGCGTGTGTCTTGAAGCCGAGGAGGCCATACATCACGTTCACGCCGGAGCGCTCCAGCGTTCTGGCCCACGCAATGTTGCTCTCTTCGTCGAAGCGCGCCTTGAGCTCGACGACGGCCGTCACCTGCTTGCCTAGCTCGGCCGCGCGCGAGAGCGCTCGCACGAGGGGCGACTCGCCGCCCGTGCGGTAGAGCGTTTGCTTGATGGCGAGCACGTTCGGGTCTTCCGCCGCTTGCGAGAGGAAGTCGATGACCGCTTCGAAGGACTCGTAGGGGTGGTGCAGCAGCACGTCCCCCTCACGGAGGGTCTTGAAAATGTCTTCGGTGTCGCGCAGCGGCGGCACGTAGTGGGGCGAAAACGGTTCGTCGCGGAGATCCGCTCGTTCGTCCTTCGACGTCAGCCGCGTCATGGCGTCCAGCACCAGGGGGCCATTCACGCGATACACGTCGCGCGCCGAGTCGAGATCCAGCTCGTCGCACAGCCACTCGATCGAGTCCTCGGGCGCGTCGCCGCTCACCTCGAGCCGCACGGCGTGGCCACGCTCGCGGCGACGGAGCTCGGCTTGAATGCTGACGAGCAAGTCTTCGGCCTCGTCCTCGTCGAGCTCGATGTCGAAGTTCCGCGTGACGCGGAACGCGTACTTGCCGATGACGGGCAGGTGCGGAAACAGGCGGCCCACGTGGCGGTAAATGACGTCCTCCAGCGTCACGAAGGCGCGGCGCACACCGTCCAGCGGGACGCGCACCAGGCGCGGCAAGCTGGACGGCAGCTGCACCAGGCCGAGCTCGGGCTCCGACGGGTTGTCGCGCCGGAACATGAAGCCCACGTTGATGGCCTTGTTGCGCAGGTGAGGAAACGGGTGCGCGGGGTCGATGGCGATCGGGGTCAGGACCGGAAAAATGTCGCGCTCGAAGTGTTGGTCGAGCTTGTCGAGCGCGCCCGTGGTGAGCTCCGAGGGGCTCACCACGGCGAGTCCGACGGCGCGCAGCGCGGGACGTACGCTTTCGTTCCAGATTTCGTACTGGCGCGCGGTGAGCTCGTGGGCGCGCTTCGAGATGGCCTCGAGTTGCTTCAGTGCGCTCATGCCGTCGGGAGGCACCTCGTGTACCTCACCGGACAGCTGGGCTTGCAGGCCCGCCACGCGCACCATGAAAAACTCGTCGATGTTCGTCGTGAAGATGGCGAGAAACTTGAGGCGCTCGTAGAGCGGTACCTCGTACTTAGCGGCTTCGGCGAGCACACGCATGTTGAACTCCAACCAGCTGAGCTCGCGGTTGATGAAGAGCTCGGGAGCGTCGAGGCGGAGCGCTCCCTCGGGCGGGGAGCCGTCGACGTTGTCACGTTTCGCGGGAGCGCGGTCGCTGTGCGTCATGTGCGGCTCGAAAGACGATGTCTTCGTTCTGGCCCGCGTCTCTCGATGGAGAGCGATGCAGACGACAAGACGACTTCCAAACCGATCACGATAGCGTATCCGGATCCGGTCGACGAGTGCGCGTCCCTGGCGAGAGGGCGCGGCTCGTGAGACGGCGTTTCTGGCGTGTGGAGGCGGTCTGGCGAGAGGGTCCGGTCCGGCCCTCGTACTGGGCTCGTCGTGGCCTTTCGCTGCCTCCCGTTGGACCTCCTCCGGGCTTCGCATGCCCGCTGTCCCGTGCGTTTCGAGGCGCTTTTTGGCTTTGGCGGCGCGTCCGTGCGCAGGGCCGGGCACGGCGCACGGACGGAGCGTTCATGAAGTGCGCCGGCGTGGCCGTAGACCGAGCGTACCTCGACGTCGGAAGTGACCGGCGACGAGCCTTTTCGGGAACGCGTTCTCGAAGCGTTGGGGGATGGGTAGGAGCCGCTGCGCTCCGAGGTCGGATGCTTGGACACCATGAGCTTTTCGCGTGCGCTCCGTGCGTGTCGGGTCACGATGTCGTGACACGTTGACGAGCACGGAGCGTAGGGCTGGGCGTCTTTGGTGGTATGATTGTTGGACGAGCCATGAACGACTTGGAAAAGAGCGGAACGGGCGCGACGGGCGGCGGCGGCATGGTGGCGGCGATCGCCGCGATGCAGGACTACGACCGCTACAGAAACCTGTCGTGGGACGGCTCCTTCGAGGAGTACCTCCAAATCGTGCGCAACCAACCTCAGGTCACGCGCAACGCATTTCAGCGCATGTACGACATGATCCTCTCTCACGGGACGGAGGAGTACATGGACAACAAGAAGAAGTTGGTGCGCTACAACTTCTTCCGCGATCCAATCGGCGGCGGCCACGACGCCATTTTCGGCCTCGATATTCCGCTCATGCGCATGATGAACGTCCTGAAGGCGGCGGCCCAGGCGTACGGCCCCGAGAAGCGCGTCATCTTGCTGCACGGGCCCGTCGGCTCGAGCAAGTCCACCATCGCGCGGCTGCTCAAGAAGGGGCTCGAGCACTACTCGGCCACGAACGAGGGCGCGCTTTATACGTTCAGCTGGGTCAACCTGAAGGACACCGGCCTCGCGGGTGCGGACGTGGACGTCTTCGATTCACCGATGCACGAGGAGCCCCTGCGTCTCATTCCGCTGGAGTGGAGAGAAAAAGCCATCGCACAGCTCGGGCTCTCGAACGAAAAGTTCCGCGTGCGCGTCGAGGGTGAGCTCGACCCGGCCAGCCGATTCATCTTCAAGAACCTGATGCAGCGCTACGACGGCGACTGGTCGAAGGTGGTCGGCAAGCACATCGCGGTGCGGCGGCTCGTCCTCAGCGAAAAGGACCGCGTGGGCATCGGCACTTTTCAGCCCAAGGACGAGAAAAATCAGGACTCCACGGAGCTCACCGGCGACATCAACTACAGAAAGATCGCCGAGTACGGTTCGGACTCCGACCCGCGCGCCTTCAACTTCGACGGCGAGTTCAACATCGCCAATCGCGGCGTGGTGGAGTTCGTCGAGGTGCTCAAGCTGGACGTGGCCTTTTTGTACGACCTGCTGGGGGCGTCGCAGGAGCACCGCATCAAGCCCAAAAAGTTCGCGCAGACGGACATCGACGAGGTCATCATCGGTCACACCAACGAGGCCGAGTACAAGCGTCTCTTGAACAACGAGTTCATGGAGGCGCTCCGCGACCGCACCATCAAAATCGACATTCCGTACATCACGCGCCTTTCGGACGAAAAACGCATCTACGAAAAGGACTTCAACCAAGAGAAGGTGCGCGGGCGCCACGTGGCTCCGCACACCCTCGAGGTAGCGGCCATGTGGGCCGTGCTCACGCGCTTGGAAGAGCCAAAAAAGCACAACCTACAGCTCATTCAAAAGCTGGCGCTCTACGACGGCAAGGTGCTCCCCGGCTACACCCAGGACACCGTGAAGGAGCTGCGCAAGGAGTCCAAGCGGGAAGGTCTGGACGGTATCAGCCCCCGCTACGTCCAAGACAAAATCTCCAACGCGCTCGTGAGCGATCAGGGCGAGGGCACCATCAACCCGTTCATGGTGTTGAACGAGCTCGAGAAGGGTCTCCGTAGCCACTCGCTCATCACCAGCGAGGACCAGCGCAAGCGCTACCGCGACCTGATCGGCGTGGTGAAGCAGGAGTACGAGGAAATCGTCAAGAACGAGGTGCAGCGCGCCATCAGCGCCGACGAGGACTCCATCGCCAAGCTCGCGGCCAACTACATCGACAACATCAAGGCCTACACGCTGCGGGAAAAGGTCAAGAACAAGTACACCGGCCAGGACGAGGAGCCGGATGAACGCCTGATGCGCTCCATCGAGGAGAAGATCGAAATCCCCGAGAACCGACGGGACGACTTCCGCCGAGAAATCATGAACTTCATCGGCGCCAAGGCGGTAGAAGGCAAAAAGTTCGATTGGCAAACCAACGATCGGTTGCGGCGCGCGCTCGAGCTGAAGCTGTTCGAAGATCAGAAGGACAGCATCAAGCTGAAGACTCTGGTGAGCGCCGTCGTGGACAAGGAAACCCAGGAAAAGATCGACATCATCAAGACGCGGCTCATCCGTTACTTCGGTTACAACGAGGTGAGCGCCACGGACGTCTTGAACTACGTGGCCAGCATCTACGCGCGCGGGGACGCCACGGGCTGAAGGGCACGGGCGCCCTCACGACATTCGAAAATGTCTCGCTGAGACACGACGGGCCGACGGCTTTCTGGAAAGCCGCTCGGCCCATCGTCGTTCGTGGAGGTGACGCCGGGGGAGCCGCTCGATCGGCGCGGCGCCGCACTTCACTTGCCGCTAGGCACGACGGAGCTTGAAAATGGGCATTTCGGGCCGGCAGGTGAAGCGCGCGGGCACCAGGCTCGTGCCCGTGCCTCGGCTGACGTAGGCGGGCCCCGACGACACGTCGTAGTGGCCTCCCACGAAGCGACCGGAGCCGGGTGGCAGCACGGGCGCCCACGGCCCCAACGTCACCTGTCCGCCGTGGGTGTGGCCCGCCAGAGCGAGATCGAAGCGCACGCCCGCCGGGAGTCGGTCGAGCAGCTCGGGGCTGTGCGTCAGAAGGAGGCTCGCGGGGGCGCCGCTCCGGTGGCGCAGGGCTCGGTCGAGTCGCACGTCGCCGCCCGTCGAGTCGTCGGTCGCTACGATGGAGACCGCGCCGTCGAGCGTTTGCGACGCGTTGACGAGCAGCGTCGCTCCGGTGCTTGCATAGACGGTGGCAAGCGCATCCAAGGGGACCTTGCCCCAGTGTTCCCAGTTGCCCAACGTTGCCACCACGGGAACGCCGAGAGCTCGGAACGCATCGCAGAATTCATGGAGCAAGGGCAGCTTGCTCACGCAGTCGACGATGTCTCCCGTCAGCACCAAGAGATTGAGCGCCGCCGAGCGCGCGGCCACGACGAGGGACTCTTCGACCTCCCCCAAACGCTCCAGGTGCGCGTCGGTGATTTGTCCAATCGAGAAACCGTCGAGGCTCGCCGGCAACCCCGCGACGTGGACGTCGTGTGTGGTGACTTCGAGCCAGCGCGGCTCGAGCACCAGCGCGTCGACGGAAGCCAAGACGCCCGCGCCTGCGCCGAGCGCGAGGAGGTGCCGGCGCGTCGAGCGCTGCGCGCTCACGCCTCAGCGCTTCTCCAGCGACAGAGAAGCGGAGTTGATGCAGTAACGCTGACCGGTCGGCGCGGGGCCGTCGGGAAACACGTGACCGAGGTGCGCGTCACAGGCTTTGCAGCGCACCTCCACGCGACGCATGCCGTGACTCGTATCCTCGAGGTAGGCGATGGCGTCGTCCGAGGCGGGCTTCCAGAAGCTGGGCCAGCCCGAGCCCGAGTCGTACTTTTCTTCGGAGCGAAAGAGCGCCGTGTTGCAACAAACGCAGCGGTACGTGCCGGGGGACTTTTCGTCGTGGTACGCGCCGGTGAAGGCGCGCTCGGTGCCGCCGCAGCGTGTGACCGCGTACTGCTCCGGCGAGAGTTTTTCTCGCCACTCGTCGTCGCTGATTCGGTGAGTCATCCGGCTTTGTTCTACCGCGTTCGGGCGGCGCGGGTGGCAGAGTTCGGAGGTCGGAGTTCGGAGATGCTGCTTCGGGTTAGGGCACCAACCCTCTGCGCTGGGCAGGCGCCGCCGGAGCTCCCGGAGGAGCGGCCGTGGGCGTCAGAGCGGGCGCAACACCGGACACTGGCGCGGGCGACTGTCCGTTTTGAGCGGCCACCGCGTCCGAAGAAGGAGCGGGGGGGGCCACCGGCTGCTGTGTCTCCAGCTTGGCGTGCATTCGAGCCACCAGCGTGAGCTGCTGGGCATCGAGTGAGCCAGGTGTCGAACCCTGAACCCATTCGCAGTATCTGAGCCACCGAGCGGCGCCTTCCACGTCCCCCAGCTCGAAGAGGGTCATGCTCCGGTAAAGGCCGTAGGCGGCCCGTTTTTCTGGGGGCCACTCGCTCAGGCGCCCCTCGTTGCGCTCGAACACCTCGGCTGCCTCGACGTAGTAGCCGTCCGCGTAGAGCGCACGCCCGCGCGACACGTTGCCGCTACAACTCAGCGAACCCAACGGACCACCGAGGAAGACAAGCAGCAAGAGAGAACGCTTCATTAAGCCCCGAACCATACCCGGTTGGATCTCGCCCGCCAACGTGGCCAGCTCTCCCCGCACGGTCGAGCCCCGCCCCAATCGGCGCTCCCAGCTCATGGACCGAACGGTCCTTTTGCCAAGAGCGCGCCCTTAGTGGCACAATCCGCGCCAACCGAACTGGCACATCTCAGTCAGCCAGCTCCGGGGAGGTAACGGGTGTGATGATGGGGCAATGTGGGACCCAGTGGCATTGGTTCAGGAGTAGCGCGTTGGGGCTGGCGCTCGTCGTCAGCACGTCGACGGCGCTCGCCGTCGAGCCTGCCGAGGTATCGCTCGACGACGAGAGCGCGGAGAGCGACGCGTTGCCCGGCGACGATACGAGCGAGGATGTGGACGCCGACGCGGCTAACGAAGAGCCCACTCCCGAAGAGGACGCGCCCATCACGGGCGATCCCGGGAGCCCCATCGAGGAGGAGGGCGAAACGTATTATTTCGTTGGCGCGCGCTACCGCGGCATCATCTTGCCGCAGTTCATGATGAACATGTTCGCCGACGGCGGGCAGACGCTCTACGTGAACGCCTTTGGCGCCGAGGTCGGCATTCGCAAAGACGACTTCGAAATTCTGCCGTCCATTTGGTTCGCGAACTACGGCATGGACCCCACGCCGTTCAAGTCGAAGAGCGATCCTCCCGAGTCGTGGGAGCTCGTGGAGAGCAACCTCAAGGTGCTCTTTCTCACCGCGGACTTCCTGTGGAGCACGCCGGTGAACCCCGAGCTCGCGATCAACTACGGTGCGGGTGCGGGCTTCGGTCTCGTCTTCGGCGACATCATCCGGAACGACGCGTACTTTCCGGGCGGCGCGGCGAGCAGCGACGGCACCGGCTTGCGCGCTTGTCCGGGACCGAGCGATCCAGTCTCGCCCGGAGATGCCTATTGCCCCGGAGATGGCCAGTACGACTTCAACGAGCCCAACTGGACCAACGGCGGCTCGAAGCCAATCATCTTCCCGTGGCTCGTGGTGCAGACGGGCCTTCGGTACAAGCCGCACAGAAACTTCGTAGCGCGCCTCGATCTCGGCTTCGGCACGAGCGGGTTCTTCTTCGGGTTGGGCGCGGACTACGGCCTGTGAGCTTTCGCTCGGGGGAGCATCGACGCATTGGACTACGCAGCGCTTCCTTCTCGCTATGAGCCCGAGCGCCGGCTCGGTCAGGGCGGCGGTGGGGAAGTCTGGGCGGTTCGTGAGCGACACGGCGGGCGACTCGTCGCGCTGAAGGTGCTCGCGCGCGGCTATGGCTCCGCCGAAGTCGACGCGCTGATCCGTGAGGCCGTCGCGCTCTCCGGCTTGGAGGGGCTCGGCTTGCCGGAGGTCCTCGATTTCGGGCGCCTGCGCGACGGCCGTCCCTTTCTGGTGCGGGAGCTGGTGAGCGGCGAGAGCTTGGAGGAGCTCGCGGAATCGGGGCAACCCATCGCGCGCTCGCTCTCGGCTTTCGCGCGGGCCGCCGACGTGCTCACGCACGTGCATCGCTCGGGCTTTCTGCACGGGGACGTGAAGCCGGCCAACGTCATCGTGAGCCACGAGGGCGAGGTGAGCTTGGTGGACCTCGGCCTCGCGGCGCCGTGGCGCGATGGCGGCGTGCTCCCCGAGGGACTCACGCCGCACTACGCGGCGCCCGAGGTGCTCCACGGCGAGCGCCTGACGGCGCGCTCGGAGGTGTACTCGCTCGGAGTCATGCTCCGCGAAATCGTAGCGAGAGGTGAGGGTGAGCTGACGCGCTCCGTCGCCTCCGCGCTCACGGACATCGCGCGTCGCGCGACGGCGGACGATCCCACCGTGCGCTATCCGTCCGCAGACGAGCTCGCGAGCGCGGTCCGTCATGCGGCGGGCCTCGAGGCGCCCGAAAGTGACGTCAATGACGGGCGCTGGCCCGTCGAAGGCATCGACAACGCTTCGAGCGCGCTGCTCGCTCAGGTGGAGCAGCTCGCGCCGGGCAAGCTGCTCGTCGTGGTGGGGCCAGAAGGTTCCGGTCGCACGACGTTGCTTCGCCGCGCGGCGTGGACGCTCTCCATGCGCGGCGCTCCCATCGTCTTCGTGAGCGAGAGCTTGGCGCGGGACGTGGACGCTGCGCTGCGCGAGCTGGACGCGGCCGAGGCGCCGCGCCTCGTGCTCGTGGACGCACCTGCGGAGGGGCTTGCGCCGCGTCTCCGGGAGCGTCTCCGTGCCGAGCTCAGCGCTTCGGGGCGAGTGGTCTTGACCGACGATCTGGGTCGAACCGAGACGCTCGCGCCAGAAGCGGCGCGCTTCGAAATGCCGCCGCTCGACGAGGCGGCGGGGCGGCGTCTCCTGCGCCGCTCCATTCCGTCACTCAGCGACGCCATGGTGGGTCGTGTGCTCGAGGCGACGGGGCAGCGGCCGGGCCCTTTGCGCCGCTTCGTCGCGCGCGCCGGCGTGGAGCCCATCGCGTCCGACGCGGATCTCGAGCGCGTGCTCAACCACGGTGAGGCCGCCGTCGCGCCCAGTGAGCCGCGCGCGGCGGCCGCCTTTTACTTGGATCACGGACGGTTTCGTTTGGCCCGCGCTGCTTTGGACGAGCTCGGCGCACGCGATCTCCATGCCGCGTGGCTCGAGGCGCGTTACCAGCTCGCCGCGGGCAGCGCCGAGGGCGCGCTTTCGGCGCTGTCGGACGCCGTCGCGCGTGAAGGGGAGCCGACCGGGGACTTGGCCGCCTTCTTCACGGCTTGTCGCGCGCGCGCGCTGCTCGGCGGGGGCCGCTACGTCGAAGCGCTCCAAAGTCTTTCGGACGCCGAAAGCTTTCCGCGCGAAGCTCGCATCGAGGCCCTTTCGTATCGAGGGCTCGCACAGAGCTTGGCAGGAGACCGCGAGCTCGCCGTTTCGACGCTGAGGGGCGCGCTCAGCGAGGCACGCGAGGCGCAGAGCTCGCGCTACGAGGCGCTCGTCGCGTCGTCTTTGGCCACGGCGCTCTGGCGCCTCGAGCGTTTGGAAGAAGCGGAGTCCACGTTCCGCGTCGCCATCGCTGCGGCCGAGCGCGCGGGGGACGCGGGTCTCCTGTCGTCGGCACAAATCAACTTGGCCGCTTTGCTCAAGGTGCAAGGCGAGCTCGCTCTGGCCATGGACATGCTGGAGGCCGCCGTGGACTCGGCGCGGCGCGCCGGGCGGCGCACCACGCTGAACCAAGCGCTGCTCAACTTGGCGAACGCCGACCTTTACCTGGGGCGGCTCGAGCGGGTGCGCGCCGCCATCGCGGCGGTCGCCGCCGACGAGAACCTGCCGGCCGTGTCGCTCGCCCAGCTCGCGGGCTTGCGCGCCGAGCTCGCCGATCGCGAAGGCGACCTCGAACGCGCCATCACGCTGTATGCCGAGTGTGAGGCGGCGTGGAGCGAGCTGGGGCGTCGTCGGGACGCTGCCGAGGCCGCTTTGGAGGGCGCCTCGGTGTGCCTGCGCGCGGGGCGCGCCGTCGAAGACCGGGTGGAGCGAGCTCGCGCGCTCCTCGGCGAGAGCGCGGACAGCTCACCGCTTTTGAAGCTCGTCGAGGCGCGGGTCGCGCTCGCCAGCGGCGATGAGCTGGGCGCAGAGGCCGCTTGCAGAGAGGCTCGCGCCGCGGCCGAGCGAGGCGGACACCGTGAGGAGTTGTGGCGCGCCAGCGAGCTCGAGGCCGATCTCGAGGAGCGCGCGGGGCGGTCGCGGCGCGCGCGCCAAGCGCGCGAGCGCGCGCTGGAGGTGCTCGAGGACATCAGCGCGCGCCTGCCTCGCGATTTGCGCGAGGTGTACTGGAACGATCCGAGGCGTCGCGCTTTGCGTTCGGCGCTTCACGCGACGGAGCTCTCGGTGGGTTCGGCGCGTCAGGGGACGTTCGCCGCGGCGCCGCCTCTGCCGGGCGCGCTGGGCGGTCGCGCTCAGCCGAGCGCACACGCGCGAAGCGGCGCAGCCGCGATTTCGCGCATGACGAACACCCCGCTCGAGCAGCGCCTCGCGGGCATTCTGGCCATCAACCACGATCTAGCGGGAGAAATCGATCTCGACCGCTTGAGCCAGAAAATCGTCACGCACGCGGCCGAGCTCCTGGGCGCCGAGCGTGCTTTTTTGCTCCTCGGAGGCGGCGACCGAGAGCTCACGGTGCGCGCCGCTTACGGCTCGAGCGGCAAGATGGAGCGCGAGTACTCGCGCTCCATCGCGGAGCGGGTGCTCCAATCCGGCGAGCCGCTTTTCAGCGTGGACGCCGCGCAGGACGGACGTCTGGCAGGCTTTGCCTCCGTGCACCAACTCATGCTGCGCGGTGTGGCCACCGTGCCCGTACAGGGGCCGCTGGGGACCACCATCGGTGCGCTTTACCTGGAGACACGCGGCGCGCCGGGCCCGCGCTTCGAAGGAGAGCTGCCCACGCTGCGCGCCTTCGCCGACCAGGCGGCCATCGCCTTGGAAAACGCGCGCCTCTTGAGCGAGCTCAAGGAGCGTTCCCAAGCGCTCGAGTCCGCCAACCATGCGCTCGAGGAAGCGCAAGAGCGACTGCGTGAGGTGCTGGAAGCGCGCACCCTGCGCCTCAAGGAGGCGCGCCGCGAGCTCCGCTCCACGCGCTTGGCGCTGACGGCCCACTACACGTACGCGGGGCTCGTGGGCACGAGCCCCGCGATGCGCCGCATTTACGCCATGATCGAGCGCGTGAAGGACACCGACGTGCCGGTGCTCATCACCGGCGAGAGCGGTACGGGCAAGGAGGTGGTCGCCCAAGCGATTCACCAGGCATCGCCGCGCTCCGACAAGAAGTTCTTGGGCGTGAACTGCGGCGCCATCCCCGAGCAAATTCTCGAGAGCGAGCTGTTCGGTCACACGCGCGGCGCGTTCACCGGGGCGGACCGCGATCGCAAGGGGCTGTTCCGGGAAGCCGAGGGCGGCTCGCTCTTGCTCGACGAAATCGGTGAGACGCCGGCCAAGATGCAGGCGGGGCTCTTGCGTGTTCTCCAAGAGCGGCGCGTACGCCCCGTGGGCGGGCACAAAGAAGAGCCCGTCGACGTGCGTGTCATTTTTGCGACCAACCGCGACTTGAAAGAAATGGTCCGCCAGGGCCGCTTTCGCGAGGATCTCCTCTATCGCATTCAGGTCGTGGAAATGCGCCTTCCGCCATTGCGCGAGCGCACGGAAGACATTCCGCAGCTCGTCGATCATTTCTTTTCCCGCTTCGCCACGCGCTTTCAGCAACCCAAAAAGTCGCTCACGCGCGAAGCTCTGGGGCGGCTCTTGGACTACGAGTGGCCCGGCAACGTGCGGCAGCTCGAGAACGTGCTCTTGAACGCCTGGGTGCTCAGCGACGGCGAAGCGATCGAAGGAGAGGATCTCGACCTTCCGAGCGAACGGCCCGCGACCAGCTCCGGGGCGCCGAGGGAAGCCCCGCGTGCGTCGGCAGCGCGCGAGCCCGCGAGCGCGCGCGGCGAAACGCGCGCCGAGAAGCGCCAAACGGTGACGCAGCACCGTCGCGACGAGAAGCAGCGCATCGTCCAAGCGCTCGAGGCCTGCAATTGGAACCGCGTGAAGGCGGCCGAGCTCCTCAATATGCCGCGTCGCACGTTCTACCGCCGCCTCACCGAGTACGGCATTCAGTGAGCCGAGCGGCCGCGCCGCCAGATGGCGCACGTGGCCGTTCTGTCGCCGAGCGTGGCGGCTGCCGCCGTAGTGCGGGAGCACCGCGCGCGGTCGAGCTTCGATGCCCCGAAAAAAGAACGTGCAGACGGCGCTTTGGGGGGAGGCCCCACACGTCGTAGCGCGGTGCTCCCGCACTACGAAACGCACGTTTCACGTCGGAGTTACGAGGCGAAGGGCCGCTGCGGAAACGAAAAAGGGCAGACCTCACGGTCTGCCCTTTTTCGTGGAGCGCGCTCCCTGGGGAGAGGCTCTCAGCCGCCGCGCGCGCTCAAGCGGTACGAGACCTGCTGGAGCGGAGCGTCACCGGCGATTTTGTCCTTGTCCGCGCTCTTCTTGTTCTTGGCGATGATTTGGTCGAGGCGCGTCACGACTTCGTTCGAGCCCTTGGGCGTGAGCTGATCGATGGTTTGCGCGGCAACGAAGCGCACGGCGGCGTTGTCGATGGCGCTGAGACCGTCGATGAGCTTGTCGCGCGCGGCGGCGTCACCCAAGACGCCGATCATGTAACCCGCCTTGATGCCGGCGAGCTGCTTGTCCTTGTTCTGGTACTCGGACTTTTCGATGGCTTGCAGGTAACAGTCGACCTTGTCGCCGCAGGCCTTGAGGACCTGTTCGACGAGCGGCACGAGATCCTTGGCGCCGTACGAGTCCGCCGCCTTCTTCACGGCATCCAGCTGGTCCGGCTTGGCTACCTTCAGCGCGGTCGTCACGAGGACCTGCTGAATGGCCTTGTTCTCTTCGCCGCCCCCCTTGAGAGCGCCCGCGCGCTCGAGGAGCCAGGGGACGAGGCTGGGGTCGTAGAACTGGCCTGCGGCCTCCGCGAGGAGCGCGAGCGCCGGGGCACCCTGCACCGAAGTGTCCGCGGGGATGCTCTCGAAGGCCTTCTTGAACGCGGCCTTCGATTCCGCCGTGGCGGGGATCTTCGCGAGCTCGCGCGCGACGATGGCCTTGTCGCTGGCCGGAGCGTCGCTTTCGAGCACCTTGATGAGCGGACCGATACCTTCGGGGCGACCGGCCATGCCGATGACGGCTGCGGCGATCGGGAGCGCGGGGTTGCCCTTGACCTGGTCCTTCGAGCCCGACGCCTTCTTCACCGCCTCTTTGTGGAAGTCGATGAGCGCGGTGTCGGAACCGTCCGCGACCTTGACGGCGCGGTCCACCGACGGCTTGCCGATTTTCACGAGCGCGAGGAGCGAGGTGGTGGCGATGGAGCTCTTCGAAGGATCCAGCAGCACCTTCATGAGCGGCTCGACCGCAGCCGGATCCCGCAGCTCACCGAGCACCTGCGCCGCGGTCACCTGCCAGAACTGCTGATCGCGGAACGGATCAATCATGTCCTTGGCGGCTTCCTTCGTTTTGGCGGAGCTCGGGTCGGCCATGGGCTGGCCCAGCAGGCCGACGAGTGAGCTCGACCAACCCGGGCTCGGCGCCTTGACCATGGCCTCGCTGTAGTCGCGGTAGGTGACGCCGCCGAGCAGCGTGTGGGCCTCGAGCTTCTCGAAGGCGGCCAAGACCGAAGGCGCCAGGGAGGGCAGCTTCAGATCGCCGTAAGCGCGGGCCGCCCACTTGATGTCCGTTTCGTCCGAGGTGGTGCGGGGACGCTTGGCGAACTCGTCGAACGCCTTCTTGAGCGCGGGCTCGGTGCGCTTGTCGCGGAAGTCCGCGAGCAGCTTGATGAGAGACGTGCGCGTGGCGGTGTCGAACTCGCCGTAGTCTTCGACGTACACCTTGGTCAGCGGGTCCACGACCTTGTTCAACAGGTCTTGGACGGGCTGCGCCTGCATGTCGTTGTTGGCGGATGCGAGCGCGTCGTCGAGGAACTGCGTGAGGCGCTTGACGGCGCGCGGCCGCCACTTCGCGTCATCGAGCTTCTCGACCCAGTACTCGGGTTGGTTTTCGTCCTTGCAGCCCACCATGACGGTGGAGACCGCGACCGTGGTGGTCACCGCGGCGGTGCCGAGCAAAAGGGAACGAATCAGCGCGGCGGTGGTGCGCGCGGCTTTCTTGCGCGAGGAGCGGAGCATCACGATTCCTCCAGGAGCTTCGAGTCAGATCGCTAGGGAGCGGTTTCCAGGGAACCAGTCCGCTGGGAACCAGTCACCTGCTGGTCAGTTGCCTGGCAGCAGGGGCGCCAAGGAGCCGAGTGAATCGACGGATAAAACGTGCCGACGAAAGCGGAAATCTGCCGCCAAATAGGCCCACTCGCAGCGCACCGAGGACGGTACAGTGGCCCGACAAACGGTGTCAATGAAACGCTGCTGCAACGCTCGACGCACCTGCGTCATGCAGCGAGGAGTGGTCTGTGTGTGTGCGCTTTGCGCGTCGTTCGATGCGAAGCGGAGTGTTCCGCCAGAGTCGGATTCTATTCTCGGCTCTCTCGAACGGATGAATCCGTGAGCAGTGTGCTCATGTGTGCGACGACCGTGCCGTGCAGCTCTGGGTTGGCAGCAATGACGCCGCGATTGTTTTCGAGCTGCGCCGAGCGGTAGTCGATGACCCGCCCGTGCACGTCCGTAAAGGTGCCACCCGCGGCGCGCACGATGGCGTCCGGCGCGCAAGCGTCCCAAAGCGAGCCGGCGTGGCGCGGCACCAGGTAAATGTCGGCAATCTGTCGAGCGATGGCGACGCCCTTGAGACCGGCGCTGCCGAGATGCACGACTTGACCGGCCGACAGGTGTTCGAGGGACTGCTCCAAGAGCCGACCGCGGTGCGAGCGCGAAGCGACGACGCGAGCGTCGCCGATGCGGGTCACGTCACCCACACGGAGCGGACGACGCGCACCCTGCGCGTCGATTTCGAAAGCCCCTCCAGTTGGGCTGCCCGCCCAAGCTAGGCCGAGGGCCGGCGCATGGATGACGCCGCGCGTCGCCACGTTGCCTTCGACCATGCCGATCATCACGGCGAATTCGCCGTTTTTTGCGACGAACTCGCGCGTTCCGTCCACCGGGTCGACGAAAAAAATACGCTCGAAGTCGCGAAAGCTGGCCCATTCGGCCTCCGGGCTTTCTTCGGCCACGACGGGCACGCCGGGAAACGCCTCGTTCAGCCTCTTGCAGATGAGCGCGTTGGCCTGACGATCGGCCGCCGTGACCGGATCTGCCGGGCCCTTGTAGTCCACGGAGAACGGCTCGGCGTATACCTGGGCCACGACGGACGCGGCCTCCGCGGCGATTTGGACGAGCTGTTCCAGCACCGGATCGGAGCTCATCGCGTGACTCCTACCTGCTCGAGGCGTTGCTCGAGCGCCGTCAGTTTGCCGGAGCTCAAGTAGGGAGGTTCTTGGCCTGCTTCACGGACGAGCTGGTCGAGCTGCGTGCCGTGTCTCGGACCCAAGATGGCGCTCGAGACGAGCTCTTCGGAGAGTACGAAGCGAACGGCGGCTCCGCGCAGCGACCTCACCTCCCCGGACACGAGCGGTCGCACGGCGTCCAGCTGACGAATGCGGCGCCGGAGCTGCGGAGGAGTCCAGCGCTGCGTGCGGTGATCTCCGTAGCGGAACTCCTTGTGCGGCGGCCAAAGTCCGCACAAGAGCCCGTAGGCGAGCACCGAGTGCGCGAGCACGCCGACTTTGTCCTTTCGCACGCGGTCGGCCAGCTCACGCAGCGGCTGCACTTGGAAGACGTTGTACGGGAGGCTCACCACGTCGGGTTGGGCGTCCAGGGCGGCTTCCAAGACTTCTCGCGAACCGCAGCTCACGCCCCAAGCTTTGATGGCGCCTTCGGCCTTGAGCTCGCGCAGTACTCCGGTGGTTTCGTCCACGCTGAGCGCGGCCGTCGAGGGATTGTGCAAGAGCACGACGTCGACCGTCTGGCGACGTAGGCGTTCGCGCGACGCCTCGAAGGCGCGGCGCAAGTAGGCCGCGTCGAAACGCTTGCGCGGCGGCGAGGCGTCGAGATCCGTGCCGAGCTTGGTGACGATGATGGCTTCGGCGTCGTTTTCCAGCCGTTCGCCGAGCTTCTTTTCGATGGTTCCGGAGGCGTAGTTGTCCGCGGTCTCGAAGAGATTGATGCCGATGGCGCGCGCACGGTCGATGACCTTCTCGGCCTCGCCTTCGATTGCAGGTCCGTACGCATCCCCGGAGAATCCCCAGGTGCCGAGCGCGAGCTCCGTCACCTCGAGCCCTGTTTGTCCGAGCGGCCGCCTTCGCATGGGGGGGCTATACCATGACTGTCGGGCGAGCACGTGCGGCGCGCTTCCATCGCGCCGCTTGCCGCTTTGGCGGCTCGGTCGAAAGCCCCCTGAGGGAGGCGCAGGCTCGCCTTACCAGCGAACGATTCGTGGTTCGAGGTGAGGCACGGCGTGGCCGAGCGCCTCGTCCCAGTCGAGCCCCTCGCGGAGGCGGAGCAGCGCGCGTACGACGCCCGCGTGGGTCACGACGAGCGGGGCGCAGGGCGCCTGCTCACGGCGCGTGACGTGGGCGATGCGCTCGAAGGCTTTGCCGATGCGCGCCGTGAAGTTGGCGAGCGACTCGCCGTCGGGCGGAGGGGAGTTCCGCCAGTCACCCATCCAGGTGCGGTACGCCTCAGGGTGCTCTTGCTCGATTTCCGTCCAGGTGAGGCCTTCGAACGCGCCGAAGCAGATTTCGCGGAGCTCGTCGTCGGTCGATAGGCTGACTCGCGTGTGCTCGGCGAGGCGCTCGGCGAGCTCCCGGCAGCGCCGTGAGGTCGACGTCCAAATGCGGCTGACGTTCGGCAAACGCGCGACGAAAGCTCGAAATGCCTCTTCGGTCAGGGGTGCGGGCACGTCGGCTCGTCCGTAGCAAATGCCTTGGACCAACACGGGAGGATGGCGCACCACGAGGAGCGGCACGGGCTCGTGGGGCGTGCGTGGAG
>JAEYVE010000205.1 GCA_023432025.1 Pseudomonadota bacterium
GAACGAGACTTTCCGCCTGCGCATACAGCTCGGCCAAGCGCGCCTGAAGCGCGGTTTGCTCGAAGAGCTCCGCCTCCCCACCCCGCGCAGTACGACGCTCTTCTGCCACGGCCGCCGGTAGGTCCAGCACCACGGTGAGATGAGGACGCGCGGCTCGCGAATTGATCGCGCGAAGCCAAGCGAGCGCGCCCTCCCCCTCGGGCGAAGTGCTCGACTGGTAGGCCAGGCTGGACAAGTCGTAGCGGTCGCTGATGACGATGGCCCCCTGCGCAAGCGCGGGCTCCACGACGTGCGCGACGTGATCCAAACGGTCGGCCGCGAAAAGGAGCGCCAAGCTGGACCAAGGAAGCGTCACCGTCTCTCCGCTCGGAAGGCTCAAGCGGTGCTGCAGAACCTGCCGGATCAGCGTTCCCACCGAACGCCCGGTGGGCTCACGAGTCGTGACCACGCGGTAGCCCCGCGCGCGAAGCGCTTCGGCTAGCACACTCGTCTGCGTCGTCGTGCCCGACCCGTCGATCCCTTCGAGAACGATGAAGCGACCCGGGCTCACTGCGCGGCTCCTCCCGCGCTCGACGCCCCGGCGAGCGGAGCTGCGTCTTCACCGAGCACGAGGTTGTCGATGAGGCGCGTCGTGTCCGCGAAGGCGGCCACCGCGAGGAGCGCGCGCTCGGGGAGCTGCTCGTCGTCTCCGTAAGGGACGAGATCGTCGGCGTGCGCGAACGTCGCGTAGTCCACGCGAAGCCCCGCCGTTTCGAGCGAAGCGCGCACCTCCTCGCGGAGCTGCCCGACCGAACGCGCGCCCGACGAAAAAGCTGCGTGAGCTTGCGTCAGGGCACGGGGAATGGCCAAGGCCCGCGTCCGCCACTCGGCGGTCAGGTACTGGTTGCGTGAGCTCAGCGCGAGCCCGTCGCTCTCGCGCACCGTGGGATACCCCACCACGGTGACCGGCAGCAGAAGGTCTCGTGTCATGCGCTCGATGACCTTGAGCTGTTGGTAGTCCTTGCGCCCGAACACGGCGACGCACGGGCCCGTCGCCGCAAACAGCTTGGTCACCACGGTGCTGACGCCGGCGAAATGTCCGGGCCGCGACGCCCCGCACAGCGAATCGGTGATGCCGGACACGACCACGCGCGTCCTCTCGCCGGCCGGGTACATTTCTTCGACGCTCGGCGCGAAAATGCGGCTCGCTCCGGCGCCCAGCGCAAGCTCCGCGTCGCGATCCAACGTGCGCGGGTAGCGCTCGAAATCTTCGCTCGGACCAAACTGCGTCGGATTGACGAAAATGGTGACGACGACCTCGTCGGCGAGCGCGCGCGCTCGCTCGACGAGCGCCAGGTGCCCCGCGTGAAGGGCACCCATCGTGGGCACCAGACCCACACGGCCGCCGCGAAGACGCAGCTCGTCCGTGTACCCACGGAGCTCGGCCACGGTCGACAGAATCGCGCTCACGACGACATCCCTTTTCGCCTTGCGCCCTTCTTCGCTGCTCGTGGCCGACCGGACGACGGCTCGCCCCGCGAAGGTTTCCCGCGGGAGCTGCGGTGGTCGCCCTTGGCGGGCGGCGCAGGCGTAGCCGCTTTGCGTGACGAAGCCTTTCCGCGGGGCGCCTCGACGCCCTCGCCGCGGGGCCGAGACGGGCCCGCTGGGCCATAAACGGCTTCCGTCGCTCCCTGCGCCGGCTTCGCACGAGCCATCGCAAAACCGTGCTCCGGGGCAGGAAAAGCAGCCTCACGCACGTCGTGAACGTAGCGCTCCGTCGCGTTCACCACGGCTTCTCCCAGCTCGGCGAAGCGCTTCACGAACTTGGGCGACAGCTCGCGGTACATGCCCAAGAAGTCGTAGCAAACCAACACCTGCCCGTCGCAGTGGGGGCCCGCGCCAATGCCGATGGTGGGCACCGAGACGGCCGCCGTGACGCGCTCGGCGACCTCCGAGGGAACCCCCTCGAGCACGATGGAGAAGGCCCCTGCCTGTTCGAGCGCGCGAGCGTCCTCGAGCAAGCGCTCCGCGGCTTCCTCTGTACGCCCCTGAACCTTGAAGCCGCCCATGCGATGGACCGACTGCGGCATGAGGCCCAAGTGTCCCATGACGGGGATCCCGGCGCTCACGATGCGACGCACCGTCTCCGCCATTTCGATGCCGCCCTCGAGCTTCACCGACTCGGCTCCTCCCTCCTTGAGCAAACGCCCGGCGTTCTCCAAGGCGCGCTCCGGGGACACCTGAAAGGAAAGAAACGGCATGTCGCCGATGAGGTGCGCGCGGGGCTTCGTCCGCGCCACGGCCCGGCTGTGATAGATGACCTCGTCGAGGGTGACCGGCAGCGTGTTCTCACGTCCCTGCACGACCATCCCGAGTGAGTCTCCGACCATCAGAGCGTCCACGCCGCCCGCGTCGAGCAGGCGCGCCATGGTGGCGTCATAAGCCGTTACGACGGCTATTTTTGGCCCGATTTCTTTGCGGGCGCGCAGCGAAACCGCGGTGTGCTTGTCGCTTGCCAAGGTGGTGTTGCCTCTCGAGTCCGAACGGAAGCGAAAGCCACCACCGCTCGCCAAGCGAGACTAATCGGACGCCGATATCCGCACAACCGGAGGCCCGGGCGACGTGCGGTTCGCGAGCTCACTCGATGCCCCAAATGCCAGCGAGCGCCCCGCTGAGGTTCAGGGGGCGCTCGCAACACGAACCGAAGTACCGACTCAACCGGCCTTCTTGGCAACCTTCTTCTTGGCCTTCTTCTTCGCTGCCTTCTTGGTGGCCTTCTTGCCCGCCTTCTTCGCGGTCTTCTTGGCTACCGTCTTCTTGGCGACCTTCTTCTTCGCCGCGCTCTTGGCAACCTTCTTCTTGGTCTTTTTTGCAGCCATTGGTTTCCTCTTTCGAGCTCCCCTCTCACAAGTCCGAAAAGTGACTTGATGATTACTTTGCATTGCCATTCGTTCGAAGGTCAAGAACTCATCCACCTCACACCTCGTGGGACATGCTTCACGAGCGTGCTCGAAGGTTCACGTGGACACGCGCAGCTGACGCTCGCGCACCTGAGCACGCCCTTCGCTTCTGCTAGGGTCGAGGCGTGAATACGATGGATCAGGCGCTCGTTCGCGAAGCACGTCGGCTGTGTCAGAGGTACGTCGACGAGGTCGTGTTGGAGTTCGATCTGTGTCCGTGGGCCGCGCCAGCGCTGCGAGCAAACCGCGTGGAAATATCCGTAATCGCGGATCAAATCCGCGTGATTCCCGACGACGGACCACGCGTCGCAGAGCGTGTGACCCAGGTGCTCGACACCATGGCGAGCGACTCGCGTGTCGAGCTCGTGCTGCTCGTTCTCCCGCGCTTCGAGCTCGGTCGCCTCGACCTCGACGTCTTTCAACGCATGGTGCGCGAGCTGCATACACCCACGGCCCCCTCATTCTTGCTCGCCGCATTTCATCCGGACGCGCGTCCCGATCCCTCGGATCCCGAGCGCATGATCCCCTTCCTGCGCCGCAGCCCCGACCCCATGCTCCAAGCGGTGCGAGCTACGGTCCTCGACCGCATCGACCCGTCGCGGGGCTCGGGTACCCAGTTCATGGATCTCGCGGCCCTGCTCTCGGGGAACATGTCGAGCGCCCCGGCGCCCGAGCCGCTCCGCCGTCGCATCGCACGCACGAACCTCGAAACCATCCAGCGTCACGGCATCCCTACGATGGAGCAAGCCATCAGCGACATCATCGAGGACCGAAACCGCACCTACGCAAAGCTCGGTCTCTCCGACGCAGAGTGATACTGTTGCCCCTCGTGAGGCAGCAGACGAGAACATCACGCCCCGAGCGGTCGCCGCTCGGAGCGCTCGCGGCAGGCCTGCTCGTGATCGGCTGTGCGCGTGTCCCCCAGCCATGCCTCGAGGCGGGCGCGTGCCCCGAAGGCGAAGAATGCCTGGCCAACCGCTGCGTCCCGGAAGGAGGAACCACGGTGCCCTCCGACTCGCTGCGCCTCGTGTGCGAGCTCGAACGCGCGTCACAGAGCACACCGCTCCTCTTGAGTTTCACGCCACGCTGGCGCTCGCTCGACCGCGTCGACGCCGCGTTCTTGGTGCTCGACGCCGATGGAGACGTCGCGGCGCCGCTCAGAATCGACGTACGAAGCGAGGGAACCCTCATCAGTCACGGCGGGCGGGTGCCGCCCAGAAGCGAGGGGCTGATGGCGCGCCCGGGGCGCTCGCGCATCGATGTGACGGACCTCGTCCGTTCTTGGCGGTCTTCGAACGGGACACATCGGCTCGCGGTCTCCACGCAGGATGGCTCCCCGCTCCCGTTGGCGTGGGGCACCACCGGCGCTTTGCCGCCGCGCCTCGAGGTGTACGGGCGGTGAGCGGTCCTCCGGATTCTCCTCTGGTCCTCTCGGAGCTCGGAGTCACCGGCTTCGGTTGGGAGTCACCGCGTGTCTCGGCACAGCTCGAGCGAGGTCAGCTGCTGCTCGTCACCGGGCCGATCGGCTCCGGAAAAACGCTGCTCGCGGAGGCGCTCGCCGGGGTGAAGCACCCGGGGTTCACCATGACGGGGGCCGCGCACTGGGGCCAAGCCGCGCTCGACACGCGCGACCACGGCGTCGCGTTCGCTCCCTCGGACGCGCGGCTCGCCGTCCTGCCGACCGACACGGTCGGCTCGACGTTGATGGAAATCGTGCGGCAGGGCAGCGGCGCGGGAGGCGCAGCCGCGCGCGCCGCTGCGACTCGCCACCTCGTGCAGGTCGGCCTCTCCGACGCCAGTCGCGTGTGGGGTCTCCAGTTTCGCGAGCTCTCCAGCGGCGAGCGACGCCGCGCAACGTGGGCGCTGGCGCTGGCACGTCGCCCGCGCCTGCTGGTCGTGGACGACCCCTTCGGGAGCCTGGACGAACGAGGGCGTTCGGCGGTGCTTCGCGCGCTCAGAGATTATTTGACGGGCGGGGGG
>JAEYVE010000210.1 GCA_023432025.1 Pseudomonadota bacterium
GATCAACACGGTGGAGTGTCCGAGCCACGTGATGCGCAAGCCGGCTTCCGGCGGGGTGGCGAAGCTCGTGGGGCGCGCCACTTCCACGGGCGCGTCGGGCCTTTTGAAGTCGGCTCCTTTGAGCCAGCGCACCATCGCCGTCCACGTGTCGATCTTGGTGGTGGGCAACGAGTTGTCGAAGCGCCCCTCCCTCCAAGCTGGTGAGGCGCGCATGCGTTCGAGCCGCTCTCCACGGGCGGAGGTACCCAAGCCCGACCACGCATCCACCACGAACGCCAGAAGCAAGAGCGCCACTACGCCGAGCAGAACCAGAGTGACCCGCTTGCTCCTTCGTTTCATGAGAAAAGCACTCCAACCGCTCGCGACGAGAAGAACGCCGCTCGACGCACGCACTTAGCACGACGCGCGTCGCGCTGGCCCCAACGCTTTCTCGGGCGCCTTCGGTCGCTAGACTCTCTCGGGTGTCCGCCGAGCCAGTAGCCGCCGAGCCCGTGTCCCCGACGCCGCACTCACGAAAGCTGGAGCAAACCGCCCATGGGTTGGCCGCCGCGCTCTTGCTGCTCTCGGCCCTCCGCTACGCGCTCCTGCCGATCGGTGGCTACGATCACTGGTGGCACCTGCGCACCGGTCAGGAAATCTGGAAGACCCGCTCGCTGCTCGAGAGCGAGCCCTTTTCGTACGTCGCCCAAGGTCGACCCTGGCTCTACAAGGAGCCCGGCTCCGAGCTGCTCCTGTACGCCACGACCGAGTGGCTCGGCGCCGCTGGAGTCGTTCTGCTCAAGGGCGCAGCTTTTCTTTCGCTGCTCGGCGCGCTCGCCGCTGCGGCGCTCCGCTACCGTCGCGTGCCTTTTTGGCTCGTCTCCGTCGTGGGAGCGCTCGGCATCGAAGCTTGCTCGTTTCGCGTGACCGAGGGGCCGCAGACGTTCGCCTTTGCGACGACGGCGTTCGTGCTCCTCGTCCTCGAGCGGCACCGCGTCGGCCGCGGCTCCCTCGTTTGGGTTCTGCCTCTCATCACTCTGACGGCCTACCTGCACCGCGGCGCCTGGCTCCTGCCCCCCGTCGTCACCGCCTACGCGCTTTCCCGCTTCGGACTCGGTCTGCCGACCCTACGCGGACTCTGGCGCACGGCGCAGAGTGAGCGCGCGACGCTCTTCGTCGCTGGCCTCGCTTGGCTCGCGCCGCTCCTCACGCCCCTGACGACTCACGGCCTCACGACGACCGTCGGAGTTCTGGGTACGAGCTGGCACGACGTCGGCATCACGGAGTGGCAACCACTCAGCGCGAGCGTCCTCTGGGCGGCGTCGCCGTGGACGTACGCCTTGCTCGCGCTCCTCGCCGTGGCGCTCCTCGCGCGGGGACGAAAGCAAGACCCCTGGGATCTCGCGCTCTGCTTGCTGGGCCTCGCGCTCGGGCTACGCAGCGTGCGTTTCGTCCCCTACGTGTTCATTTTCTGTGCGCTGCCGACGCTCTCCGGGCTCGCGCTCCTCGTATCGCGACGCCGCCGCGAGCTGACGCGCTTCGCGCTGGGGCCGCTGCTCGGCTTCGTGTCGGCGGCAGGCGGAGCCGCGCTCGCGGTGGCCAGCCCACTGCCGCTCCCGCACCTCGGCGTGCAACATCACCGCCTGCCGGAAGCTGCGCTCGACTTCGTGCGCTCGCACGGGCTCACGGGGCGCGTCTTCAACGAGTTTCAATACGGCGGCTACCTCATCTATCACCTGTGGCCCCAAACGAGCGTCTACACCGACGGGCGCAGCGATTGGGTCTACACCGCCGAAGAAATCGCGCGCTCGGGGCGCATGCCCGGAGAGCCAGCGACTCTCGAGGCAGAGCGCCGCCGCTACGGCTTCGACTGGCTCTTCCTCGACAATCGTCCGGACGATCGAAGCCGCTTGCACCTGGATCGCGATCCAGCGTGGTCGCTCGTCTTCGCGAGTGAGCCCGCGCTGGTGTACGTGCGGACGGATGGCGAGCACGCCGCCCTGGCGCGCACCGGCTATCGCTACCTCGCCGCGCACGATCTCGCGGGCTCCATCGCCGCTGCGGTGCGCTCCGGGCCCGCCGGGGCCCGCGGCGCCGTCGCCGAGGCCGAGCGAATGGTGCGTGAAGATCCGGAGAGCTATCCAGCGACGTTAGCGCTGGGCATCGCCTACGAAAGCGTCGGCGACCCACGCGCCGCCGAGGCGTTTCGCCGCGCCCAATGGCTCGCGGAGCGACCCCTGTGAGAGTGCGCTGCTTTCTTACGGCAGCTCGAGCTTGGGCAGCGCCTTCACGATCTTCATCGTTTCGAGGCTGACCGTGATGACGCGCTGGAACAGCTCGAGCGGGTACTTCGGGTCACCCACGGTTTCATTGGCCCAGTCGTTGGCGTCGTTCACGATGCCGGAGTCCTTGTCCGTCTTCACGCACTGACGCTCCACGACCCAGTCGAGCGCAGGCTTGCCATTCACGACGTACTCGTACGCTTCGAGCGGGATATCGCGCAGCGTGATGAAGTCGTTGTAGATGAGCACGCTTTTGTCATCGACGTTCTTGCCGTCGACCTTCTTCTTGCCGTAGCGCATCTTCTCGACGCGGTAGAGCTGCTTTGCGGGCAAGTCGGTCTTGGCGCGCTCGACCGTCACCGGATGCGGAGTGACCTTCTCGTAACCCACGTGCAGCTCGCCGAGCTCTCGCCCGGCTTTGCTGAACGCCCAGAAGTCGGCGGCGGACTTCACGCACGGGATGCGGGGGAGCTCTTTGCGGAAGTTGTCGGCGTAGCGCTCGCGGTAGTCCGGCGAGTGGAGGAGACCATAGACGTAGTAGAAGATGTCTTCCTTCGAGATGTCGGCGCCGGAGTAAGCCTCACGAAAGCGTTCAGCACCTACATCCGTGATACCGTCGTTCGCTGTCCGAAGGCCACCGACGTGCCCCAACGAAACCTGGCGATCGTCACCTAGCTCGTCATCGTAGGCGCGCAAAGGAAAGAACTGGGAACCGAGCATGTCGGCAGCATGCAAAGCGGGCACGTTTCTGACCATGAAGACCGAAAGTTTGCTTACGCGGTCGCTTGGCGCGGACACACCAATCGCACGGTTGTCCGCATCGGCGTCCGGGAACATCCGCGGCATTTGGTAGATCATGTTGTTCATTCGTCGGTCGAAGTACATCCACGATGTCGTAAACGGGCGATACGTCGACTGAATGACACCGCATTCCGAGAATGCGAGCGACTTACCCTTCGCAATGTCGCCTATGAGAGCACGACCCCAGCTGATACGCGTTGAGTCGTATGTGAGAAACTGACCTGCGTCAGGTGCTTTCCCTTTTGCGCATGCGTTTTGGTAGCGTTGCAGCTCATCGTTGAAGAAGTCGATGCTGCGGCGAATATTTCCTCGAAGTTGTTCGACCGAGAAGTTGTAACACCAGGCGTCCTTGCTGGTGTCCACCCCTCTTGAGTACACGCCGAACACCGCTTCCCCCTCTCCCTTCTTGTCCCCGAGGGGCAGAAAAGCCTGAAAGCTGTCGTCCCGCTGTTTGACCCAATCCCCGTGAGCGTCGGGTGTGACAGTGGTCCACTCCTTCGCCGCCGAGATACCCGCCACGCTTCCGAAAGTTGAGATGCGCTCAAGTTTCTGCTCACGCGTCAGGTAGTCGCCAATGTCGTGGAAGAAGATCCGCCCGTGGTCCTTCGCCTGCGCGTTCTTCACCAAGAACGAGATGGCGATCGGGGCGCGGCTGCCGCTACCGAAGATCTTGCCGCCCTCCTTGCGCGACTGCTCGCCCTGCGTGCGTTGGTTTCCGCGCAGATGGAACACGTAGATGCTCGAAAACTCCTCAGCGAGGCACTTCCTGAGCCCATCGGCGGTGTTGCCATCGATGAACCCCGCGTTGGTGACGAAGCCCACGATGCCGCTGTTTCCCACACGGTCGCTCGCCCAGCGAATCGCCCGGATGTAGCTGTCGTAGAGTGAGTTCTTGAGCGTTGCGCTCGAACGCTCCGCGTACGTCGTGCGGATCCGTTCGTCCAAGTGCTTGTAAGCGACGTTCTGGTTATTGTCGTTCGCGTTACCCTGCCCCACCGAATACGGCGGATTCCCGAAGATCACTCGGATATCCAGCTTCTTTTGCCGCACGCGCCGCGCGCTGTTGTCGACCAAGATTTTGCTGATGAGGTCTTCCTTCTCATAGAGCTGGAAGGTGTCCGTCAGGCAGATGCCCTCGAAGGGCACGTACTTGCCACCGACGAGGCTGTGGTACGTCGCCTCGATGTTGATGGCGGCAATGTAGTAGGCGAGCAGAACGATTTCGTTCGCGTGGATCTCGTGTTTGTACTTGTAGGGCAGCTCCTCCGGGCGGATGAGGCCGCTCTCCAGGAGGCGCGTAATGAACGTGCCCGTGCCGGCGAAGGGGTCCAAAATGTGCACGCCCTTGCTGCCCAGCGTTTGCCCGAACTCCTCCTGCAGCAGGTGGTTCACGCTGTGAATGATGAAGTCCACGACCTCCACCGGCGTGTACACGATGCCGAGGCGCTCGGTCATTTTCGGGAAGGCGTTGCGAAAGAACTTGTCGTACAGCTCGACGACGATCTTTTGCTTGCCGGCGGCGCTCTCGATGCCCTCCGCGCGTAGCTTCACGCTTTCGTAAAAGCTCGTGAGCGTGTCGGCTTCCTTCTCCAGGTGGTGCTCGTGCAGAGCGTCCAGCACGTCCTGCATGGCAGTCGACATGGGGTTGTGCTGCGCAAAGCTGTAGCCGGAAAAGAGCGCGTCGAAGACCGGTTTGGTAATGAGGTGCTGCGCCAGCATCTCCACGATTTCCGCGTCGCTGATGCTGTCGTTCAAATCGTCCCGCAGCTCGGCGGCGAAGCTCGCGAAGGCTTCGCGCTCTTTCTTGTTGGCCGGGTTCTCCAAAATGGCGCGAATGCGGTCGACGTGCGTGGCGGCGATTTTGGCGATGTCGTTCGCCCAGTCTTCCCAGTGGTGGCGGTTGCCCACCTTCTGGACGAGCTTGGCGTAGATGGCGCGCTCGATTTCCCCGATCTCGAATTCGAGCTCGCGCTGCTCGGCCTTGGGGGGCTTTTTGGCGGAGCCCCCGTCCGTCGCGAGACCGAAGGAGCCCTTGCCCGTCTCCTTTTTCGCGCTGCTGCCGCGCTTTTTCGCCTTTTTCTCGACCTTGTCGGTGATGGCGATGACTTCCATCTTGCTCGGGTCTTTGCCGATCAAGTCGAGCTTGTTCACCATCGCGTCGAAGCGGTCGTCGTGGGAACGCAGCGCTTGGAGCACCTGCCACACCACGCGGTAGGTTTTGTTGTCGTTCAGCGCTTCGGTGGGGTCCACACCGGCCGGAATCACGACGGGCAGCACGATGTAGCCGCGCTTTTTGCCCGGTGCGTTGCGCATGACGCGCCCCACGGACTGCACGACGTCCACTTGGGAGCTGCGCGGCGTGAGAAAGAGCACGGCGTCCAGCGCTGGCACGTCCACGCCTTCCGAGAGGCAGCGCACGTTGCTCAGGATGCGGCAGGTGTTTTCGTCCGTCGGCGCCTTGAGCCAGTCGAGCTTTTCTTCTTTCTGGCTGGCGTTCATGCCGCCGTCCACGTGCGCGGCTTCGCAGCGCAGGGAGGGCACGTCCCCCGAGTCGTCCGTGGCCTGGTACGCCTCGACCACCGCCTGGAACATGCCGGCGATGTTCTTCGAGCTGACCTTGTGAACCTTGCCGCCCTTCTGCGTTTCGATGACCTGGCAGAAGGCGACCGCGCGCTTCATCGCCGCGCCATCACCGGCGAGGTCCTCGGTGAGGCCCTGCTTGGAGAGCGCCTTCCAGCAGCCGATGATGCGCGCGGCGTCGTCGACCTTGAGCTGGTTGTTTTCGTCCTTGAGCAGCTCCTGAATGCGCCGGTTGACGTGGCTCTCTTGGACGGAGAGCACGATCACCTTGTAGTCGACGAGCAGGCCGCGCTTGACCGCTTCTGAAAAGGTGATGACGTAGAGCTGCTTACCGTAGAGCTTCTCGTCGTCCATCGAGCAGAGAGCCACGTTGCCCTGCTCCGCGGTGGCCTTGGCCGCGTCCCCGTAGATGCGCGGGGTGGCGGTCATGTAGAGGCGCTTTTTGCTGCGGATGAAGTCCGCGTCGTGCACCTTGACGAAGGCGCTCTCGTCTTCGTCGCCGAAGGTGGCGCCCGTGGTGCGGTGCGCCTCGTCGCAGACGATGAGGTCGAACTCCGGGAGCGCGTGCTCTTTTTGCGCGCGGCTGATGACCTCGATGGAGTGGTACGTGCTGAAGACCACGCTCATGTGATCCGCCTGGTGGCGGAGCTTCATTTCTTGCGCCAGGCGCGCGGGGTTCGTGGTGGCCGGGTACGCCAGCTCGTGCGTGAGCAGCGAAACTTCGTCCTCGTTCTTTTTCGAGCGCTTCTTGCCGACGTCGCTGTCGGAGCACACGGCGAAGCTCGTCAGCGGCGTTTCGCTCTCCTGCGTCCACTCCGTGAGCGTCTGCGAGAGGAGCGAGAGGCTCGGCACCAGAAAGAGCACCCGCTTGTTCTTGCCGGCGAGCTCTTCGGCAATTTTCAGGCTGGTGAACGTTTTTCCCGTGCCGCAGGCCATGATGAGCTTGCCGCGGTCTTCGACGGCCAGGCCCTTCACGACGAGGTTGCGGGCGTTTTCCTGGTGCGGGCGAAGCTGCTTTTTCCCACGGAGAACGAGCTTTTTCTGGGGCTCGTACCTCGACCAGTCGATGCGACTGCTTTCGAGCGTGTGGAGGTCAATCTTGCTGACGGGCGGGTTTTGGTCGACCAGCGCCGCCTCGGCGTGCTCGCTCCAGTGGTTCGTGGTGGAAACGATGATGCGACGGGAAAAGTGCGTTTTTCCAGAAGCCGTGAAGAACGAGTCGATGTCGCTCTTCTGAAGCCGGTAGTCCTGTGCGTAGAGCTTGCACTGAATGGCGTGGAGCTCGTTCGTGCCGCGCGTCTTGGCGACGAGGTCGATGCCGGCGTCGCGCGCGTCGTGGCCGTGCAGATGGGCCCACTCGGCGTACGTCCAAACGTCGCTGTAGAGCTCGCGGTACGTGTCCTCGTTCTGCAGGTAGACGCGGATGAGGTCCTCGAAGTACGTGCCCTTTTCACGCTCCGTGCGCGCGGAGTCGCGAAACCGGAGGAGAAGGCTCCGAAGCGGTGGGATCGCGTAGGGCGTGGTCGCGAGCTTGGCCGTCATGCGGCGCCCTTTGTAGCACGAGAGGCGCCCCGGCTTGGCCGGGACGCCTCTCCCTACGGCGGCTCGATTTCGCCGCCTTTTCTCGCTCAAAGAGGCTTACTGCGCTGCGCCCACCAGTAGGTCCGCCTCACCCTCCTCGTCCTCCACCTCACCCGAGCGCCGCGCGCCGACGAACGGAAAGATGACCTCGCGCAGGGCCGAGTCGCGGGGGAATTGGGCGCGCACGTGACCGATGAGGCGCTCCACCGCGAGCTCGTGCTCGTCGCGCACGAGCAGCTCCTGGGCAAAGAGCTGCGCGAGCTCGCTCGCCACCACGTCGTAGGCGCGCACGGCGTCTTGAAACGACTGCAGCGCCGCCTCCAAGCGCGGCAGCCACTCGGCGCGCGTCGCCTCGAGCGACGGCGTCTTCAGCGCGCGCAAGCGCTCGAGGAACTTTGCAGCTGGCTCGACCTGCCTGCGGCCCTCCGGCGCAATGAGCGGCGCCATGCCGCCGGGAAACACTGCCTGGTACGTCGAGCCTCTTCGCCCACCGTCGGCAATCTCGACCGCGCGCGCAAAGCTGCGCACCCCTTGGTCCAGGTGGTACTCGGCGGCGCGCAGCGCGGCGCGGCGCGTGGCTCGCTCGTGCTCCTTCTGCGAGCGCGCGTCGCGCAGCGCCTTGAGCTCGTCGTTGACGGGGCGGAGCGTCTGAGCGAGCTCCTTCGTGGCGTCGAAGGTCTCGAGACCGGCGATGAGCTCGATGCCGTAGGCGATGCGGATCTCCGAGCTGGACCTCTTGCTGTACTTGCGCATGTGGATTCTCCGGATTTCGGGTTTTCGGAAAGCGGGAGAACCCAACGTGCCAACCCCAGCGGCGCGCGCTGCGCCCGGCTCTGCGCCGTAGGGCCCCCCCTCACTTCCACGCACAGTCGGCGACGAAGCGCGATTCCGTCAACGTCGAAACGACCACTCGGCCCGCCGCTCCGTTTTCGGCCACGCAGCCAAGATCCCGCGCTCCATCGACGAGAGAGGCACTCCGAACGCTCGGACCACCGCTTCCGCTCGTCAGCAGGGGCACTCCGAACGCTCGGACTGCCTCTTCCGCTCGTCACCAGGGGTGCTCCGAACGCTCGGACTGCCACTTCCGCTCGTCAGCAGGGGTGCTCCGAACGCTCGGACTGCCTCCTCCGCTCGTCGAGAGAGCCACTCCGAACGCTCGGAGCGCCACTTCCGCTCGTCAGCAGGGGTACTCCGAACGCTCGGACCACCCCTTCCGCTCGTCGAGAGAGCCACTCCGGGCGTTCGGAGCAGGGCTCTCACTCGCAAGCAGCGCTCCCCGAGCCCCCCTCGCCCGCGCGCGCCCGTCACGTCCGTGCGGCGGTGATGACGCCCGACCCAACTGAAGCTATCGCACGCCCCTCATCGGAGCCCGAGCCAGCAAATCTGCTCCGACGCGGAACGCGTGAAGGCTCGCTGGCACCAGCTCGAAACGGACCGAAGCGTGCTCGATGTCTTCTTCGATCGTGCGCGTGGTAACGATCACCGGCTGCTGAACGTCCGGGTTACGTCGAACGAATTCAACGCAGTTATCGAGCTCGGACCGCACGGAAAAGGGCCGATCACTCCACTTCACCTCGGTGATCCAGAGCGGTTTCTGTGCCGCCTGCGAAACGCAGACCATGTCGACCTCGCCGTTCGACCAGCGGGCGTAAAACAGGTCCGCTTGACGACCATGTTGCCACTGGCTGTAGATAGCAGTCTCGGTGATCGCCCCCATCGCCCCCGCGTCAGCACCGATGTGCCCGAAGAGCGCCGCGCGCATCGAGGGATTCGTCAGATAGATCTTGAACTGGCGCGCCCTCTGGAAACGGCGAGCCGATTGGTCCATTCGTTCGACTCGCCGAATCAAGAAGGCGGCCTCCAAGTAGTCCATGTACCGCTTGATGGTATTCTTCGCGACGCCGGCGGATTGCGACAACGCTTCCAGAGAGACTTCGTTTCCCGTGTTGTACGCGAGGGTGGTGAAGAGCCGATTCAGCTCTTGAATGTCACTGATGCCGTACAAGCTCGGCAAATCTCGCAGCAAGACTTTGTCGATGATGTCGCTCTTGATGTATTGCTCGGGCGCGCGGCGAACGGTCGGGGAGAAAACGGCCTCCGGATAACCACCGAAGTTCAGGTAGTTCACGAACTCCTCGTTCAATACCGCAATGTCGGTGGCAACGTATTCGTTGCGTTCCTCTCCCTCGATCTCTCGGACGAGCTCGTCGTCACGCCCAATGAATCGCAGGTACTCTGCGAAAGTAAGCGGAGGTAAAATGTAGTCGCTGAACCGTCCAGCGCCCGACTCGTGACTCTTCAAGCGGAGCGCCGCGGCAGCTGAACCTGTCGCGACGAACTTGTACGCCGGGTAGGAATCGACCAAAGACTTCAGGTGAACTTCCCAGTCCTTGAGGTATTGGACTTCGTCGAAAAAGACGAAGAGTGGGGCTTCCCGATCGTGGGCGAACTTCGCGCGAAAAAGGCCGACGAGGCGCTCCAAGGCCAGACCGGAGAGGAGCGGGGTCTCGAGAGAAAGGTACAGAATCGCCGGACCATCGATTCCAGCGTCCAGCAGCGCCCGAATCGCGTGCTGGACCATGACGGTCTTTCCTACACGCCGGGGGCCCATGAGGACGACCGCGCGCTGAACCGAGCGTTCCGTTACGGTTTTTAGAAACGACTCGAAGTAGGTGCGTCGCGGTGCATCCTGAAAAGGAATTGCGGCATTGCGCCCCTTCTCCCACCAGGGGTTGTCGAACTCGAGGCGGGCCTGGATCTCCGTTTCCGAAATCTCGCGCACCCATTAAGATTAATCGACTGACTCTACAGCGCAACCGCGAGTATTCCTGAGTCACTTCCAGCTCTTAAGAGCTCCGAAGTCGTGCCAACCTGGGTACGTTCGACCTTCGCCAGGTGCGGACAACCTACTCGCGCCTGGAGCACTCCGAACGCTCGGAGCACGCTCCCCGAGCCCCCCTCGCCCGCGCGCGCCCGTCACGTCCGTGCGGCGGTGAAGGAAGACTCTGCGCGGCAGCGAAAGAAGAGGCGCTCGAGCGCGGCGCTCACGCGGAACGTCCTTCCGCCGGCGCGGACCTCGATGTCAGGCCCTTCTTCGGCAAACGCGCACGCGACCGCCGCCACGAGGCACGCGTCGCGTGGGCCGAGCGCGTCCCCCGACAGCTCGTAACGACGGGGGGCGAGCGCTTCGGCATAAACGACGTGCGTCGGCTTTCTGCGACCGAGCACGTCGGCCACGTGCACCCGAAGCTCGGGACTCAGGTCGCTCGCCCCGAGGACGACGGCGTGCTCGTGCACTTCGCCGTCCATGACGACCGCGCGGAAGTACGACACGAGCTCGCGCGGCAGCGCGGGGACGACCAGCGCCGTCTCCGGCAGCTCGCCCGTCGCTTCACGCGCGAGCAAGAGCTCCTCGGGATAGGAGACGAGGAGCTCCGTCATGACGCGGCCCCCGCGCTCAAAGCGTGACGTCGCCCATGACGATGGGCGGCACGTGCAGGCACGTGATGTCGAGGCTCTTCACCTCGCCGTTTTTCGCCTTGTAGAGGGCGTCGTCCATCGTGGGCGCGGTTTCGTAGCCGAAGAGCTTGGGGATGTACTCGTTGTCGGCGCCGACCACGATGACGCGCCCCACGTGCTGGCGGCCGTTTTCGCCCCAGTACCACATGAAGAAGGGGTGACTCGGGTGGTAGGCGTAGCCCGTGCGGAACATTTGGATGAACGCCGGATCTGCCGCGTACTGCTCTTCGTAGCGATTGCGGAGCTCGTGCGCGTCGCGCGTTTCCGGCAGGAGACGGTGCACGAAGTCGATGTACGGCGCGTGCTGCTCGTGATCGAACTTGTCCGTCATCGGGTGCGTGATGATGAGCGTGCCGCCCTTCTTCAGGAGCGGCGCGCCGCGGTACATGTTGAAGAGGTAGCCCTGCGCCAGCACCTGCACGAGCAGCGGGTTCAAGAACGCGTGTACGTTGTACGGGCTGATGAACGGGATGGGGCAGATGAGCACGTCCGCCTGGCCTTGCACCGGTACCAGGTACTGCTCGAAGGAGCGCTCGACGACCTTTTTGTGTACCGCCTCCACGTGGCCGGCCCACACGCCCGTCACGCCGTACGGCGCCGGAAACTTGTCGAACAACGTGTGGCGCAGACCCTGCGGCAAACGCGCCGTGGCCGCGACCAAGCCCTTGAGCATCGTGCGCTCACGCGCGTTCAGGTCGTCCTCGTTCTTCGTCAAGAACTCGAGCGGGCGATCGAACATGCGGTTGTTCACCGTGGTTTCGATGGTGAACACGTTCAGGGTTTTGTGGACCACCTTGCCGAGCCGCGAAATGTCGTGGGCGAGCTGGCTCTTGCCCGGATCCATGTAGCTGTCGCTCTTGCGGATGGTGTCCGGGTTGTGGTGCGCGCGCAGGCTTCTGTAGCTCGTGAGCCCCACGCCGACCGACTTGTACCCGCCGTTCATGGGCACGAAGTTCAGGTTGACGTAAATGATGAGGTCGCTCTCGGCGGCGCGGCGGTTCAGCTCCACCACCTCGCCGTGCGGCGTTTCGCCGATGACGACCATGTTGGCGGTGTCCTCGGCGTCGTGGTTGTAGAGCTTGTCCGGGTAGTAGGCGTCGAAGATTTTGTCGCCCACCATGTGGCGGATTTCGTGCGCCTTCATGCGGCGGTGCACGCCGGTCGCGACGATCAGCTCGACGTCGTCCACGCCGTAGTCCGCCAGCATTTCCAGCACGATGGTGAGCACGCGCTCGCGCACGTCCGGCCGCTTCATGGGCGGCAGCGGCAACGAAATGTCGTCGATGCCGATCGTCACCTTCATGCCCGGCTTCAGCTTGGCGTAGAGCGGCTCCGAGTTCTCCGGGTGGCTCAGCGCGTAGCGAATGGCCGCGTCCACGTCGCGCAGCGGCTCGAGAGGCTTCTTGGGGTAGATGCAGCGCGTGCCCGGCGGGAGGTCGACTTCGATGAGCTTGTCCCCCGCAAAGAGCACGCGCGGCGCGCTGTCCTTGTCCAGGGTGACGACGGAGGGATGATTCATGACGTTTTTCGGGGAATTGGTGGACGACCCAAGCGGGTTTGACGCTCGACCCAAGCGGGGCTGGGGCCCCGCGCGGAGCGCCAAGCGTCGAGCCCGTGAAGGTGCGAGACGCGGGCGGAGGCGGGAGGGGGCCCCTAGAAATCTCATTTCTAGGGGAGGGTCTGCCTCAGACCCTCAAATCAAAACTGGGCCAGTCGTAAGCCTGAGCGAGCAAGCTGAGGCGCTTGTCCGGATTCACGGCGGCGGGGTGTCCCACCACGCTCAACATGGGCACGTCCGAGTAGCTGTCGCTGAACGCGTAGCAATCCGCCAAGTCGAAGCCATTTTTCTTGGCGTGCTCGCGAATGAGGCGAGCCTTCTCGGGGCCAGCGACGACCGGCTTCAGGATTTTGCCGGTGGCGATGCCCTCTTTGATCTCCAGGCGGTTGCCGATGTACTCGTCGGCGCCCAGGTACTCGGCGACGTGGCGCAGCACGCTGTCCAGAGCGCCGGAGACGAGCACGATGCGCTGCCCCGCGCGGCGCGTCTTGTCGATGAGGTCCTGGGCGAACGGATAGAGGGCGGGCTTGAGCACGTCCTCGAACACCTCTTCTCCCAAGAGCTCCAGGCGGTCTTCGCTCACGCCCGCGTACGAGCTGTAGAGAAGCTCGTTGAAGAGGCGTCGATCCCGCAGCTCCGCCAACGCCATGGCCGGAGCACGCAAGAGCGCGCGGCCCACGTGACGCGCGGTCTTCAGGGGCGTCCCTTGGTTGACGAGGTAATAGAGCGTCGGATGGACCAGGTTGGTCCGAACCAGGGTGCCGTCGACGTCGAAATAGCTGGCTGCCACGATGTGATTCCCGGGGGTTTCTCCCCAACCCGGTGGGGGCGTTCCTCCCTTGAATGGGGCGCGAAGTCTAGTCCCTGGGGGACGGCTCGCGGTAGGGTCTGTGCCGTGGCGAAACGCGTTTGGATCCCGGTGCTGGTCGTTTTCGGCTTCGTCGCGCTCGCCGCGGGCGGGGCCTGGCTCGCCTACCAAAAGGTCGTCGACACGGTGCGCGAGCGCGTGGTGACCGAGGCAAAAAAGCACGGTTTTGACCTGGAGCTCGGCGAGCTGAACCGGGACGGTGACAAAATCCTGCTCGGAAACGTCGTGGTGCGGCCCACGGGGGTCGGCGGCGTCGCCGCGCGCATCGGGCGGGTCGACGCCACCGTGTCGGGGCTCGATTGGCAGTCCGTGCTGTTCGGCGGCGCAGAGGCGGTCCAGCTGGTGTCACTCACTGCGCAGCAGGTGGAGGTCCACGTCTTGGGCTCGGCGCCTTCGCTCGCCTTGGACCTCACCGAGTGGACCGAGCGCCACCCGAGCGCTTACGACCTGCCCATCGAGGCACGCGCCGTCGCGCTGGCTTGGCGCACGACGGAAAATGAGGCGCCGTGGGCGCAGCTCGGAGGCGGCTCGGTCACGCGTACTCCCGGCGGGGGTCGTTTCGAGGCCGCCACCACCGTGGTGCTCGGGCGTTCGCTCGGGGCCGTGGGCAGCCGCTGGTCCAAAGACACTGGGCGCATTTCGTTCGAGCTCGGCGAGTCACCGGCGGGGCCGGCCCCGGTTCGAGTGGACATTCAGCTGGACCAGCAGGCCCCCACCGCCACGGTCGAGCTTCGTCCGACCGCACTCCGCGACCTCTCCGGCGCGCTCGGGATCGGCTTGCCGCTCGCCAACATCACCACCAGCGCGAAGGCCACCCTGCGTCTCCCGCCCCAGCTCGCAGAAGGGCCGGTTCCGGGCACCTTGCACGTGGAGCTGCTCGGCTACGTTCCCCCGCACCCGCCGGAGCTGGACGGCTTCGTCTTCGGTGACAAGACGACCGTGGACACCGACTTCGAGGTGGCAGCGGACCGTAAGAGCGTAAAGCTCACGAACACGCGCGCCCTCGCCGGCTCCTTCGCTCTGACCGGAGAGGGAGAAGTCCAGCGAGCCGCCAATCACGCCGTGGCCCGCCTGCGGCTGGGCGGCAACCTGCCGTGCGTGGCTCTCGCCAGCGCGGCCGCCGACAGCCGGCTCGGCAAACACTGGTCGGCGTTCGCCAAGCAGCTCGTCAAAAAGAACCTCGAAGGTACGGTCGGCGTCACGGTGAACATCGAAGCGGACACCCGAGATCTGGCGCAGGCGAAAATGCTGCGGACGATCGGCGTCGGCTGCGGCCTCAAGCCGCTCCGTTTGCCGACGGCCGCCGAGCTGGCCGCGTTCACCGAGCAACTGCCCGGTCTCGTCGAGGAGCTCCCCAAGCTCCCGAGCTCCCTGCCCCAACTTCCCTCGGGTCTGCCCGGTCTTCCGAGCGCGCTCCCCAGCGCATTGCCGAGTGCGCTGCCGCGTCTGCCCAGCGCGCTGCCCCAACTTCCGCCCGGTCTGCCCCCGTTGCCGACCGGGCTTCCCACGCCGACCGAAAAGAACGTGGCGCCGGCCCCGTCGGGGTCAGCCGCAGAAGCGCCCTGAGCGGCGTACTACGAACGACTTCGCGCCCCGCCCGAACGAGACCCGCATCACTTGCGTAGGGTGGGCGAGGCGCGGGCGCGCCTACTTCCCATCTTCAAAAAAGTGGCGAAGAAGGTAGCTTCGCGTCCGTGCTGCCAAAAATTGGCAGGCGCGGAGTCCGCATGATCATCGTCCCCACCTACCTTCACAACAGCCCCATCCACGGCTTCGGTGTCTTCGCCAAAACCTTCATCCCGAAGGGCACCAAAGTCTGGGAGTTCCACGAAAAGCTCGATCTCCGCTTTTCGCCGGAAGAGTTCGCGGCGCTACCTCCCTCCGTCCGCGAAGAGATCGAGATTCACATGTACGAGCCCGAAGCCGGCGGCGCGTACTACTACGAGACGACGATGGGCAAGTACATGAACCACTCACGTTCCCCCAACGTCGACTTCGGCGCCGTCAACGTCGGCGTGGCGACGCGCGACATTCAACCGAACGAAGAGCTCACCTGCGACTATCGCCAGTTCATGCACAGCTGCGAGGGCATCGACTACATCTAGCCGTCACGCGGGACGAACGCGGGACGTACGGCGCGAAAAACGCGCGCCCACGATGGCGCGGCTCCGAAAGAGCCGCGCCATCGTGCGTTTCGGAGGACGGCTCACTCCCCTTCGGATTCCGGAAAATCCACGTGAATGCGGTTGCCGTCCGGATCGTGGACGTTCACCTGCACGAGCCCGAGCTCCTCGAGGCGCCCGAGGCGGTACGGCACCTTGCGCTCGTCCAGCCGCGCCAAAAAGGCAGACAGCCCGCGCGCGGAGAACGCGAAGTGCTCCAAGCGGAGCGGCTCCGTGGGACGCGGTTGCTCGGAGACTTGCACCAAGTGAACGACCGCTTGGCGACCCGCGTAGAGCCAGAGACCTCCGAACGGAAACGCAGGTCGTGGGCCCACCGTGAGACCGAGCACGTCCACGTAGAACGCCTCGAGTCGCCCAATGTCAGCCGTACGCAGATTCACGTGGTCGAGCGCCTGGATCGTCATCGCTGCTCAAGGTACCACTCTCTTCCGATGGACACTGCCGAACGCATCCTGCGGAGCTTCTCGACGCTAGCCGTGGTGGGCGCGAGCCGCGACCCGAACAAGTCGGCCCAGAGTGTCCCAGCGGCGCTCCAGGCCTCGGGCTTTCGTGTGGTCCCGGTGAATCCTTTCGCGGACGGTGAGCTCTTCGGCGAGCGTGTTTACGCCACGCTCGAGGACATTCCGTTTCCGGTCGAGGTCGTGGTCTTGTTCCGCCCCTCCGAAGAAGTCACGCCGTTCGCGCGCTCGGCCGTAGCCATCGGCGCCCGAGCTTTGTGGCTCCAGCAGGGCATCGTCTCGAGCGAGGCGCGCCGCATCGCCGAGGCCGCCGGCCTCCTCTACGTCGAAGACCGCTGCTTCGCCGTGGAGCGCGCGCTGCATCGCGTCGTCAAAAAGCGCGCTTGATTCGAGAGTGACCGAGCACGCGACCCGTGCAGGGTGAGCGCGCGGCGCTCCGGGGCGCATTCTTGACTTTTCGGTCCTAAATCCAGAGACTCCTCCTCGTGGCTGGTCGTCCGCGCGAGTTCGATCCGACCGAAGTGTTGAATCGAGCCATGAACGCCTTCTTCGAGAAGGGCTACGAGGGCACGTCGCTCTCGGACTTGGAGCGCGTCACAGGGCTCGGGCGCCAAAGTTTGTACGGTGCGTTCGGCGACAAGCGCGCCCTGTTCTCTCGCGTGGTCGAGCACTATTTCGAAACCCAGCTCAAGCCCGCCTTCATCGACCTCTTGGACGCGCCGGGCTCCGCGCTTGGAAACATCGAGCGGCTGCTCGCGCTCATGGAGCAAACGGCGCTGTCCCCCGAGTTCAACGGATGCCTCGTGGGAAATTCCGTGGCCGAGCTCGGCGTCGTGGACGCCGACACCGCCGCGCTCTTGGCGCGCAAGCTGGAGCTCATCGAGGAGGCCTTGGTGCGAGCGCTGCGCCGCGCGCAACGCGACGGCGAAGTGCAGAAGTGCTTGGACCCGCGCGTCACGGCGCGCTCGCTGCTCGCTCTGACGCAAGGCCTGGCCCTCATGGCGCGCGTCAATCGGGACCGCACGTTCGTCCGAAGTGTGCTGCAGAGCGCCCGGCAGCTCATTTCCTGACGCACCCCCGAACTCCCCCCGTTTTTCACACGTCTCATTTTTGACCGTTCAATCCACAATAGGATACCCATGTCCCAAGCAGGAAACGTGAGCAATTTTTCGGGCAAAGTCGTGCTGGTCACCGGCGGCACCTCGGGCATCGGTCGCGCCGCGGCCGAGCTCTTCCACGCGGCTGGCGCGCACGTCGTGGTCACGGGTCAGAGCGCCGAGAGCGTCCGTCGCGCGGAGAGCGAGCTACCCGCGGGCGTGACGGTGCTCCAATCCGACGCACGCAGAGTGGACGCAGCGGCGGAGCTCGCGCGCGTCATCGAGGCGACCTTCGGCAGGCTGGACGTCGTGCTCTTGAACGCTGGCATCGCCCAGCTCGCTCCCCTCGAGCACGTCGACGAAGCGCACTACGACGAGCACATGGACGTGAACGTCAAGGGCGTGGTTTTCACGCTGCAGAAGGTGCTGCCGCTCTTGTCTCGCGGCGCGTCCGTCATCGTGACCTCTTCGGTGGCGGCGCTGCAGGGCGCGCCGAACATGTCCATCTACGCCGCGTCCAAGGCCGCGGTCTCGGGGCTCGTTCGTACGCTCGCGGTCGAGCTCGCGCCGCGTGGCATCCGCATCAACTCGGTGATCCCCGGCCCCACGCACACGCGGATTCAGGAAAAGTTCGGGCTGCCCGCCGACGTAAGGGAGGCCGCCGAGCGGAGCTTTGCGGGGCGCATCCCGCTGGGTCGTTTCGGCGAGGCCCAGGAAGTCGCGCAGGTTCTCTTCTTCTTGGCGTCGCCTGGCGCCTCTTACGTGAGCGGCGCCGAGCTCTCGGTGGACGGCGGCTTGGCCGCCACGTAAGCCGCCCGAAGGAGGGCGCCATCGACGCGCACCCGCGCACCGGCGCGCCGCTCGGTTCGATCGATGACCGGGGGTCGACGGCGGGGTCGACGGCGGGGTCGACGGCGGGGTCGACGGCGGGGTCGACGGCGGGGTCGACGGCGGGGTCGACGGCGGGGTCGACGGCTCGATCGAAAACGACCTCGAAGGGTTTTCCTTCGAGGTCGTTTTTCATTCACGGACCGCTCACTCCTCGTCGAGCAGGTCGGGCAGCACGCTGCCGGCAGGTCCGAGCGCGGCGAGCGGTCCCCCGCCGCCGCTGCCCAGGCGATGCACGGCCTGCACGTGGTGCACCAAGAACTCGCGGTTGTCCGTGACGTTCAGGTTCTGCATTTCGAGCGCGCCGATGCGATCCGCAGGGGTGAACGCCGGGTCCGTCACCTTTTCCATGCTGAGCTTGTCGGGGCCGTACGCCATGTAGTCCGCGTGCGTGGACACGATGGTGTAGTCGTCGCCGCGACGGAGCTCGAGCGTGACCTTGCCGGTGACCGAAGGCGCAATCCAGCGCGTGAGGGCGTCCTTGAGCAGCATGCACTCGGGATCGAACCAACGCCCTTCGTAGAGCAAACGACCGAGACGGCGACCCAGCGAAAAGTACTGGTCGAGCGTATTTTCGTTGTGGATGGCCGAGAGCAGGCGCTCGTACACGATGTGCAAGAGCGCCATGCCGGGCGCCTCGTAGATGCCGCGGCTCTTGGCGTCGATGACGCGGTTTTCGATTTGGTCGCTCATGCCGAGGCCGTGGCGGCCGCCGACGCGGTTCGCCTCGAGCATGAGATCGATGAGCGTCGTGAAGCGCTTGCCGTTGATGGCCACGGGCACGCCGCGCTCGAACTCGACGCTGACCTCTTCGGCCTTGACCTCGACTTCGCTCTTCCAGTGCGCCACGCCCATGATGGGCGCCACGATGCGCATGCCCTTGTCGAGGTGCTCGAGATCCTTGGCCTCGTGCGTGGCGCCGAGCACGTTGGAGTCCGTGCTGTAGGCCTTTTCCGTGCTCATCGTGTAGGGCAAGCCCACGGAGAGCAGGTACTCGCTCATTTCCTTGCGGCCGCCGAACGCGTCCACGAAGGCTTGGTCGAGCCAAGGCTTGTAAATTTTCAGCTGCGGGTTCGTGAGAATGCCGTAGCGGTAGAAGCGCTGAATGTCGTTGCCCTTGTGCGTGCTGCCGTCGCCGAAGACGTGCACGTCGTCCTCGCGCATGGCGCGGATGATGGCCGTCGTGGTGACCGCGCGGCCCAGGGGCGTGGTGTTGAAGTACTTCTTGCCGCCGCTGGACAGGTGGAAGGCGCCGCACTGAATGGCGATGACGCCTTCGCGCGCCATGGCCTCACGACAGTCGACCAGGCGCGCCTTCACGGCGCCGTGTGACTCGGCCACCGGCGGGATGGTTTGGCAGTCGTCCTCGTCCGGCTGCGCGAGGTCCGCCGTGTACGCGTAGACCTGCATGCTTTGACGGGACAGCCACGCGACCGCGCAGCGAGTGTCCAAACCTCCGGAAAACGCGATGCCGAGCTTGGTGCCGGCGGGGGGCAGCGACCGATAAATGCGACTCATGGCGGGGCCGCGTCTAGCATGGCGGGGCGTTCAGTTCATCTCGCGGCGACGGCAGGGGGCGGAAATCCCGCGTCCGAGCGGCGCCGCGCCGTGCCTGCGTGGCCGAGCGGGCCCGCTTGGGGTGCGCCGCTCGCCGTGGTCCTCCCAGCCCAGTGCGGGAGCACCGGATGAGGAAAGACCACGCCGCCCCCTCGAGTCCGCGAGCTACTCTTGGCCGACCGCACGGTGACCGCAGGGTGATCGGCCCGGCCGCGGAATTTCCACGAGGGTGACCTTGACGAGCGGAGCGCCGCGCCTCATCGATGCGGACCATGTCCATGTACACCGCTTCCGTTCCTCAAGTGTCCAAGATGCTCCAAAACCTGTCGGCTTGGCTCGGCAAAGCCGAGGAGCACGCCCAGCAAAAGAACTTCGACGTCAACGTGCTGCTGCAGTGTCGCTTGGCGCCGGACATGTACCCGCTCGTTCGCCAGATCCAGTCCTCCTGTGACACGGCGAAGTTTCTCGCCGCTCGGCTCTCGGGCAAGGAAGCGCCGCGTCACCCGGACACCGAAACGACGTTCGAGGAGATCAAGCAGCGCATCGCCTCCACGCTCGAGTTCTTGAGCACGATCAAGGAGAGCGATTTTCAAGGCGCGTCGGAGCGCAAGGTGACGACCAACTACCTGCCCCCGGGTAAGGCGTTCGCCGGCCCCGTCTATCTCAACCAGAGCGCGCTACCGAACTTCTACTTTCACCTGACGACCGCGTACCTGATTTTGCGGCACAACGGCGTGAACGTGGGCAAAATGGACTTCATGGGCGCGACGCCGCTCATCGACGTCTGAGCTTTCGCGCGCGCGGAAGCCACGGCTCCCGCGCTCAAGCGGCGAGGTGCTCGGCCAGGATTTTCACGCCGAGCAGCACGAGCACCACGCCGCCCACGGCGTCCAAACGCTTCCCCAGGAGCGCGCCGAAGCGGCGCCCGGCGAAGAGCCCGACGGCGCTGAGCAGCGCGGTGACGACGCCGATGGTAACCAGCGAGGTGACGAGCGGCGCGCCCAAAATCGGCAAAGTGACGCCCACCGCGAAGGCGTCGATGCTCGTCGCGATCGCGAGCACCGTGAGCACGCGCAGACCGAACGGATCCCCCGCGTCGGCGACCTCCGCCTCGTCGTCGCGGGGGCCGCCGCGCGCTTCCCACAACATTTTCCCGCCGATGCCAGCGAGGAGCACGAACGCGATCCAGTGGTCCCACGCCGCCACGACCGGCCCCAGCTGGCTTCCGAGCGCCCAGCCCAAGAGCGGCATCAGGGCCTGAAAGCCGCCAAAAAAGAGCATGATCCGCGCCACGTGACGCGCGCGGATGACGGGCGCCAGAAGGCCGCGCGCTGCCGCAACCGCGGTGGCGTCCATGGCGAGCCCCACGGCCAGGGCGAAAATGGAACCGAAGGTCACGTTCGAAGCCTACAGAATGGAACCCGGGACGTAGCTCGCGGCCGCCGGGTACTTTTGCACGATGCCCTCCACCGTGCGCGCAAACGCGTGAGCCTGAGCGGGCGCCGCGCCCACGAAATCAATCGGCTTGGAGAGCAGCTCGCCCAGCGCGGCGCGATCGAGCGGGAGCCGCGGATCGGCCGCCAAGCGATCGAGCAGGTCGTTGTCCGTGCGGCCCGCCTCGCGCATTTCCAGCGCTACCCCGACCGCGTGCTCCTTGATGGCCTCGTGCGCCGTTTCGCGGCCCACGCCAGCGCGCACCGCGGCCATGAGCACCTTGGTCGTCGCCAAGAACGGCAAGTAGCGGCGCAGCTCGCGCTCGATGACGGCCGGGTAGTAGCCGGTATCGTCGAGCACGCTGAGGAAGGTCTCGAACAGGCCGTCCACCGCGAAGAACGCGTCGGGGAGCATCACGCGGCGCACGACCGAGCAGCTGACGTCCCCTTCGTTCCACTGATCTCCGGCGAGTCCCGTCGCCATCGTCAGGTAGCCGGACAAGATGACGGCGAAGCCGTTGATGCGCTCGCACGAGCGCGAGTTCATCTTGTGCGGCATGGCGCTCGAGCCCACCTGACCCGGCTTGAAGCCCTCCGTGCCGAGCTCGGCGCCGGCCATCAGCCGCAGAGTTTTGGCGAAGCTCGAGGGCCCCGCCGTCACTTGCGCGAGCGCGCTCACCACGTCCAAGTCGAGCGAACGAGGGTACACCTGCCCCACGTTGCCGAGCACACGCGCAAAGCCCAGGTGCCGCGCGACGCTCGCCTCGAGCTGATCCAGCTTGGCCGCGTCGCCGCCCAAGAGATCCAGCATGTCCTGCTGAGTGCCGACCGGACCCTTGATGCCGCGCAGCGGGTAGCGCGCCAGGAGATCTTCCACGCGGTAGAACGCCTGGAGCAGCTCTTCTCCGCTGTTGGCGACGCGCTTGCCGACGGTGGTGGCCTGGGCCGGCACGTTGTGGCTGCGCCCCGCGATGACGAGCTCGGCGTGCTCCGTGGCCAGACGCGCCAAGCGCGCAAGCGCGGCCACGATGCGATCTCGCACCAGAGACAACGCCCAGCGCACCTGCATTTGCTCCACGTTCTCGGTGAGATCGCGGCTCGTCATGCCCTTGTGAATGTGCTCGTGCCCCGCGAGCTCGCAGAACTCCTCGATGCGCGCCTTCACGTCGTGGCGCGTCACACGCTCACGCGCGTCGATGGAGGCCAGATCGACCTCTTCGATCTTGCTTTGGTACGCCTCGATGACGCCGTCCGGAACGGCGATTCCGAGCTCCTTTTGCGCGGAGAGCACGGCCAGCCACAGCTGACGTTCGAAGACGATTTTCTTTTCGGGCGACCAGAGGGCCGCCATGTCGCGGCTCGCGTAGCGAGCAGCCAGCACGTTGGGAACGATGGGACGAGTCACGCCGCGACACTTAGCCACAAAGGCCGGGCTCGTCGACCCGGGGCGCGCCGCCCGCGGCGGGGGCGCGTGTTCCCGTCGCTGCGGCAGCCGCCGGAGCTTTGACGCGCGCTACATTGCGTGGCGAGCTTTGCCGTGCGGCTCAGCGCGAGGCTGCCGAGGCAGGGCGCGTCCCGAAGCGTGCTTCACGCGCGGTCGCGCAGCTCCGTCGCCCCCTCTTTCGAGGCGCAGTGGGCGCAGCAATACATGGCGCCGTTCTTTTCCAAGCCGTGGCCCACGATGCGACAGTCGCAGTGGGCGCACTTCGGCGCCACCGCTTGGATGGCGCACTCGAAGCTGTCGAACGTCCACGTCTTGTCGTCCAACACCAGCTGAAAGGCCTTGTCGTAGTCGTTTCCGCACTGATTGCAGACCGCCATGCTCTTCCTCCCCAATGGTTCACAACCTCTGACTCCACTCAGCATTGCACTCCGCGTTGCGCGAGGCACCGCGAGGCGTCTTGTTTTCGTAGTGCGGGAGCACCGCTCGGCTTTCGCGTCTTCGCCTCCCCAAAAACCAGCGGCGCGGTGGCCTGGTCGAGCGCTGAGCGATCCGCTGTCCACCCTCGAGCGAATGACGCAACTGAGGCGGAAGGGCGCCGCGCGGCGACGACACTGCGCAAAGAGACGACCGCTCTGCGCAAAGACCGCTCTGCGCAAAGACCCCTCTGCGCAAAGACACGACAGCTCTGCGCAAAGACCGCTCTGCGCAAAGACACGACAGCTCTGCGCAAAGGCCGCTCAGCGCCAAGACACGACAGCTCTGCGCAAAGACACGACAGCTCTACGCAAAGACGGCTCAGCGCGGTGTGCCGGCTAGGCGCAGGGAAATTTCACGCACCGCCGCGAGGTAGCGTGACGCTTCTTCGGGGCACTGCGCCGGGCAAGGGCTACGCTTCGTGCGGCCGCAGCCCTTTTTGGAGCTCGAGCCGAGCGGCACGAGGACATTCAGGCTGCGCTCGTCGCCGAGCTGACTGGCGCGCGTCAAGAGCGGAAGGCGAGCGGCGCACGAGGGAGCTTTTCGGAGCTCGTAAGCGATGCGCAGCGCTGGGGAAAATGCCTTCTGGACCTCGGGCGCCGCCAGGCGCTTGTCCACCTCGCTGCGGAGCGCGCTGTCGACCTTCGAGCTCGTGCTGAGATCGTACAAGAGGTCCGCGCCGGCCTCCCCCATCACTTCGCTCATCAGGCGCAGCGCGAGCTTCTCGGCGTTACCCGGCGTTTGCGCGCCGCGCTTCACCAAGAGGCCCACGCCCGAGTCACGCGTTTTTTCGGGAGCGACCGCGAAGAGGCGCTCGGCGACGGCCATGGCATCGGTGAGCGTGGTGGCCCGACTGGCGAAGGCCAACATGAGCGGCTCGAGCACGAGCGGATCGCGAGGGTACTGCTCGGAGAGGGGGAGCAGCCCGTCGACCCCGCGTTGCATGGCGCTCGCCAGCTCGTCGTCCGACGCGCGTTTGACGGGCTCCGCAGCGGAGGCCTCGACGACTGCCGTCGACGTCGACGAATCGTCGCTCGCCTCGTTCTCTTCGGCGGAGCTCGGCTCCGCCTTGGCCGCGCCGACGCGCGAGACGAAATCCGAGAGCTCCAGAGCGCCGTAGCTGCGGCCGCGCCAATCCACGCCGAACGCCAAGATGGAGAGCGCCGCGGCGGCCGTCACCGCCAGGAGCGGGGCTCCCAAGAGGTGACGCCGGAGACGGCTGATTTCTCCGGCGCTGAAGCGCTGTCGAAGCACGCTGGTGCCAGCGGCCAAGAACGCCACGAGCGGCAGGAGCACAGCCCAGCCCGGCCACGCGATGCCGGGGTCTTGGCGGAAGATGCCCTGAAACCCGAAGCGGCCCACGAAGTCGTCGCAGAAGCGCAGGACGATGGCGGCCAGGCCATAAGCGACGAGCCCGGACAGAACCGGACGCCGAATGGTTTCCAAGAGATCGAGCACACGCGCGCTGTTGCTCCAGATGGTGCGTCGGAAGCGGCGGATCCAGAGCCCTGCGGGCATGAGCAGCGTACCGCAAATACCCAGGAGCAAGAGCGCGAGCTCGGTGCGCGTGAACGCGAGTTTGCCGGTGAAGAGCTCGAGCGCGCTGACGCTGCTGGCCAAGAAGGCGATGAGCATGGACGCGGCCAGCAAGAGATAGAACAAGAGCCGCGGCCGGCTCGTGGAGACCTCGTACAAATCGGCGCCCAAGGCCGTGCGCGAAGCGCGACGCGGCTTCGACGGCTGCGCGGCGGCGTTGCCCGGAGGCAGGATGGAAACCGAGAGGGCCGGGTCGAACGCCTCGAGCGCGGCGCGAAGCTCGCGCACGCTCGCGTAGCGCTGCTCCGGGTTTTTGGCCATGGCCCGCTGGATCACGAGCTCGAGCGTTTCCGGGATGTCGGGGTTCCAGTCCCGCGGCCGTGGGGCCTCGTTCATCATCACCGCCAGCACGGTGGCGTGAAGCGTGTCCTCCTCGAACGGGGCGTGGCCCGTCAGGCCTGCGTACAGAATGGCGCCGATACCGTAGATGTCGACGCGGTGGTCTCCGCGCTGCCCGTTGGCTTGCTCCGGCGCCATGAACGAGGGCGTGCCCATGATCATGCCGGTCTTGGTCAACTGCGCGTCGGAGGTGTCGAGAAAACGCGACAGACCGAAGTCCAGCACCTTGACCCGCGGATGAGCCGGAACATGGCCCGTGCTGTCCGAAAGCAGAAACACGTTCTGCGGCTTCAGGTCACGGTGCACCACGTTCTCTTGGTGCGCGGCCACGAGCGCGTCGCAGATTTGGAGCGCGATACGAACCGCGCTCACCACGTCCATTTTCCCGACGCGTTCGATGTGCGCGTCCAGGTCGCATCCGGAAAGGAGCTCGCAAACGATGTAGGACCAGCCGTCCGCGGTGCGCCCCACGTCGTAGACGCCGACCACGTTCGGGTGAGAGACGCACGCGGCCGCCTCCGCCTCGCGCTGGAAGCGCGCGAGCTGATCCGGGTCCCGCGCCAGATCGGGGCGAAGCACCTTCAGCGCGAACCCCTTCTGCGGAATGCGCGTGTGCCGCGCGCGGTACACGCGACCCATGCCGCCCTCGCCGAGCACCGAGTCGATGACGTAGGTGTCGTTCAGACTACGCCCGAGGAGCTCGTCCTCTCGACCGGAGTCGCTGATGGGTCCTGAGCCGCTCACGGGGGTCTCGCTGCGATCCACGTCTTCCGTGCTCGTTTCGCCGTTGATGATCTTGGTCGCGTCTCGCGAAGGGTCGGGGAAAGGCATCGGAAGTTCGGGGCTGAAGTAGTTTACACGACCCGCGCCTTCGCACCGGTACGCGGACGATGCCAGAGCAGAAACCCACGAAATGCGTTCGGGAGCCGTCCTCCGACGATGTGGGCAACGTGTGACGAGGTCCTACCGAGCGACCAAATCAGGCTGCTGCGGCGCACTGGTCGCCGACTCTGGGCGACTCTGGTACGAGGCGCCATGGCCGGCTTCCAATTGGTCGAAACACCGAGCGCGCTCGAGGCTGCCGCGCAAGCCCTGCGCGGGGCGGATACGCTCTTCGTCGACACCGAGTTCGAGTCGACGCGCGAGAGCACCCGCATCTGTCTGCTCCAAGTGCGGGCTTCGGAAGGGCAAACGTACTTGATCGACACGCTGAAGCTCGGCGCGCTCGATCCACTCCGGGAGCCCTTCTCGGCGCCCGACGTGGAATGGGTGCTCCACGCAGGGATGCAGGACGTTCACCTGCTCGTGGACCGCCTGCGGATCCCGCCGCCTCCTTCGCTTTTCGACACGCAAATTGCGTGGGCTCTCCTGAGCCCCGAGGGGTCGGTGTCGCTGGCCTATTTGTGTTTTCGGCTGCTGGGGCTGCGCAGCAGCAAGGCGCACCAGGCCGACGACTGGACACGGCGCCCGCTCGGCCCCTCGCTCCTCGAATACGCGGCTTCCGACGTGGCATACCTGGGGGAGCTGCGCGACCAGCTCGGAGAAAAGGCGCGCGCGCTCGGCCGAGAGCAAATCGTGCGGGACGCCAGCCGCGAGACCCTCTCGCCGCTCCGCGAGCCCCCACCGCCGCTGACCCTCGAGTCGTTCCGCAACGCGTGGCAACTGGAGCCCCCCAACCAAGCAGCGCTCCGCTTCATCATCGACTGGCACAACGGCCTGTCTCGGGAAGACAAGGAGCGCGCCCCGGAAACCAAGGTCCTGCTCTCCATCGCAAGCCGTCTACCCGAGTCCGTCGATGCGCTCGCGCGCATCAAGGGCGTGCCGCGCGGCTTCTCCGAACGTCGGGGCAAGGCCTTCGTGGGTGAGCTTCAGCGCGCCGCGCAAGCGGCGCGCGCCGAGGATTTCGTGCCCATCGACCCAGCGCCGTACGCCACGTTCGAGGAGATCCGCCTCGACGGCTGGCTCTCGGCGGCGCGCGCCGAGGTCTGCGCTACGGTGAAGGCAGCTCCCGAGCTGGTCATGCCGGGACGCATTTTGAAGAACATGCACCAGGCGGTGGCGCTGGCCGGGCGCGGCGAAGCCGCGCTGGACGTGCTCTCTGGATGGCGGAGGGCGCTGGTCGAAGAGGCGTTTCTTGGGTTTTGCAAGGGAAAGCCTGCTCCGCTATGAGCCGGGGTCGGCGCTCGGTGGACCGACGTGGAGCGGACGGGGACTCGTGACGGGAAAGCAATTCATCAGTCAGTCGGAAGCGGTCACGCGCGGCGTGAAGGTCGTCGTACGCGCGCGTTACTCGGAGGAGCACTCCGACCTCCAAAAGCCGATCTGGTTTTTTCTCTACACCATCACGATTTCGAACGAGGGGCACGAAACCGTGCGCCTGCTGAATCGCCACTGGATCATCACCGACGCAAACGGCGAGATCGAAGAGGTTCAAGGCCCTGGCGTCATCGGTGAACAACCGACGCTCGAGCCTGGCGAGAGCTTCCAGTACACCTCCGGTTGTCCGCTCGGCACGCCGTTCGGCTCGATGCACGGCACCTACGACATGCTGGTGCTGCGGACCGGAGAGCACTTCGACGCAGAAATCGCCGGGTTTGCGCTTCGTAAGGACGCCGCGCAAGTCAACTGAAGGCGCGCACCACGCGGCGGCCCGCGCCGCGCTCAGCGAACTTTCAAGTCCGGCGTACAGTATTGGCCTGTGTCGTGCGTGTAGCACAAGCCGCCTTCGGTGGAGGAACAGCCCGCCGTAGCGCAGCGAGGAGGAGGCTGGCAGCCGTGTGATTGCCATGCCGCGAGCGCGCGACGTGCGGTATCGACGAGTAGGGGCTGCGCTTCGTTCACGAGGACCTCACAGCCGCACTCGTCTTCGATGACCGCCGCGCCCGAGCACTGAACGACGTCGAGCTCCGCGTTGCACCCCCTTGCCTCTCGGAGCGTGCTCTGACGGATCGCGTCGAGCTCTGCACAGGTGTCGACGGGCGACTCGCACTCCTCGGCAGAATAGCCTACGTCGAGCACGCAGGCGCCCGCGTCACAGCGAGGCGTCACGCACTCCGGCGGCAAAGCGCACACCGCGGGACAAGCGAGCTCACCTTCCGACCCGCAATTCGGCGGAAGCTCCCCACCTCGCTCTTCCCACGGCACGAGACAACGTTCCCTCGCCAGGTCCCTCTGTGAGGCAGCGATCGGAGCGGAGCAATACGGACTGAAACAAGGGGATGCCGTGTTCAGCACCGCGACGCAGTCCTCATTCACGAGACAGGCGCCCCACGCGCCGGTCCCTCCAACAGCACCGCCGCCGGGCGAGCTCCCCCCCGTCGACGGATGGCCGCCAAATGACGTGCCGCCGGTCGAGGTGCCACCCGCCGCCGCGCTGCCACCGCTGGCGCCCCCACCGACGGCCGCGCCGCCGGTCTCCCCGTCTCCCGGCGCGCCGGTTTCCGCGGCGCCCCCGCAGGCAAGACAAGCAATGCCTAACCACGCGAGCAGCGACAGGGGCTGGCTGAGTACGAAGGAAGCGCCCATGAGCCCGAGCATACCCCGAACACTCTGTCCGAAGAGACGCGTAACTTGGGAAGGCGGTCCACTGGGCGAGCTTTTCGGTTTACTCTGCGCGCCCATGATGAGTCGCTTACGCTGGGCCTCGGGAGCCTTGATGGCCGTAGGTGTCGGGCAAATGCTCGCCCTTGCCTGTTCGTCGCCGGGCCAAGGGGACCCCATTTCGTACCCCGGCGGGGACGAAGTGGCGGGGACAGGCGGCGAAGGCGGTTTGCCCAGCGGACTCGGGGTGGGAGAAAGCTGCGGGGGGAGCGGAAAGAGCTGTCGACCGGGCCTCACCTGCGAGGACGGTGAGTGTGCGCCGGCGGGCACCCGCGCGCTGGGCCAGTCGTGTCTCATCGGCCCCGAGTGCGCCGACGGCCTCGCTTGCGCGCTCGGCACGTGCGTCTCCGCTGGAGAAGGCGAAGCGGGCGACGCCTGCAGGTCCGACGTCGATTGCCAGGCTGGTTTGCGCTGCGGGCTGCGCGGGCTATCGGCCTCGTGTGTCGACAGCGGCACGGGTGATCTCGGCCAGAGCTGCGTGACACACGCCGAGTGTTACGGGGGCTTGTACTGCTCGGCAGGCGAGTGTTCGGTGCCCGTGCCTCCGCTCGGCGTGCCGCTGTGGGAGGGCGTTCGATGCGACGCCCCCACGAAGGGCGCCGTGCGCGCCTATTTCGAGGTTCCTGGAGCCGAGGGCGCGGACGAAGGAGATTTCTTCCGCTTGCCGTTCCCGAGCGACGTTCGTCTAAAGAACGATAGGCCCGATCTCTCCGGTTTTCCGACGCCAGGCCCCGAGCTCTGGGGCGTCGATTTGGTCGAACGCTACGTGGACCGCCTCGAGCGCGAGGGTGATCGCTGGAGCGGCAACGGCACGGTGGTGTTCCGGTTCTCGGGGAACGTGAACTTCGAAACCCTGAAGCTCGATGGAGATCGAAGATCCGTCGTGTTCGTGGACCTCACCGCGCGTGAAGACGGTCACGTACAGCCCATCGATCGACTGGGGCTCAGTTGGTCCGCTGGCGGGGGCAGAACCAAGTACGTGTGCCACAACTGGCTCGCCGTGCGTCCACCGCTGGGGGCGGTGCTCCAGCCGAACCACACGTACGCGGTGTGGATTACCACGGACGCGCGCGACGAAAACGGCGACGCCCTCGAGCGCTCGCCGAACTTCGCGGCGATGCTGGACGACGCGCCGCCGAGCGACGCCACGCTGGCGGCGGCTCACGCGGTTTACGAGCCGCTGCGCACCTATCTCCGCGACTACTTCGAGGACGGAAGCGCTCGCCCCATCGACCCGAGCGCGCTCTTGAACGCGACGGTCTTCACGGTGGGCGATACGGTGAAGCCTCTGGCCGATTTGGCCCAAGCCGTCGCGGACGCGCCTCCGCCCCAAGCGGGCGACTGGGTCAAATGCGGAGGAGACGCTCCCTCCCCGTGCGCCCAAGCGGACGGCGACCGCGCCTGCGGCGAAGGAACGGCCGACTACGACGAATACCAAACACTCGTGACGCTGCCCGTCTTCCAGGAAGGCGAGGCACCTTACATGGAGTCCGGCGGCGGCATCGACGTGAGCAGCGGCCCCGTGCGCACCGAGCAGGTTTGCGCGGCCCTCAGCGTGCCGCGAGGAGCGGCCCCCGCCGCGGGGTGGCCCCTCGCCATCTACGCGCACGGAACGGGCGGCTCCTATCGCAGTCACCTCGTGCCTGCAGTCGCGGGTGAGCTCGCACAAGCCACTCCCCGATTCGCGGTGCTCGGCATCGACCAGGTGCAACACGGAACGCGTCGCGGCGACTCGACCGAAGAACCCGACCAGCTCTTCTTCAACTTCGTGAATCCGGATGCGGCCCGCGGCAACCCGATGCAAGGAGCTGCTGACCAACTCTCCCTCTTGCGTCTCGCCAAGACGCTCGGAACGGTGACCACCGCCGGGGGCTCGTTCGCGATCGATGCCGACAAAGTCGTCTTTTACGGGCACTCCCAGGGCGCAACCCACGGCAGTTTGATGCTTCCGTACTCGGACTTTCCTGGCGCAGTTCTCAGCGGAAACGGCGGTAGCCTCTTGCACGCGCTGCTCACCAAGACCAACCCCGTGAACATCGCCGGCGCGCTGCCCCTCGTTCTTCAAGACGTGACGCTCGGTTCGGATGGAGCTCCGACTCTTGCCATGGGAGAAGCCCACCCGGCGCTCACGCTCTTGCAGCAATGGATCGACCCAGCCGATCCGCTGAACCTGGCGCCGCTCGTGCTGCTTCGTCCCGCTGCGGGGAGCACGCCGAAACACGTCTTTCAAACCTTCGGCTTGAACGACACCTACTCCCCGCCCCAGACGCTCGCTGCGTACACCTTTGCCGCCGGCCTCGAGCTCGCCAAAGCGCCCTCGGGCGTGACACCCACCGGCGACGACCGGCTCGGGTTGACCTCTCAGGACCAAATCTCGGGCAACTTCACGCTTTCCGAGAGCAGCTTCACGGGTGCCGTGCGTCAGTACGCGCCGCCCCCAGGACGCGATGGACACTTCGTCGTGTCCGACGTGCCCGAGGCGCGGCGAGACGTCGTTGGCTTCCTCGAAAGCCTCGCCACGGAAACTCTGCCCAGCGTCCCTTGAAGCGAAGCGGGCGCTCCTTCGGAGCGCCCGCGCGCGGCGTTGCTCAGAGCGAGTGCTCGCGGCGCACGTACTCGAGCAGCGCCGCGCACGCGACCTCACACAAGTCCAGCACCTCTTCGAACCCCTCCGGGCCGCCGTAGTACGGGTCCGGCACGGGCGCTCTCGCAAACGCCTCACCCTCGAACGAGCGCAAGAGGCGCAGCTTGCTCGCATCGACGGAGGGAGGCTTGATCTGCGAGAGATCGCCCCAGTTACTGCCGTCCATCGCGACCACGTAGTCGAAGCGCTCCCAGTCCGCGGCGCGGAACTGCTTGGCGCGGCTCTTCAAGTGAATGCCTCGTCGCGCGGCCGCGTCGATGGCGCGCCCGTCCGGGAGCTTACCGGTGTGGTAGTCCGCCGTGCCGGCGCTCTCCACGTGAATGCGGTCCTGGAGGCCCGCCGCCTCGACCAGGCCTCGCATTACCCCCTCGGCGGTGGGTGAGCGGCAGATGTTTCCCAGACAAACGAAGCAAATGCGAATCATGGCGTAGTGCGGGCTCAGTCTGCCGAGACTGTACGCCCGCGAGCCCAACTACGCAGCTCCTCGACGCGCTCGCGCGCAGTGACCGAGAGCGGATGGGTCTCGCTGATTTCCCGGCGCAGGAGCTCACTCGTCAGCTCCTTTTCTTCGGCGAACGCCGTGTACAGACCCGACACCACGACCTGCTCGATCTCGGCGCCGCTGAACCCCTCCGTTTCCCGCGCGAGTTGGGCCACGTCGAACGACGTGGGCGCACAGCCGCGCTTCGCCAAGTGGAGCGCGAAAATGTGCTCCCGCACCTCGACGGAGGGCAAATCGAGAAAGAAAATTTCGTCGAAGCGCCCCTTGCGCAAGAGCTCCGGTGGCAAGCCCGAAATGTCGTTGGCCGTCGCCAAGACGAACACTGCGTCTTTCTTCTCTTGGAGCCAAGTGAGAAAGGAGCCGAACACGCGGCGCGTCGTGCCGCCGTCGTTGTCTCCGGCGCTCGAGAAGGCCTTTTCGACTTCGTCGATCCAGAGCACCACTGGCGCGACGGCTTCCGCGGTGTGAATGGCTCGACGCAGGTTCTGCTCGGTTTCCCCGAAGTACTTGCGATAGAGCGACGACGGATCGAGCCGCACCAGTGGGAGCCGCCAGCTCGCGGCGATCGCGCGAGCGCACGAGCTCTTGCCGCACCCCTGCACCCCCGTGAGCAGGAGACCGCGTGGCGGCGTCAAGCCGCGCGCACGCGCGGCGTCGGGGTCCCGAAACGCACGTCTGCGTTTTTCGAGCCAGTCACGCAGCCGCGCCAGGCCGGCCACTTCGGCCGCCTCCGCGTTCACCGGGATGTACTCGAGCACACCGGTTCGCTCGATGGCGCGACGCTTGGAGTGCATGACCGCGGCGATGTCCGCGCGACAAAGACGCCCATCCTCGACGATGGCTTGCGTCACGATCTTTCGCACCTCGTAAAACGGCAGCCCCTTCAAGTGATCGAGGAGCTCGGCCACGTCTTCGCTCGTGAGCTCCACACGCACCGGCATGCGAGACTTGACGTCCGCGAGCACGGCCGCGACGTACCGGTGGTACACGTCTCGCCCCGGCGGGTGCAGGCGCAGTGAGGTAAAGAGACGCGCCACGTCCTGTGGAAGGTCCGCAGGCGCGCCGAGCATGACTACGGCGCCGCGGTGCCCCGAGAGCACGTCGTGGACTTCGCGCAGGCGCGCGAGCACCTCCGACCGATCGAAGTACCGAGGCAGATCGCTCAGGTAAGCAATGGTTTCGGCGTTCGCGCTGGAGAGGTGCGCCAAGCACTGCTCCGGAGGCTCCGTCTTGTAGATGGCCGAGAGCTCTCCGCCACCGACGCGCGACAGCCCCCGGTGCGCGCTCCAGCGCAAGTAGGGCATGTCGAGCCGTACCGCCACGTGCTCGAGCAGGGCGTGAACGCGACCCTCCTCCAGCGTGTCCACCAGAATGAGCGGGTGGTGAGAACGAATGAGCAGCTCGAGCTCCGCGACGTCTTCGTCCAACACGGGAACGGCAAGCGCTCCGCGCGAACGCGACGAGGAGCTTTCTGGCGTGGGTGAGACCGGACGCACGAAGCGTGAGTATAGCGCGTATTTCCCTGTCGCGCGGGACCTGATTCAGCGAGCCAATCACGCCTCGTTCGGTGGAGGCGGCGCGGCGCCTGCCTCCGCTACTTGATGACGACGGGCGAGTACCAGCAGACGACTTCGATGTCGAAAGGCGCCGTGAGCTGCCAACCATCCTCGGCGAGCTCCAGCTGACCGCGCAGGGTGAGCGGCGCCCCGTCCTCGAGCAAGTCGACCGGAGGAACGTACTCCTCGATCGACAAGGTGCCCGTCGCCTCGATCTGCTCCGAATAGTACGGGCCCGAGCCGATGCTTGCCGTGTTCTCGAGATAACGCGTCGCGAACACCTGCATGCCTTCACCGGACACGAGCTGCCCGCCCGACTCCGGGTCTTCACTGATGGAAACACCCAGCACCAGCGGCCCGTCCTCCCACGTGCCACGAAAGACGATCGTCATGAACTCGGGGCGCGTGGAGCCGGTGGTGTAGCTGACCCAAGCTTGGTCCAAAGACACGTCGCCCCAAGGCGACGGCCCCGAAGCGACGATGGCCACTGCGCCCACCATACACTCGGCTGGCGAACCGCGCGTCACCCAATCCCCGGGCGGAAGCTGCACCGTGGGCAGGCTGCCGCCCGTCGCTGAACTTCCCGGACCACCCGCGCCAGAGCCGCCCGTTCCTGCGCCGCCCGTGCCCGAGTCGCCCTGAAGGGGGACACGACAGAGGCCGGTGACGCAGCGCAGATCCTCACGAATGTCCGCGCACTCCGAGTCCCCCACGCACTCGGCCACGCACACGGCGCTCGTCACCGGGCCACACGTGGCGCTGTCGGGAGCAGCGCACGTAGCTCCGGGAAACGTGCAGGCCGACTGCGTTTCGCACCGGATGGTGCACTGACCACACTCGCACGACATGGCGCCGGCGCAGTCCTCGTCACTCCCGCAAGAAATCAGCCAATTGCTGTTGCTGCCGGAGTCGTCGACGGCTTGGCCGCACGCCGGACTCAAGCAAAAGAGGTAGCCGAGGCCCACCGCGAACCAAGCGCGACAGGCGCGACGAATCGAGCCCGCTCCTGCTTCTGTCGTCGAATGACTTCGCCTCATGTGACCACCCCAAGGCCTACGCTCGTCTTGCCCTCGCGAGCGAACGAGCTTTCTCCACCCCGAACCCACCGGCGCGCCTTCGAAGCGCGCGTCTTAGCCCAAGCTCCAGACCGCGCGCACGATCGCGCACCGAGCACCGATCGGCAAGCCCGCCGCGACCACCTCGCGCCTCGGCGGGCCGAGTCACGTAGCCTCCTCGTTCGGTTCGCCTTCTTCCTCTTCGACGTTCTGACCGAAATAGAAGGTGACACGCTTCCTCGTCTTGGCGTGCGCTGCGCGTTCGCGATTGACCTTTTCGACTCGCGACCACAGCTCGTTCACTTCGCGGCGCACGCGCGACAGTGTGTCGAACACTTCCTGTTCGTGAGGGTGCCCCGGTTCAATCTCGAAGGTGAGCGTGGCGCCCCCAATCACGTCCGCTTCGCCGGAGCGCGGCGCGCCGCGCCCCACCTTGGCGGCCACCGCGCGCGCCATTGCGCTGAAGTGGTCGAAGACGGCTGCCTCCCAACCGAGCTCGGCGCCGACCGGCACCAAGAACGTCTCGGCGCGGTAGGAGCCGTTCACCTTGCGGACTCGGCCTTCCGCAACGAGCGCCGCCACGGCCGCTTCGATCGCGCTTTCGGCCACCCCCAGACTCTGCGCCAAGTCCTCCACGCTCAGAGGCGCGCGGTAAAGGGCGTGCCACGTTAGCGCGCGCACGGACTCTTCTCGGCCGCTCTGCGCCACCCGCGCTCGGTCGGACTCCGAGGACAGGCCGTAGACCGTGCCCATCCCCTTTCCGGTCGCGTAAATGAGGCCTTCACTCGCCAAGTCGCTGAGCACCGCGGCCACGCTCGGTTCGGGGTCGTTGCGAAAACGCTCGAAGAGCCGCTCTCGGGTGACGCTGCCTTGATCCGCCAAGAAGTCGAGCACCGCTTCCCACAGCGTGCGGCTCCGCACCGAAGCGCTCTCGGTCAGGCGTTGCACCTTTTTTTGGTAGCTGCGCAGCGCGAGACCGAACATGTCGGCCACGACCTTGCGGCCCACGCCTTGAGCCTCGATCTCCGACGCCAGCTCGAGAAACACGCGATCGGCGACGTGGGCGAGGGGCGCACGAATGCCCGCGCTCGTCGAGAGCTGTGCAATCAGCACCGTGGTTTGCCGCACGATGGCGTCGATGAGGACCTTGGCGTCCACGCTGCCGACGTTATCGACCGGACCGCGCCGGCGGGAGGTGTCCGAAACTTCGCCGGGGGCAGAAATGCCGCGCCTACATCGTCACCCAGGGTAGTGAAGCCTCAAAAACGCCGTTTGCTCCGGTCACACCAGAACACTTTCGCCGGGACCGGCAACGGTCACCCTATACTGGTTGGACCCTGCGAGCGTTGATTGCTCACGAAGCGGAAGAGCCATGCCTACCCTGAAGGACAAAACCCTCTTCATCAGCGGCGCGAGCCGCGGGATCGGTCTCGCCATTGCCGAACGCGCCGCCCGAGATGGCGCCAACGTGGCCGTGGTGGGCAAGACCGCAGCCCCGCACGACAAGCTGCCCGGCACCGTCTACAGCGCTTGCGAGGCGATCGAACGCGCGGGCGGGCGCGCGCTGCCGTGCATTTGCGACATTCGCTCCGAAGAACAAGTCGCAGAAGCGGTCGACAAGACCGCGAAGCACTTCGGGGGGATCGACGTTCTGGTCAACAACGCGAGCGCGATCTTCCTCGCGGACACCCCACGCACGCCGCTCAAGCGCTTCGACTTGATGCATCAGGTCAACACGCGGGGCACTTTCGTGTGCTCCCAAGCGTGCCTGCCGTGGCTCGAAAAGGCCGAGAACCCGCACATTCTCATGCTGTCTCCGCCGCTGTCACTCCAGCCGGAGTACTTCGCTCCGCACCTGGCCTACAGCTTGGCCAAGTTCGGAATGAGCCTGTGTGTCCTCGGGCTCGCCAAGGAGCTCGCCCCACGCGGCATCGCCGTCAACGCGCTCTGGCCGAAGACGGTGATCGCGACGTCCGCGATTCAAAACCTCTTGGGCGGCGACGCGGTCGCTTCACGCGGTCGCAAACCCAGCATCGTGGCGGACGCCGCGCACCACATTTTGACCCGTCCTTCGCGTGAGCACACCGGACAGTTCTTGATCGACGAGGACGTGCTGCGCGCGGCCGGAGTGCACGACTTGGAGCCGTACTCCGTCACACCGGGCGCGGAGCTGCTCCCCGATTTCTTCGTTTGAGCGGCTCGTTCGTTCATGATGGTCCCTCGATGTCTTCCCTCACAACCGCACCCGGAGGTGCTCTTTGATGGTCCCGCGTCGCTCGCTGGTCCTTTTGTCCGGCCTCTTCTTCCTGGGAACGGCCCGAATTGCCGCTGCGCAAACTTGGGTTCCTCCAAGGACGACGCCGTCGCTGGTCGAGCTCGCCTCCGTCGATCGAACGGGCGAGCCGAACTGGCTCTACGGCAGGGAGGACGTAGCGGGCGACGGCTTGGACGAGTTTGGGCCCGCCGAGCAAGCCATCGACGTTCGCACCACGTACCTGGTCGCCGCCGATAGTGACCTTTGGCTCCGCGCCTACGTGTCCGGCACCGGCGCGCCGGGCGAGGGCGTGCGCTTGTTCGTGTTCGTGGACAACGACCGTGACGACGACACCGGAGGCAGCGCCGTTGCTCCGGAAATCGACGAACGCTTCACGACCGATCCCACGATGGGCGGCTACGAGTACGTCGTGGGCCTCGGCGGCGACGAGACCATCGAGGGCGTGTGGCGTTGGTCCGCAGCCAACGAGGAGTACGAGCCACTCTCGAACGACGACGTGGACGCCGTCGCCGAAGCCGGGGTGGATTTCGATCCGTTGTGGATCAACGGCGGAGATCACGGTTACCTGCAGCTTCAAGCACCGCTCGCCACGCTGGGATTGGACGGAACGTGCAACGCGGACTTCTTCGTACGCTCCGTGAGCGACGCAGAAGACTCGGGCGACGGTGATCTCGACGTCGGTCGCCGCGTGCGCTGCTTGGGTGGGAACGCTGGCGGAGGGCGGGTTCCGCCGGTGGCGATTCCGCCGGAAGAGTGCACGAGCGACAGCGAGTGCGCGGGCGGAGGGTTGTGCATCGACGGTGGGTGCTTCATCCCGCGGGGATGCCGCGCCGACTCGGACTGCGCCGACGACGAAGCATGCAGCAACCAGGGCTACTGCGTCTTCGACGAGAGCACCGTGACCTGTGACGACGACGCTGAATGCGGCGACCTGGTCTGCGGCGCTGCGTCCGAATGCGTCGGCTGCGCTGACGACGACGAATGCGGCGGTGGTCGTCGTTGCGCCAGCACCGGCCGCTGCGTCGACGCAAGCGACGTCGCCACTGGCACGGGTGGCAGTAGCACGGGCGGCAGTGGCACGGGCGGCAGTGGTGCGGCGCCGTCTTCTGGCGGAACCGCGAGCGATCCAACGAGCCTCGCAGAAGGGGAGAAGATCCAGGGCGGCGCGTTCACCTGCACCTTCGCACCGTCGCTCGGCCTTTCGTCGCTCGCTTGGACCGCTTGGCTCTTGCCCTGCGCGGCGTGGGCCGCTCGCCGCTCCCGTAGAAAGGGGGACCCGTCGTGAAGCGAGGTATGCTCACGCTGGTGACGCTCTCGGCCGCCGTCTGGCCCTCGCTCTCCGCGGCGCAGGTGGACTCCGAGCGCTTCAAGCCGGCGGTGACGCACGATGGCTGGGTGAACGCAGAAGGCTCCCAGGTTCGCGGCACGGACGACCGCTGGGAGTTCGGCGCTTACCTGAACTACCAAACCAATCCACTCGTCGTCACAGACGAGTCCGACGAAATCACCCGAAGCCTCGTCGACGGCCGCGCGGGGTTCGATTTGGTGGCGTCCGCCACCTTGTTCGGACCGCTGGCGCTCGGCCTGTCGCTCCCGACGTACTTCGCCCAAACCGGCGATGCGGATCCTTCGTTCGCCGGCATCGGCGATTTGCGCATCGTGCCCAAGCTGCGTCTCTTGGATGGTCGCGACGTCTTCGGGCTCGCGGCAGCCGTGGAGGTGCGCGTGCCGACCGCTACCGGAGACTTTTCCGGCGCGGAAGGCGTCACGCTGATCCCGAAGGTCATCGCCGATCACATGTTCAGGAGCGGCCTGCACCTGGGGTTCAACGGCGGGGTCGCCATTCGAAAGACGGAGACCCTCGGGAACCTCCAAGCAGGCTCGGAAATCGTCTACGCGGCGGCCATCGGTTACCGTATTGGCGGCATCCCCGGCTCCACCGAGTTCGGTCTCGAAGCCGTCGGTGCCGTGGGGCTCGAGCAAGCCGACGCCGAGGAAACGCCCCTCGAAGCGTTCGTGTTTTTGCGCCACTTCTTCAACGAGGATTGGCAAGTCATCGGCGGTCCCGCGTTCGGCATCGTTCCCGGCTACGGCGTGCCCACCGCGCGCGCCTTCGTCGGCGTGCGTTTCACGCCGACGAACCACGACCGCGACGGCGACGGCATCGGCGACTCACAGGACCAGTGCCCCGACGATCCGGAAGATCGCGACGGCGTGTCGGACTCGGACGGTTGCCCCGACGAAGATCCGGACAGCGACCGCGACGGCGTGTCCGACTACGACGACTTGTGCCCCAACGCGCCGGAAACCATCAACGGCATCGACGACGAGGACGGTTGCCCGGACACGGGCGACCCACGCGTCGTCTACGAAGAGGGCGAGTTTCAGGTGCTGGAGCCCGTGCGGTTCCGACACGGCTCGGCGGAGCTCGACCCGAATTCCCACGGCCTCCTGAATCAGGTCGCGTTGATGATTCGCGCCAACCCGGATCTCGAGCGCATCCGCGTCGAGGGACACACCGACATGACGGGCTCGGACGAGGTCAACCAACGACTCAGCGAAGATCGCGCTCGATCGGTGCGTCGCTACCTCATCGACCGCGGCGTGGCCCCCAACCGACTCCGCGCGGTGGGCTACGGTGAGTCGCGGCCCGTGATGAAAGAAGAGACGCCCGAGGCCAACGCCAAAAACCGGCGCGTCGAGTTCCGCGTCGAGTAAGGAGCGCCCCGAAGGCTGCCCGCCGAACGCCGGCGGGCAGCCCCCGCGCGGGAGCGCGAGCGAGAGCTTGCGAGCCCCGACGCGCGTGACACGATGGGCGCCCTCGTGACGTCCCCCGAGCTTCCCCTTTCGTCGCAGGCTGCTCCCTTCGATGACTCCGTGCCCGCGCCGGGTACGGTGGAGCACTGGGCGTACGCCTACGTCACTTCGCAGGACCTCGCGTACAAGGAGTGTCCCCCGCCAACGCCGGACGTGTGGGAACCTTCACCGCCCGCACGCGCTGTCCGCCCCGGCCGGCCGCCGGAGCTCCACGTCACCTTCGAGCGCCCTCGCCCGCTGAAGCTCGGCGCGATGAAGAACCCCGAGGCGCGCGCCCGCCTCTTGCACAAGTTCTGGCACCACGAGCTGCAAGCTGCCGAGCTCATGTGCTGGGCGCTCCTTCGTTTCAGCGACACGGAGCAAGAGTTTCGGCGCGGCCTGCTCCGAGTGTGCCGCGACGAGATCCGCCACATGAACCTGTACCGCGCCCACATCCGCGCGCTGGGCTTCGACGTGGGCCACTTTCCGGTGCGGGATTGGTTCTGGGAACGCGTCCCCACGTGCGAAACCCCCGTCGCGTTCGTCGCGCTCGTGGGCATGGGTCTCGAGGCCGCGAACCTCGAGCACACGCCACGCTTTGCGGCGTGGTTTCGCGCGGTCGGCGACGAACCGGGCGCGGCGCTGCAAGAGCAGGTGGGGCGCGAGGAGGTCGCGCACGTGCGCTTCGCCACACGCTGGTTCGGGCAGTGGACGGGAAGCGCGGATTTCGACGTTTGGACCAAGAGCCTCCCGCCGCCGCTCACCCCACTCCTTCTCCGCGGCAAAACCATCAATCGCTCCGCGCGACAAAAAGCCGGCATGAGCGACGAGTTCATCGATCGCCTCGACGCGTGGCGCGTGGACCCTTGAGCAAAAGAGCGCAGCCATGAGGCGAGTGTGGCTCCTCAACTTGGACGCCGAGCGGGAGCTCTCCGCTTCCCACGGCTACGAAACGCCGAAGCGTTTGCGCGAGCAAATTGCGCGAGAAACACCGCGGCTCCGCGCTCTTCTGTGTCCCCAGGAGCCCGTGTGGCCCGAAGGCGAAAGCGACGAGGTATCGAACGACCGGGACTCGTTCGTGCTCGTGCCGTGGTGCCCCACACCGAACGCGCTCCGCTTGGCACAACACGCCGGCCTTCGCGCAGCACGTGCGCCGTCCGTCGATGTGCTGCGTTTGGTCAATCACCGGCGCTTCGCCCTGGAGGTGGCTCCCCACGCGGAGCTCGCCCGCGCCTCCGCCCTCTTGCCGGAGCTGGCGCGCGCTTCGCTCGCGTTCGACGACGCTCGTCACTTCGTGGAGCCCGCCTCACCGCAGGCCGCTGATCTCGCGTGGCTCGAACGGCCCACGCTCGGCTCCGGCTTTCGTCTCAAGCGCAGCTACGGCTTCGCCGGAAAGGGCCAAAGGCGCATCGTAGCCGGGCTCACCGAAGACGACCGGCGCTGGATCCGTGAGGCGCTCGCCCAGGGAGGTTTTTTCGTCGAGCCCGAGGTCACGTTGACACGCGAGCTCTCGGTGCACGGTTACGTCGACGAAAGGAGCGCTCTCTTCGGGCGGCCATGCGAGCTCGTGTGTGACCGCTTCGGAGCGCCGGTGTCGGTCGCGCGAGCCGAGCCTGCGAGCCTCGGGCCTCTCGCGGAGGCGCTGTCTTTGGCGGCGAGCGCGCTCGCCGAGGCGCTCCGGGCTCGCGGGTACTTCGGAGCGTTCGGCCTCGATACGCGCCTCTTCGACTCGGAGCTCGGCCCCGGAATCACGCTCTTGGGCGACGTGAACGCGCGCTTCACGTTGGGGTGGTCGATCGGGCTCGGCGCGGAGCGCGAGGCCGCGCTCGCTCGCCTCACCAGCGCTCACTCGTAGCGAATGGCCACGATTTCGAGCTCGATTTCTCCGGCCGGGCGCTGCACCGTGACGACGTCCCCCACCCGACGCTTCATGAGTGAACGGCCGAGCGGCGACTGATAGCTGAGCATGCCGCGACCGGGGTCGGATTCGTCGGGGCCCACCAACGTGTACGTTTTCTGCGCGCCCTCCTCGTCGACGACGTCCACCGTTGCACCAAAGCGCACCTCGTCCCGCTTCACCTCGCCTTGCTTGACGATGACGGCCGCGTCCAAGCGCTTGGTGAGGAAGCGAATGCGACGATCAATCTCGCGCAGACGCTTCTTGCCGTAGATGTACTCCGCGTTTTCGGAGCGGTCGCCGAGCGCCGCCGCGTCCGAAACCTCTTGCACGGTCTTGGGGCGCTCGACGGACACCAGATGACGCAGCTCGTCCTGGAGTTTCTTGGCGCCTTCGGGGGTGAGGTAGTTCGGATCGGACATCGCTCTCCGGCTCTCATACAATGGCCAGGAAAGGACACAACGGCTTCATGGCAGTCGTCACTCTCCTCGGCGCCGGCATGATGGGAAGCGCCATCTGCGTGCCACTCGTCGATCGCGGGCACGAAGTGCGCCTCGTGGGCACGCACCTCGATGCCGCGATCATCGATAGTCTGGAACGCACCGGCTCGCACCCGACGCTCGCGCTCGCGCTTCCGCGGGAGATCCGCCCCTTTCCGTTCGAGCGACTGCCCGAAGCGCTCGCGGGCGCGGACGTCGTGGGCTTGGGCGTCAGCTCCGCCGGCGTGCGCTGGGCGGCCCGCGCGCTCGCGCCGCACTTGCCCCGCCTGCTCGCCGCCCACCCGAGCTTGCCCGTCTTTTCCATCGCCAAGGGGCTCGAGCACGGTGAAGGCGGCGTCGAAATTCTGCCGGACGTCTTCTCCGCCGAGTTGCCACAGGAGCTCGGCCCTCGCCTTCACCCCGTGGCCGTGGCCGGTCCTTGCATCGCCGGCGAGCTCGCGCGTCGCGTGGAAACCGCCGTCGTCCTCACGAGCCGCGATCCAAGCCAGAGTCGACGCTGCGCAGCGCTGCTCCGGACCGACTACTATTATCCGTTCGTCGACGACGACGTGGTGGGCGTCGAAGTGTGCGCCGCCTTGAAGAACGCCTACGCCATGGGGATCGCGTTCGCCGCGGGAGCGCACGAAGCAGCAGGCGGAAAGCCGGGGAGCGTCGCGCGCCACAACTACGAGTCCGCCGTCTTCGCGCAGAGCGTCTTCGAAATGCGACGCATCGTCACGCTCTCGGGCGGAAGCTCCGAAAGCGCCGTGTGGCTGCCCGGCGTCGGCGACTTGGACGTGACGACCAACGGCGGACGCACCGGCCGCTTCGGGGCCCATCTGGGCCGCGGCTTGGGGCGACAAAAGGCGATCGAGGCCATGGCAGGCGCCACGCTCGAGTGCTTGGAAATCCTGCGGACGATGCGGGGCGCGCTCGCGCGCTGGCGCGCGGAGGGGCTCCTCGGCGCCCACGAGCTGCCGCTGCTCGAGCACATGGCCGAAGTCGCGCTGGACGACGTGGCCGCCGACATGCCCTTCGAGCGGTTCTTCGGGGGCCTCGGGTGACGACGCCCCTTTTTTTGGCCGTGGACGCGAGCACGACCGCGGTCAAAGCCCTGGTGTTCGACCCGCATGGGCACGCGCTGGCCGAGGGACGCTGCGCGCTCACTCTCCAAACCCCGCTGCCAGACGCGTACGAGCAGGACGCCCGCTCGTGGTGGAACGGCACGCTCGAGGCACTGACGAACGCGGTCGTGGCCCTCTCCGCCGATGACCGCGCACGCATCGTGGCGCTCACGGTCACGCACCAGCGAGAAACCGTGGTCGTCACCGACCCCGAGGGCACCCCGCTCGACAACGCTCTCGTGTGGATGGATCAACGCTCTCGCGACGAAGTGAAGCGCGCCGCGCTGCTCGTGGGCGAAGAGCGGCTCCATGCCATCTCCGGCAAGCCACCGTGCACGACGCCGTCGCTCTACAAATTGATGGAGCTTTTCTCGCGCCGCCCCGAGCTCCGGCAGGGCCACGTCGCGGACGTCCACGCGTTCCTCGCGCGCCACTTGGTCGGCCGCTCGGTCACGTCGCTGGCCTCGGCAGATCCGACCGGTTTGGTGGACCTGGAGCGCGCCGAATGGAGCGAGCCCCTCTGCGCGCTTCTCGGCGTGACGACCGATCGTTTGCCGGAGCTCGTCGCCGTCGGCGCGCCGCTCGGTCTGCTCTCGGACGAGGTCTCGACGCACGTGAACCTGCCGAAGGGCATTCGTGTGTACGCCGGCTCGGGGGACGGTCAAGCTGCGGCGCTCGGCGCTGGGCTCCTAGCGCCGGGACGCGCGTACCTGAACCTGGGAACCGCCGTGGTCGCGGGCACCGTCACACCTCGCTACCAGGTCGACCGGGCGTTCCGCACCTTGTTCGCCGCGCATCCGGGTCACTTCTGCCTGGAGTCGGACTTGAAGGGGGGCACCTTCTCGGTGACCTGGCTGACCGAGCGCCTTCTGGGCCTCACTGGCAAGGAGGCTTTGCGCGAGCTCGAACGAGGCGCCGCGGCGCTCCCCCCCGGAAGCGACGGCCTCGTGTTCTTGCCTTACCTGTGCGGCGTGATGAACCCTCACTGGGACGACGACGCCACGGGGCTTCTGCTGGGCCTCCACGGCGGGCACGGGGAGGGCCACGTGCATCGCGCGGTGCTCGAAGGCATCGCGCTCGAGCAGCGCGCCTGCCTCGACGCCATGCAAGCGGCGAGCGGCGAGCCCGTTCGAGAAATCGTGCTCATGGGGGGCGGCTCCAAGAGCGACCTGTGGTGCCGAATCTTGGCGGACGTGTTGGGTATCCCGCTCGTGCGCACGGAGAGCTCGGAGGCCACGGCGCTCGGCGCGGCCATGATTTCCGCCGTAGCGCACGGCTTCTACGGGAGCTACGCGGAGGCAGCGCAGGCGATGACCCAGCGCGGCGAGAGGTTCACCCCTGGAGAGCATCGGGCTTTCTACGACGCGCTCTACCACGAAGTGTACCAAGGACTGTTCGTCGACGTGCGGGAGCGCATGGCGCGACTCGGCGCGCTGCGCCGAGCCGCGCCATGCGCTCCGTGACCTCCTAGCGCCTTGGAGGGGCGCCCCGAGGGCTCACGGCGCGGACGGCTCCGTTACGTCGAAGCGCAACGAGTAGCTGAGCGACGTGGGTTTGCCCGGTGCAGCGAAGCGGACCGAGTTGAACGCGTCCACCATGCAGCTCTCGAACTCGCCCGGCCCCAGGCGCTGCCGGGTGCGGCGCACCTCCGGAGCTCCCCCGCCACGCGCCACGAAGAGATCGGCGCCGAAGGTGCCGCCGCGGAGCGGCTCTCTCACATACCGATAACAATGCAGGAACTGTCGGTGCCGCGACTCGATCGCGCGGAGAAAAGGCCGTCTGCCAGCCTCGTCGTTCGGACCGCCGCCGATGTGCAAACCGACGTGACGCACCCGAACCTCGGGCAAGGAGCGAGAAGGATCGGGCTGACGGTCGTCGAGCGGCGTGCCCTGAGCGGGGGTCGCCGTAGGAGGAGGAGGAGCCACGGCGGGTCGCGGCTCGGTGGGCTCCGCAGCCGCTGGTCCGAGGGTAGCCATGGGCCTCTCTTCGCTTTCGTTCTGTCCAGGCTCGCCCGCGTCCTCCGGAGACGTGGCGACGGCTCCCGGCTCCGTCGACGCAGGCGCCGCGGAGCGTTCGGAAGAGGGCGTCTCCGTCGGTGTCTGGCCCCGCGTCGCGCAGGCGGTGACGCCCGAAGCGAGCACGATGAAAACGAAGCCCAAGCGGAGGCGAAACGGCATGTCGACCCATTCTCATCGAGAGAGAGCGCGCGCCAACCCCTGGGGCGTCGACGCACAGAACGAGGGGCATTCTGGGCTGTCTCTCGAGCCAAACGGGCAGAGGCGGTGTCCTCTGCCGCGAGATGTGGCACAAAGAGCGCGCCCCTCGCTTTCGAACGAGCTCCTCTTGGCGCAACTCGTCCCCCTGCCCCAGCTCCTCGCACTCGTCGCGCTTCTGGCGGCCGGCTGCGGCAAGGACCCTTCCAGCGGAGGAGGAGGTGCCGCTCCTCGCTCGAACGGCGCCCCCACCCCGAGCACGCAGAGCGCGTCCAAGACAGAGCCCCCTGCGCAGGCGCCCAGCGCGGCCCCGAGTCCCACGCCTCCTCCGCAACCGGCTGCGGAGGCGCCCAGCTTGGCGACGCCAGCCACATGGCAGCTCGGCGAGCTGTCCGACGTCGGCCCGGCAGCTCCCGCCAGCGCCACCGAAACGGGGATCGCGCTCGTCACGAAGGACGACCGGCTGCTCTTGTCTCGTTTGGACGGAGCAGGACGCTTTTCTCCGATCGACCAACCCAAGACGGATTTCGCCAAGTACGGGCGTGGGCCCGCCGTCGTCGGTCGGCGTGCCTATTGGACCACGCTGCGCGGAGATCTCCTCCGCGCGCCGCTGGATGGCTCCGCCCCTCCCGAACGCCTGCTCGGAAACGTGCGAGCCGGCGCGCGCGTCTCGGCCCTGCGCGTGGGAGAGCGTGACTTGGTCGCGATCGTGCGCGAGCAGGACGAGCGCGCGATGAGCCAGCTGTGGTCGTCGACGGGCGAGCTCTTGGCCCTCGCTCCGGACAGCCAGACCGCGACGAACATCGTGCTGGTGGCCGATGGAACCACGCCGCTAGCGCTCACGCTCGAAGGACGCACCAGCATGTCTCCGGTGCACGCCACGCGCCTGCGTGTCGCGCCGAAACGCGTGAACATCGAGAGCTCCCAGGTCATCTGGGTGGGTCCAGGCTCCGAGCCGCTTACGGAGCTCGCCGCCGTCCCCACGGGAGATGGCCACGCGCTCGCGCTGCTCGCCACCGCGCACAGCATCACCGAGTTCGGCCTCGGGCACTTCGACATCGCACCAGCTTTGCCCCTCGTCGAACACGTCACCTGGCTGCCCTTTCCGAACGGCATCGATCCCGCGCCGGTCGCCGGCGTCAACGTGTGCGGCGCACCTTTCGTTTTCTTCGCCAAGCCGAGCGACGCGCGTCCGCGCTCCCCGCAAGAGCTACACGTCGCGAAGGTGCAAGACGGCAAGCTCGTCGGCGGCGAGGTGCTGGCGCGGTCGCGAGCGTTCAACGACATTTCCGTGGCGCCGCGCCCCGGCGGCGCGGTGCTGGCGTGGACCGCGGATCGTCACACGTGGGCCATGACGCTCGGCTGCCCGAAGCCCTGAAGCCGTGAGGGGAGCGGGCGGTCTTTACGGTGTGGCCCACGAACGGTAGACGAAGGCTCGCGCGAAACGCCTCAGGCGTTCGAAACGACTTTTTTCGGAGACCGAGAGTGGCAAAGAGCAACGACCAGAGGCGCACCCGGGCAGCCCAGGGCGGAAAGAAGCCCGCGCCCCAGACGCGACGTGAAGCGCGCAAGAAAACGCCGAAGTACACGGCGCGCACCGCCGATCGCCACGAGCTCTATCAGCTCAGCGTGCAAGCTCCGGAAACGGAGGTGGACTTCATCACGCGCGCGTTCCGCAAGGACTTCGGCAGAAAGCCCCTCAGCATGCGCGAGGACTTCTGCGGCACGGCCCTCTTGTGCGGCGCGTGGGTGAAGAGCAGCCGCGAACGCACGGCGACGGGCGTGGACATTTGCGGCGACACCTTGGAGTGGGGCAAAGAACACAACATTCTGCCGCTCGGCGACGCGGCGGGTCGTGTCACTCTGCTCCAGCAAGACGTGCGCCACGCGACGCGCGCTCGCTTCGACGTCGTGAACGCGCTGAATTTCAGCTACTGGGTGTTTCGCACGCGCGCCGAGCTCCGGCACTACTTCTCCTGCGTGCACAAGGCGCTCGCGGCAGAGGGCATGTTCTTCTTGGACGCCTACGGCGGCTGGGAGTCGCAGGAGCCGATGCTCGAGAGCCGCGCGATCCCCGCTGGCTTCACCTACGTTTGGGACCAAGACAGCTTCGACCCCATCGGTCACTCGATCGTCAACCACATTCACTTCGAGTTCAAAGACGGCACCAAGCTCGAACGCGCCTTCACCTACGAATGGCGCTACTGGACGTTGCCGGAAATTCAGGAGCTCTTGCGAGAAGCCGGTTTCTCGGACGTTCGCGTGTACTGGGACACGAGCGAGGACAACGACGTCGAGCTCTATCGCGTGCGGAGCCGCGCGGACAATCAGCCAGGGTGGCTCGCGTACTTGGTGGCCGTGCGCTGAAGCGAGCGGACGCTGGCGCGACGCACGTCATGATGCACACTCCCACCTCGTGATCTCACGCCCCCACGACGCGACCGAGCCAACCAACGAAGGCCGAGCGCGACCGGTAGGTCGCTTGGCTCCGAGCCCCACTGGGCACCTGCACCTCGGACACGCTCGCAGCTTCTTGATTGCGTGGTGGCACGCGCGCTCGCGCGGGGGGCGCGTCGTGCTCCGCTTCGAGGATCTGGACGGTGACCGCGCGCGCCCCGAGCACGTGGAAACGACCCTGCGCGATTTGGAGTGGCTCGGGCTCGATTGGGATGGGACGCCACGCCTGCAGTCGAGCGGCCTGCCGGAGCTATGCGAAGCCGCCGAGCGTCTTCGAATCGCAGGGAAGGCGTACCCTTGCGTTTGTACTCGCGGAGACATTCGAACCGCGCAAAACGCGCCCCAAGAAGGCGCAGCCGAGCTGCGCTATCCCGGCACCTGCCGCAGTCGCTTCGGTTCGTTGGCAGAGGCCACGTCCACGAGCGGACGCGGCGCGGGCTTGCGCTTTCTGGTGCCGCCCGGCGCCCGCAAGGTGAGCGATCGATTTGCGGGGCTCCACACCTTCGAGCCTCACCGAGAAATCGGGGATTTTTTGATCACGCGCCGCGATGGACAGCCTGCTTACCAGCTCGCCGTCGTCGTCGACGACGTACGAGACGGCGTGACGGAGGTAGTGCGCGGCGACGATTTGCTCCCGAGCGCAGCGCGCCAAATGCTGCTCTTGGAAGCTCTCGGTGAACGGGCGCCGGACTACTACCACCTGCCGCTCGTTCGGGACGCCGCGGGGCGACGGCTCGCCAAGCGAGAAGACGACTTGAGCTTGTGCGAGCTGCGCGCGGGCGGCACGGACTCGCGCGCCGTCGTCGAATGGGTCGCGAAGAGCGTCGGCATGGACGCTGAGCGGCCGCGCGCAGCAGACCTGGTGGGGCAGTTCGCGATGGAGCGGGTGCCGCAGGACTCGGTCCGGGTCACCGCGGACGACGTGCAACATTTGCGCGGCGCGCGCTGAACCCAGCTGCTCCGCCAACCCCGATGCTCAGGTGAGCTTGACCCCGGGCTTCAAGGGCACGAGCAAAGCCTCTTCTTCTCCAGCTGGAGCGTTTTCGTTGTCGGCGAGAGGACGCGCTTCGAGCTTTCCGCCCAGAGCACGGCGAACGGACACACGAATGGCGCCGTGAACGCTGGGCCCCTTGGACGGACGGGGTGGGCGAGCGATGGGGGTAGGCGGGGTGGCGATGGTCGTGGTCGCAACGGGCTTGGGCAGGGTGAGCGGCTCCGGGAGCTTGGGTGCCTTGTCGACGATGGTTTCGTCCGAAAAATCGTCGTCGATGTCGGAAAGAACCTGCTCCTGCCCCGGCAGCGCTTCGAAGCGCACCGAGTCCGGACCGCCAAGGTCCGCCGCCGCTCGAGCGATGAGCTCCGCGCGCTGCCGATTGCCTTGTCGTTCTGCCGCGTGGGCTGCCTTACGCAGCCACTCCTCTGCGCTCGAGGAGTCCCCCCGCTTCAGCTCCGCCCGGGCCGTCTGCAGCGCCACCGCAAGATCGTCGCTGTCGGTGTTTTCGGGCGCGGGTAGATCGAAGTCTCTCATGCCGATGGTCCTGTATCTTGCGCCTTTCGAGATGCCGGAACAAAGCGGGGCGATCGCCGGGCCTTCTAACGTTTCATTTCGTCTCCGATTCGTCGCTTTCTCGAAACATAGAGCTTTCACTTTTGCACGATGCATCCCCTGCGACGCATGTAAACCATTGCTTTTGTTTTACGTTCACCGAGGCACAGCGTTTGCTTTAAGACGCATTCGCGGGCCGTGCCCTGGCGTATACCCCCCCTCCGCCAGGGTGGCTGCCCCCTTACGGGCCTGGTCTCGGCGTAATCCCCCCCCTCCGCCGAGGCCGCCGGCCCCCTTTTGTGTGGGGTCCCCCGGGTCCGTGGCGGTTTTGCCCTACGCTCTCGTCGTGCAAGACCGCTGGTTCCTGTTCGCGCATGGCGCCGGAGCTCCGTCGACGTCGCCGTGGATGGACGCTTGGAAGCGCCGCCTGGCAACGCTCGGGGAGGTGGAAACGCTCGACTACCCCTACATGCGTGAGGGGCGGAAGCTCCCGGACCCATTTCCGAAGCTCCTCGAGGCCCACCGGGCGGCTCTCCGGGACGCGGTGGGGCGGCGCGGCTCACCTCCCGTGTTGATTGGAAAGAGCCTGGGTAGCCGGGTGGGCTGTCACCTGAGCCTCGAGGAACGAGTGCGCGGGCTGGTGTGTTTGGGATATCCGCTGCGGGCGCCCGGGCCGAAAGAACGTTTGCGCGACGCGGTGCTACGCGAGCTGACCACGCCGATCTTGTTCGTGCAGGGCACGCGGGACGCGCTGTGTCCGCTCGAGACCCTCGAGGAGGTGCGCGGAGCGATGCGTGCACCAAACCAGCTGCACGTGATGCCCACGGGCGATCACTCACTCATCGCTACCAAGACATATCTAAAGAGCGAAAGTACGACGCAAGAGGCCGTCGACGCGTCCGTTCTCGACGCCATTCGTCGTTTCTTGGACTCGCTTCCTGCCTGAAGCCCCCCCGAGCAGCGCTTACGCCAGGCAAGCGCGAGCGTGGCGTGCGACGAGCTCGAGCAACTGCCGGTCGTCCTTGCGAAACACGTGATCGGTTCGTGCGACTTCGACGAGCCCCCACAGCTCCTTGGGCCCCAAGACCGGCAACATGGCGACCCCGCACACCGGCACGGAGAACCGACGAGCAATCGCGCCTTCTGCAGGGCCACCATGAACGGTTCCGGCGACGACGGCGCCGCTCGACGCGTGCGCGAGAACGGCGTCGTCGACGTGAGGTCCGAGCGCCCCGAGCCTGTCGGGAACCGGACCGAACTGACACACGGTGAGGAGCCTGCCGCGCCTGCGTGTTCGTCTGTGCGCCCAGCCGAGTGTTGCTCCGGTGGCGGCGACAGCCGCGCGCAGAGCCAAGTGCACGACCTCCGAGCGATCGCTCGCAAAAGAGAGAAGCTCCCCCACCCTCTTTTCCAAAGGCGGAGTGCTCGAGCGCAGCGCCGCGACCTCGCGAAGCTGAGTCAGCGCGCGCCACTCGAGCCATTCGGGCTTGCGGGCGAGACAGTCGGAGGAGAGCGCGCCACGACCCACGGCGTCGAGGAGCGCGCCCATGCAAACGGGCCCCACCGTGCGCTCGCCGTTCGTCACGAGCCAACACGCTTCGTCGAGCTCTGCGCGCTTCATCCGTCAGGTCCCTTCCCAGAGACGGACTCACAGTCTTCGCTTCCCCCGAGGAGTCGGCAAGGTCGCGCCCCGATCCGTTCCTCCAGCTAGCCGATCGATAGCGCTCCGACATGAGCCCTGCTGGTGCTCGTGCTCGCTCGCGGCTCGCCCAAAAGCGCGAGGTCGGGCGCGACTCTGCCCGAGTTTCGTCACCCACGTGGAGTGCAGCTAGGAGCACGGGCGACCAAAAAGCCCGGGGCTACCGCGCCGATCTTCGAGCGCGTGGCGCGCCGCAAACGTGCGCTCAGCGCACCGTGCGATCGCCGACGGTACCGAACACGCCGTCCCACAGCATGTTCGACACGCAGAACCGACTGTCGTGGTCCTTGAAGTGGTGCAGCATGTGGTTCTTCTTGAGCCGGCGACCGTACGCGGTGCGCGGGTTGTGGTGATGAATGTAGTAGTGCGTGACGTCGTAGTAGACGTAACCGAGCACGTACCCGGCGTGCCAAGCCCAAACCAAACGTGGGCCGAACACCAACCACCAGATGCCTAAGAAGATGAAGTAGAGCGACAAGCTCACCGCCGGTGGCATCACCAGCCGGTACTTGTCCTTCGGCCACGTGTGGTGCACGCCGTGCACCAAGAAGTGCATGCGCTCTCCCCAGCGCCCCGGGGGCTGCCAGTGAAAGAACACGCGGTGCAGCCAGTACTCACTCAGCGTCCACGCAACGAAGCCAGCCAGCACCAAACCCAAGCTCGGCAGCCACGTGACCCCAACCTTGGCCACGCTGTACCAAAACATGGCCACGCTGACCGGAACCCAAACGATGGGGACGACGGACCAGTGGGTTCGAGAGAAAAAGTCGACAATGTCGCTCTCGAACATTCGTGGAGATTCGGGAGTCGCTTTGAGCACGCTTCCTCGCCGGGCGAAGGCGGCCGAACCATAGGGACGTGGCCGGATTGTGGCAAGCGAACGACCGCTCGGCCGAATGCTTCCAGCGTCAGCGGAGCTCCAACCCGTCCCCACGCCAAGCATGGCGCAGACGACGCGCGAGGCGAGAGGTCCAACCAGTCATTCAGCGATCGCCAGCGGGAGTGGATATGGCCCGCTGACGCCAATGTTTGAGGCCGTAGCTTCTCCTCGGAAGCTCATCGTGGAGCAACAGGTGCAGCCAGCCGCTCGTGGGCAGCCCTGCGTCGTCGCCGTCGAACAGATCGATCCCTTCGATTTCTTCGTGGGTCAGCGGTCCCCACTGCGGGCTGTACGTGACCGGCACTCGACCGAGCCAAGCGCCCGTGTCCGCGTCGAACACGACGACGCCCATGTCGGGGTGGTCACTCGCGAGATAGAGCTCGCCGCGCGCTGACACGGCGCCGCCTTGAATGCTCGGAACCACGCCGAACGGAGTGGGCCCCGGGGAGCCTTCGCGAGGCGGCAGCGTGAGCACCAAGTCGCGCTCGAACGCGAGCGCGAAGCGCTCCGCCGTGAGCTCCACGCGAAAGATCTGGATGCGGTCGGCGTCGAAGCTGGAGGTGTACAAGCGCCGCGTGCGTGGATGGATTGCGCACCAGGGCGCGTAACGCGCGCCGCCCAAAGGCTGCACGCCGATGGGCGTGAGATCGGGGCGGAGCGCGCCGATGGCGTGGGGCCCTCCCCTTCGGTCCGCCTCGAGCGGCACGTACAGAACGCCCTCGAAGTAGTCCGCGTCTCCCAAGTGCGAATAGCGGCCCTCGAACGGGACCACGCCGCCCGTAGGCGCGCGCCCGAGCGACTCCGTGAGCGGCACCTTCCAGATGCGCTGCGTCGAGACGACGTACCAATGCGTGTCGTCGTGAGCGAGGCCCTGCACGGCGTCGCGCGCTGCTTCGCCGCGCACACGGGGCGAGTCCGGGAGAGCCACCAACGCGTCCCACGTGGAAGCCGTGTCGCTCGTTTCCATCACCACGGGTACGACGGCAGAACGCGAACAGGCGAGCCCCCAGAGTCCCGCGAGCATGCCCACCCAAGAACGCATCGAAGAGCCAGCGTATACCACGGCGAGCCGACGCGCCGCGACGATCGCCCGAGCTGGCCGAGACGACGAACGTTTTGCCCGAGCGGTGCCTCGCCTTCGAGCCCGAGAGCAGCGCGAAAGAGCCTTTCGAGCGACGGCTCTACGGCACCTCGATTTCGCGCGAGACGCGCTCTTCCTCTTCTCCTCCGAGGCCGAGCCAACCGAAAAACTCAGGGAGGCGCGCGCGCGGAGCCGCCGGCATGTACTCGAAGTTGCGCCCGCGATCGATGATTTCCCAAAAATCCTTGGTTTCGACGCGTCCCAGCGCGTCCCGAATGGCGCGCAAGCGCTCGAGCGGCTCGTGGCTCATGTCCTCGGCGATGCGGCGCGCTTTGTTCGCGTCCCCCGCCGTCAAGTAGTGCGCGGCCAGCTTGACCTGCGCCTTGCGCACGCCCACGAGCGCGCTCTCCTGACTCAAGGTGCGCAAAGGACGATCCAGCTCCAAGAAGCTGTCGAGCATGTCCCCCTCTTCGGTGAGGCCTCGTTCGTGAGCAACCTGACACAGCGTGGACACGTCGTACGCGACCGTCTCGGTCACGAAGGTGAGCTTCATGTCGAAGCTGACGTGCCCGTAGTAAATCATGTGGCGCACGCCCTCCAGCGCGGCGGCGCCGTTTCCGGCGCGCACCATGTACTCCACGAGGAGCCGGTACTGATTCAGCACGTTGTAGGCGGTGCGCACGTCGCGAGCGTTGAGCGTGGCTCGCAGGTACGAGTTCATGTAGCGGTAGACGAGCCGAAGGAGCTCTTCGTCTCCCACCTGGGACGCCTTTTCGCCGATGTAGCGCGTGTCGATGGCAATCAGGTAGTTGATGTCGCGCATGCCGGCCAAGGCTTCGTTGTAGATGCCGAGGTACTGGCGCATCACCTTCCACTCGACCCAGGTGCGGCGCTGCTCGAGATCCATCAAGCTCTCGGGATCCATGGCCACGAAGTCCGGGTTTTCGCGGATGCCCTCGCGCACGGCGAACCAGTGAGGCTCGGCGCGCGGCTTGGCGTCCAGGTAACCGAGCGCCAGGTCCTTGAGCGCGTCCACGGCGCCGCTGGCGATGATTTTGTCCTTGCCCGAAATGGAACCGCTGGTGATGTCCGTCAGCTCTTCCATCGCCGCCAAGGTGGCCGCCTGCGCGCGCGAGGCCGCCTCTTCATCCAGCTCGGCGCTGCCGCGCGTCGCGGCCACCAGGGCGCTCTCGCGGATGCGCTCGATGATGTGCATGGGCTCGAGGAACCAGAACACGTACCCGAAATAGGGCACCATGAGCACCAGCGCGCCGCTCGTCGCCACCAGCATGGAGAGCAGCGCGACGCGTGGAACGTAGTTCTCCTGCAGAGCGACGCTCAGCCACACGCCGCACACGCACACCACGACGTAGTACGTCATGACGCCGACGTTCACGCGGTCGCGCAAGAACATGCGCGTGACGCCGGCGTAGCGGCCCGCCGACAGCTGAACGACGATGCTGACCACCGTGATGACGATGCCGAGCACCGCCGCGACGATGCCCGCCAGCGAGGCGATGCCGTCCGTGATGGCCTGTGGATCGAAGCGAAGGTAGCGGTCGAGCGCGCCCGAGGGGGCGTGGGCCTCCTCCGGTCGTCCCCCGAGCAAGTGATCGAACGAGTACAGAGCCCAAAATACAGCGAGCGCGGAGCCGCTGAGGAGCGCCACGGGCAGCACCCAGCGGCGGGAAAAGCTCAAGGGGCGGTCACGCATCGACGCCTACTCTACAATAGGTGACGACGCATGACCCTGACCATCGATGACGTCGAAGCCGCGCAGCGGCGCCTCGAAGGGCGCATTCGGCTCACGCCGTGCACGAGCGCTCCGCTCCTCGGCAAGCTCACGGGACGGAGCGTCGTGTGCAAGCGTGAGCAGCTGCAAATCACCGGCAGCTTCAAGGAGCGCGGCGCCGCCAACCGCCTCTTGATGCTCTCTCCGAGCGAGCGGCGGAGGGGCGTCATCGCGGCCTCGGCGGGCAACCACGCGCTGGGGCTTTCGTACCACGGGCGGGAGCTCGGCGTTCCGGTCACGGTCGTGATGCCGGAGAGGGCGCCGCTGGTGAAGGTCGAGCAGTGCCGTGCCTACGGCGCGCGCGTCGTCCTCCACGGCGACGGCTTCGACGACGCGAAGACGCACGCACGAGCGCTCTCCGAAAACGAAGGGCTGACGTTCGTGCACAGCTTCGATGACGTCCACGTCATCGCCGGGCAGGGCACGCTGGGTTTGGAGCTGCTCGATCAGGCAAGCTCGCTCGACGCCCTGCTCGTTCCCGTGGGCGGCGGCGGTTTGCTCGCCGGGCTCGAGGTCGTGTTGGCCGCGAAGAACCCGTCGCTCCAATTGATCGCCGTGGAAGCCGAGCACGCACCCACGCTCACTGCGGCGCTCGCCGCTGGGCACCCGAGGCGCATCGTCACCGAGCCGAGCCTCGCCGACGGCCTCTCCGTGGCGGAGATGGGGGCGCTGTCCTTCGAGGTGCTCCAAAAGCGCGCGCCTCGCGTCGTGCGTGTGAGCGAAGCCGCCATTGCGACCGCCATCGTGCGCTTGATGGAGCTCGAAAAGACCATCGTCGAGGGCGCCGGCGCCGTGGGGCTCGCCGCGCTGCTCGAGCACCCGGAGGCCATTCCCGAAGAACGGGTGGGGCTCGTGCTCAGCGGCGGCAACATCGATCTCAGCACGGTCTCCCGTATCATCGAGCGCGGGCTCGCCGCGCAAGGTCGCTTGTGCCGCCTCGCCGTCGAGCTCGACGACCACCCCGGCAGTCTCGCCGCGCTGACGCGCCTCATCGCCAGAACGGGCGCCAACGTGCAACAGATCGATCATGACCGAAACTTCGGACCCGCCGATGTCTCGCTCGTGACGGTGCGCCTCGTGCTGCAGACGCGGGATCACGCGCACGTCGGGCAGATTGAAGCAGCCTTGGACGCCGAGGGGCTACGCTGGAGCCGCTGAGCGCGGCGCTGGCGTGCTGCGGGAGCACCGCGCTTTTCGGGCAGCCGCCGAGAAAGGAACGGGCCGAAGAAGGCGCGCTCGAAGCGAGGGTCGCGGGCGCTTCCGCAAACGGGCGCGAGCGAACGGCTCAGGGCGCGGCGAACCAGGAGCCGAGGTACGTTTTTTGGAACTCCTCGAACGCGCCGCCCAACATGTTTTCGTAGACGAGCGCCACGCCGTCCGGCACGGTTTTTCCGGATTCGTCGAGCGCCTTGAGGTTGGGCGGGCTCCAACGGCCCCACTTGATGACGAGTGGCTCGCCTTCTCCGGGCAGCGCAAAGGTGCCCGTGATGGCCGTGCTCGAGCCGAGAAACACCGTCTTGGGCTTGCCGCCCACGTACGCGCCCGAGAGGTTTTGCAGGTGCGAAACGGTGAGCGTCGGAACCGTGATGTCCGGCAGCGTTTCGTTGATGCCGCCGGCGGGTCCCGCAAAACGAAACTTGAGCACGTCCTCGGGGAACGCGGCCTGCAAGCGACGAACGAGCGCCTCACCGAGCTGCGTTTCGCGAAGACGCGCGGGCTCTCCGAGGAAGTAACGTGAAGGCAGGCTGCGCTGCCCCATGAAGTACTTCTTCGACTTGGAGACGATTTGGTCGACGCTCTCGGGATCCTGCGGGAACTGGTGCTGCATGCGCACGTCCACCGCAGGCCCGTGCTTTTCGACATAGGCGAGCAAGCGCGTCACGAACGGCATCAAGTACGCGTTCTGCGGGGCCGCTTGCTTCTGGAAGTTGTCCAGCGCCCGCGTGAAGACGGCGCGCCGCGCAGCGGCGAGCTCGGGTGCGATGAGCGTCGCTCCCCGGTACTTCTTGGGGAGCTCTTCGACCGCCGAGACGGTGCCTTGCTCCTCCGCGCGACGCAGCACGTCCAAGAGCGCGCTTCGGTGCGCGGCTTGCACCTCCGCCGCGATGGCGGACGTCGGGTGCGCGGCGATGTACTTTTCGATGGCCTCCACCGTTCCGGCGGAGCGAGCCTCGCTCAGCTCTGCGCGCGGCAGGAGCACGCCCTTGACCTCGGGCCGCTCGCCTCCGCGCGCCAAATACGCCTGATACGCCGCGACCGTGTTCTGCTTGGTTGCCGCGGCAAAGAGCGCCTTTTCGCTCAGGTCGTTGCGCCACCACCACACGGCCCACCCGAGCATGCTCGCCGCCATCAAGGTGATGAGGCCGAACACGAAGGGTTTCAGGAAGCTCTGGCTGGAGTGTGGCGTCGTGGGCGCGAGCGGATTCGGCACGCCGCTGTCCACCAACGGATTCAGGCGGGCTCGTTCGAGCGCTTCGCCGCTTTCGAGGCTCTGCCACTGCGTGCGCCCCGCCTCGATGGCGACGCGAGCCTGCTCCGCGTGCTCCGGGCCTCCCGCGTCGAAGGAGAACGTGTCTCCCCCCGAAAAGCGCATCACGACCAGACGCCCGGAGGTTTTCACCTCCGTCAGCGTCGCCATGTCGTGCTCCACGAGCTCCGTGCGCTTGGCGTCGATGACCGCCGCCGGAAAGAGATACGTGCCAGCCGGGTACGGGGTGCGCTGAGCCTCCCAGCGAATGGACTGCGCCTTGAGCGTGCAGAACACTACCGCTGCCGCGAAGGCGCCGTGAACCGCCAAGTACGACGGACCCGCGAGCGCGACCGAGCTCTCGAGATCCCCGAAGCCCCGCACGGTAAAGCCCGCCCAAAGCAGGCCGAACCCCGCCGCCAGACCGGCCCACACGAGGTGGTCCTTGTTCTGGAACGGCCGAACCAAGAGCGGCGTCGGCACGGCCGAACCCCGTGATGATTCGATGAATCGATCTTGGAGTGTTCGCGGCAAGCCGTAGAACTGCAGTTTGCGCATCGCCGTTGCCACAGTGCGTTCCGGTGACAGTGAACCACGCAGCGGACCGCTTTCACAAGCCTGACGGGCAGCGAAATTCCCCTTCCATGGCCGCGCAGAGCGCACCCTTCGGAATTTCCCGACGTTCGAAGCCAAAACCGCGGCGAAACGCGGCGCAGCTCAGCTTCGTGCGCGAGGGCGCCCGCCGATGTTTAGTCCAAAAAGGCTGACTTCAGTGCACCGCTGGACGATGCGGCAAGCGCTGAACGAGGTCCGCCTCGAAGTCGAGCAGGTCATCTGCACGCGAACGTACCACGTCGCTGGGCGCAAATTTTCTCGCTAAACGGAAGAACAGGGCATGGTGCCGGGCCTCGGCGCGCGCGAGGTCCACGTACATCTCCTTCAGAGCGTCCGTCTCTGGGAGGGCGTCGGCGACCATCTTCAGGCGCTCGCAGCTGCGCGCCTCGATGACCCCCGCCACGAGCAAGCCATCCACGAGGGCGTCGGTCGACGAGCGTTGCAGGTGCTTGCGCAGCTGATTCACGTACTCGTCCTTGTAGTCGTCGGCGAGCACCAAGCCGCGCGCCGTGAGCGCCCGAAATACTCGATGAAAATGCTCGAGCTCCTCGCGAGCGAACTCGATCATCGGCTCGACGAGCGGCGCGCGATCCGGGTAACGCACCACGAACGACATGCCCGTCGCCGATGCCTTACGCTCGCAGCACGCGTGATCGACGAGGAACGCGTCGAAATCGGCGAAGACGACGTCGAGCCACGACGGGGGCGTAGAAACGCGCAAGTCCAACATGGCTCACTCCCCAGCGACGTGAACCACGAGGCGGCGCCGCCGCGCGTGCCTGCGGTGCTCCCAAACGAAAATGCCCTGCCACGTTCCAAGCGCGAGCCGGCCGTCGGTGACGGGAATGCTCTCGGTCGTTTTCGTGATGGCCGCCTTGGCGTGGGCGGGCATGTCGTCCGGTCCCTCCTCGTCGTGCTCCCACGCCCGAGCCTCCGGAACGAGCTCGGAGAGCCAGCTCGAAAGATCACGAAGCACCGCCGGATCGGCGTTTTCTTGAATGACGAGGCTGGCCGAGGTGTGCTGAATGAAGACCGTGCACAAGCCCGTGCGTATGGCGCTTTCGCGCACGACGCGCTCGATTTCTCGCGTTACGTCGAAGAGCCCTTGGCTCCCGGTCGTCACCTCGATGACTTCTTGATGGACGGACACGCCGGCCAGGTATGCGATTTGGCTCCGCCAAGCAACCGGCCGCTCAGAAGCGAGCGTACACCGCGAGATCCGGTACGAGGGTCTTGTCGGGCGCAACGACGCGCAACCCCGGGATGAAGAGGTCACCGTAGCCGAGCGCCGCCTGGACGTTGATCCACTCCCAAGAGAACGTCACCCCGGCTTGGACGAGCCAGCTGTTCGCGAGCTCGTCGAAGCGAATGCTCGCCTCCAAGTCACCGGACGTCGCCGCGTCCACTTCGGCGGTGGAGTTGATGTTCGCGTTCGACACCACGGGCGCCCAGCGGCCGATCAGGTTCAGTGCGGTGACCCTGGTCAGGCGATACTCGCCGCTCAGCGTAAACTGCAGATTGTTTTGCGCGCCCGAGCCGAGCGCCTGCACGTCGTCGGTCGTGACGTCTCCGCCCAAGAACGTTTGCACCCAAATCCCCTCCGCGTTCACGGTCCAGGTGTCGTCGACGACGTACGAGGCGGCGAGCGTGAGCGGGATGATGGTGGCGCGAAAGGAGCCTTCGTCCGCCACGTCGCCGAGCGAAAGTTCGTCGACGTCGAAGTAGAACAGGGTGCCGCGCGCGGACATGGCAAAGCGCCCCGTGTCCAAAAACTTCCATTTGGCGTAGGCGCTCAGCGCCGGGCGCTGCAGCACCACCCACAGCACCCACGGCGCGTTGTAGACGCCGACCATGAGCGAATTCAAAATGCCGTACTCGGCCTCGAAGATGCCCACGCGAAACTGGTTCTGCCGCAGGGTGAACGCGCTGAAGTCCGTCTGCCGGTCCACCTCGGTGTGATAGGCGTGCGCCGGAGCCGTCCAAGAAACGACCGTCGCGAGCGCGCTCACCAGCGGAGCACGCGCTCTCCCTCGCTGACGTCCCCGCAGCTCGCCGCTTGCGTTTCGATGCATAGTCGCTCCCGGAAGTCACAGCAGAAGGCGCCGTTCGCGGCGCGAATCCCCAACACCATCCTGCCGTCCTCGACGAACGGGATGACGTCACCGTCGCCGGAGGGGACGCGGGTTTCCAGGCGACCGCTCCGCAAGATTCGAAAGTCCAGCTCGACGGGAAACGGTCCACTCTCGCCAATCGTGGCGGTCCCGGCGACGTCGAAGAGCGTCGAGTCGAGGTTGTCGAGGGTCAACGCCACGCCGGGACCGATGTAGACCCCAATGGCCGTATCGAGCTCCACCCGACGGGGCGGCTCTTCGCTGCCCCTGTCTGCCACACGAAATTGGCAGGCCTCGAACGAGCCGAAGACGACGGGTGTGTAGCGAGAGTCACGGAACGGCAGCGTGAGGTTCAGGGTGCCGTTCTGCTGACGATCCAGTCGGTCCGCGATGCCCCACCCCGGACAGATGGTGGTGAAGCGCGCCACGCCGTCGACGCGCACGGCGCCGCCCGTGTCGTCGTCGCCACGCTCCTCCGCGTAGTCCTCGACCGCATCGTCGACTTTGCGCAGCGTCTCCGTCACGAACTCGAGCTCGCCCAGGTCCTCGATGACAGCGAGCTCGGCCGCGGCCGCGGCCGCGATGACGGCCAGGTTCTGTGCGTTCAGGGTGCCCGTGGGGTCATCGTAGATGCGGGCGAGCGGCGCGAGATTGGGGCCTTCCGGGATGTCCGGATCCCCGTGGCAGGCCGAGAGCACGACCGCGAATGCCACGGGCACGAAGTCGCCGCAGCAGCCGCGCTTCGGGCGAACCGTTCCGCGCGCGAGGCCCCGAGGCATGGTGGGACAACGGCTCCGGCGGCGCCGGGTTAAGCAAGACTACTTGGTGGCACCGGTCTGTTCGTCGAGGTCGATGCACACCCCCACGTTCCCCGCGAACCGTCCGAGGCAGTAGCCGCTGCCTCCGCACTCGTTCTTGTTGGACACCGTCGAACAGAGCTCGAGGCAGCCCTTCGCGTGGGAGCAGACGTGTCCCCACGCGCAAGCGAGCGGACCGTCGCACGATTGGCCCACCGTGCGCTTGCCCGGCGGAACACAACTGGTGGTGCCGTCTGCGCGCACGATGACGCACGCGGTGCCGCCCGTGCACTGGCACGACACGCCGTCCGGGCACGGGTACGACTCGGTCAAGCTGCACTGATCCGCGCGAACGCACACGGGCGCCTCGAGCGGTTCGGGCGCGCCCACCACGCGGCGCGGCGCGCAGTAGAAGCCATCGCCACAAGACTTTTCTACCCCGCGACAGCAATAGGGACGGCACAGGCCGGAAGCGCCCTCACCGACGCAAACCAACCCGCCCGAACAATCCGCGGAGGACAAGCACGGCGCGTCGACCTGCCCATTGCCCGCCGGCTGACACGACCGCGTGACTTCTTTGCCGACCCGTCCGACGTGACACGCAAAGCCCGAAGGCCCCAGGCTGCCCGAGTCCGTCGGCAGACTCACGCCGTAACCTGCGGCCCCTGCGGCGGAGTGGGCACCCGCGGCGCCATTGCCAGCGCCGCCCTGACCCGGCCCGCCCGCGTAGCCCGCGCAAGCATCCGCGTCGTCCGGCACGCAGGAGCTGCTGTCCCCACCGCACAGCGGATTCAGGGCCTCAGCCGAGCCTCCGCCTGCGCCCGAGCCGAGGATGTCCACGTTCACCGATTCGCGTGGCGCGCCACCGCCCGACGACGTGGAACCGTCGAACCCCGCGTGATCCCGGCTCGACGAGCAATGCAGCAAAAGGCCCGCCACGCCGAAGGCGGCGACCGTCAAGAAGGAGGACCGAAAGCCAAGCGTCACGATGACGGTGACGAGCCTAGCACCAGGTCACCCGCCCGTGCACGATGGGGCGCCGCTCCAGCCGGAATTTTCGGCGTTCCAAGGCTCTCAGGGCAGCCGAACGTGCTCGACCACGAAGTTGTTGGCGCTGTCGTAGACGCGGATCGTCAAGAGAGCGGGTCCACTCGGAGAAAGCGGGGTCACGTCGAAATCGAAGTCCTCGCGCTGCTCGTCGAAGACGCCATCCGTGGGGAAAAAGGGCACCCAATCGCCGGAGCCCGCGACGCTCGCCTCGATGCGCTGGATCGGACCGATGCCGTCCAGCGCCACGCCGCGCACCCGCCGTCCGTCGGCGCGGAGCTGCTGAATGCTGGGGGCCGTGTTGTCCACCAAGACGACGCCGCTCTCCAGCTCGTGACGCTTCACTCGATCCGGCGGGTTCGAGAGCTCATCGCTCGCGATGACGCGCACGCGATAGCGACCCTCCGGCAGGTCCGCCGTGTCCCAAGGGTAGGTC
>JAEYVE010000072.1 GCA_023432025.1 Pseudomonadota bacterium
GAGCAGTACCTCGATTGGCAGAGCTGCGACAAAATGCCGGCTTGCGTCAACTTCGAGGACGAGCCGCCTCAGCCCGACTTCGGTCGCCTGAAAAAGCGCTTCGAGGAAAAGCCGGAGCTAGCGGCGCTGACCAGTCTCTTCGGGGAAGAGGGCATGCCCGAGCCCCAAGCCAAGCCCCAGAGCGGCGCTGCGGACGGAGGCACTTCCGCCGCCGGAGCGGGCGAAGAAAGCCGGCTCGGCGAGCTCTGTAGCACCGACGGTAAGGTGTGCGTCGTCGAGGTCACCATCGACGGCAACCCTCAGGATCTGGAGTTTGCCACTCAAATCCTGCACCGCGGGGAGGCGATGTTGAAGTCGCTTCACCCCCCAGACGCCCCCAGCGATCTCATCACCGCGGTTACGGGCACATACCGCAACTTGCCGCTTACGCGAGAGGCGGTGATGCTGGACTTGTCGAAGACGTTCGGCCTGACGCTGACGCTGGTCTCGCTCGTGCTGGCGCTTCAGTTCCGTTTCGGACGCGCCTTCATTCTGCTGCTCACGCCCGTCGTCGTGGGCACCATGTGGGCGCTCGGCGTGTTCGCGCTCGTGAGTCCCACGCTCAACGTCATCAGCGCGGCCGTCATGGCGGTGCTCGCCGGGCTTGGAGACGAGTTCAGTCAGCACTTGATTACGCACTTTTCGGCGCAGCGCCGCGAAGGCAAAAACGCCATTGAAGCCATTTACGCGACCCTGGACGACCTTCTGTCGTCGATGGGCGGCGCCGCTCTGACGACGGGCGTTGGCTTCTTGGCGCTCACGGCGGCGCGCTTTCACGGCTTCGTGCAAATGGGGCTTTTGGCGTTCGTGGGCGTGCTTTGCATCGCCTTGGCGACGCTCTTGGTGATGCCGCCGCTCGTGCTGTGGCTGGACAAGCAAAAGCCGTTCACCGAGCCGCTGACGCGCGCCTGGAAAATGCCCGCGTTCATGGGTGGCCCCTGGCGGCCACGCACCGCGCTTATCGTCGCGGCAGGCGGCATCGTGCTGCTCGTGTTCGGGGTGTTTCGGGCGACGCGCCTGGAGCTCGAGTACGACTTCGACAAGCTCGAAGCGAAGTCCGCGTCCCACGGTACTTCGTACGGCAAGGCGCTCCATGGCACCTCGCGCAACGCCGTGTTGATGCTCTCGGACGATCCCGCCAAGCTGGAGGAGGCGGGTTGGGGCGTGCGGCGCCTCTATCCGAACGGCCTCCGCGGCAACGAGGGCGCCAGCGTCATCACGCCAGGCACCTTCATTCCGCCGGATCAGGAGCCCCGCCTCGCCGCCATCGCGCGCCTGCGTCAGCTGTCCGATCGCGCCACACGGCTCGCCAGCGGAGACACCAAGGAGCAGCTGCAAGCATGGCGGCCCCTCTTGGCGGTCGATACGCCCATCACGAAGGAAAAAATGCCCAAGTGGGTGTTCGACCAGTTTGCCGAGCGCAACGGCACCTTCGGCACCCTGGGCGTGCTCTACCAGGGCTACCGCAGCGCCAACGCGCACGACATGGTCGAGCTGACGGCCAAGCTGGACGACCTTCGGAGTCGCTACCCCGAGGTACGTTTTGCGTCGCCGCAAGCGGTGCTCGGTGAGGTGGTGCCGCTCATTGCCTCGGACGGTTTGCGCGTTACGGGGCTGGCGCTCTTGGGGCTCGTCGTCGGCGTGCTCATCATTGGACGCTCGGTGCGCCGCGTATCGCTCGTCTTGTTGTCGGTGTGTACGGCCGTCGCGACCACTGCCGCCTTGATGGGGCTCTTTGGTTGGAAGGTGAACCTCTACAACCTGCTGGTCTTCCCCGTGGCTTTTGGCCTGGGCGTGGACGGCGCCATCTTCATGGTGTGGTCGGTGTACCGGCGCCGGGGCGTCACCGATTGGTCGATGATTCACGTCAGCTCACAGGCGGTGCTCGGCGCCACCATGACGACCTTGGTGGCCTTCGCCGCGCTCATCGTGTCCAACAACGGCGGCCTGGCTTCCATGGGGCAGCTGGCCACCTTGGCGTTGGGCATGACGCTCGTCACGAACCTGATTTGGCTGCCGGCGGCGCTCTCGGTCGTGCACTGGCGCGCTCAGCGGCGCGGGGAGCTCGTTCCCATGCCGGAGCCCGAGGTGCCGTTCCCTACGCCTGACGAGAAGGGCTCCGCCTCGCCGGGCAACGTCGACAAAGCCTGAAACCGTCGTTTCGATCGCGCGACGGCGCGCGACACCTTCGTCTCGCGGTGTGGAGTGCGGGAGCACCGCGCGGCGTCGTTCGTCGCCTTCCCCACCCTGCACCTCACGAACTTTCCAACGAAAAGGGCTCGTGCCTTCTGGCACGAGCCCCGATGCGGGCCTCTCTTCGAGACGCCCTGCGGTTCGTTTCAGGCCGAACGACGCGCCGTAACCGGCGCTTGCGCGCGCTGTGCGGTGGCCACGGCAGCGTAACCCGCGTCGTCGAAGCTGTTCTCCCCCCACGGCGACCTCGAGCTATGCACCGTCGTCGCCTGCGGCGCCGCGGGAATGCGGCTGTCGGTGCGCGCCGAGCTCAAAATGGCCTCACACAGGCCCGCGAAGTCGTAACCCGCCGCGCCCGCGATTTTCGGCAGCAAGCTGGTCGGCGTCATGCCGGGCAGCGTGTTCACCTCCAGGACGTACTCGTTTTGACCTTCGGTCACGAGCAGGTCGACGCGCGCGGCGCCGCGTGCCCCCACCGCCTGCGCAGCACGCTCGGCGAGATTCAAAATGCCGCGCGTGCGCGTCGGCTCGAGGCGCGCGGGCATGAAGTATTCGGTCATGCCCGGCGTGTACTTGGCAGCAAAATCGTACACGCCGCCGCGCGGCGCGATTTCGATGGCGCCGAGCACGCGACCGTCGAGGAGACCGACCGCCACTTCACGGCCGTGAATGAAGCGCTCCACGAGCACGGAATCGTCATATTGAAGCGCGGATTCGACCGCCGCGCTGAGCTCCGCGAAGTTCGTCGCCGCCGTGACGCCCACGCTCGAGCCCTCGCGGCGCGGCTTGACGACCACCGGGAAGCCGAACGAACCGTGCAGCTCGGCGAGCGACTCCGCCTGCGCGCGGGAAAGCTCGTAGTACGGCGCCGTCGGTACGTTGTGGAGACGGAAGAGCTCCTTGCTCTTCACCTTGTCCATGGCGAGCGCACTGCCCATGACGCCCGAGCCGGTGTACGGCACGCCGAGCATTTCCAGGATGCCTTGCACCACGCCGTCCTCACCTTGGCGACCGTGCAGAGCGAGAAACGCAACGTCCATGGGCGTGCTGGCGAGCGCACGCAGCGCCTCGGCACCGGAGCCCAAGTCGACACGCGCCACGTCGTAGCCCAAGCCCTCGAGCGCTTCCGCGACGGCCGCGCCCGACCGGAGCGATACCTCGCGCTCACTCGACGTTCCACCCATCACCACCGCGACTCGCAAAGCTTCCATCTGGACTCCGCCGCTCTGAGGCCCGCATCACGTTCGCGTGGCCCCGAAGTTCGAGGGCTCCCGAACCACCCGCGGTTCGTTCGCCGTCGAGAGCGAGGGCTAGCAGGGTCCGGGCGTTTCACCCAAATAACTGACCAAATTTCGCGACCTTGCGAACCTCGAGCACAGCTCGAAACATCAGCGCGCAACCCAGCGAATCTGCTCAGAAAATCAAAGCTCTCACTCGACTTCAGGTGACCTCGACGAGCACGGCCGTGATGTTGTCCTTGCCGCCTCGTTCGTTCGCCAGAGCCACCAGGGCATGCACCGCCGCCTCCCCTCCCGCCCCCACACGCTCCGGGAGCTCGTCGGGTTCGAGGTAGCCGTGCAGCCCGTCGCTACAGAGCAAGAACTGATCACCGAGCAGAACGTCCGTTTCGATGAGGTCCACTTGAACGTACTCGCGGTTGCCCACCGCGCGCGTGATGACGTTGCGCTGGCGGCTCTGGCGCGCCTCTTCTTGTGTGATGAGGCCCTGACGAATTTGCCAGTTGACCAGAGTGTGATCTTCCGTGAGCTGCTCGGCGCGGCCTCCGCGGATCCGATAAATGCGGCTGTCTCCCACCTGCGCGAGCACGGTGCCGCGTGGTGAAACGAGCATGGCGGAAATGGTCGTGCCCATGCCCGCCTTTTCGCGGTCGAGCTCGGCCATGCCGAACACCATGTACGTCGCCGCTTGAACGGCCGACTCCAGCACGCGAATGTGATTGATGTCCGGCGAGCTCGACTTCGCGCGTAAGGCGCGGATCACCATCTCGTGCACCGTTTCGACGGTTTGCTGACTGGCGACTTCACCAGCAGCTTGTCCCCCCATGCCGTCCGCGACGACCCACAGGCCGAGCGCGTCGTCACACAAATAAGCGTCCTCGTTGTGCTTGCGGCGTCGTCCGACGTCGGTCGCGGCATAGGAGGTGACTTTGACGGGAAGGGCCGTCATAGAACTTCAACGTTAGGGCAATCCCGGCCCGCTCGGTAGAGGCCGAAACAGTGGACCCGTCGGCGGTCCGGGCCTGCGCCCGGACTCCAGGACCCCAAAGCCCCGGAGCTCCGGCGGGCGGGCGGCCGCGGCGAGGGCTTGCCGGCGTCGAATAGGCCAAATACCCTCGGTTCTGTTGCGCCTCCAGCAGGCTGAGGATGTCCGGATCAAGGGGAGCATGTCGGGAGAAGCAGTCAGCTTCGAGCTACGCAACGAGCGGGCCGAGAGGGTGGTCCAAACCGCCCTGAGCCGCGCCGCACGCCTGACCAAGCCGGGCGTGGGGGTGCTGTTCGTGTCGGGAGCGCTCGCCGAGCAGCTGCCCAGCGTCGCTCGCGCGCTGGCGAGCGGCGCTCCCCAGCACGCGTGGCTCGTGGCGGCGACTCTTGGCGTGCTCACGGAACGCGGCGAGCTCGAGCGCCAGTCGGCGGCGGCTGGCCTCGTGACGAGCGCCGTACGAGGCCGTGGCGTCGTCCTCCAGACCCACGCCGCGGATTTCGGAGAAGAGCTCGGTCAAGTGCTGCGAGAGTCCCCGGCCGCCAGCGCGCTCACGCTCATTCGCGCGGATCGCTTCGAAGAGGGCGCCCTCGAAGCGCTCTCCCGAAACGTTGGAGCGCCGCGCAGTGGACGCGTGTTCGGAGGCGGTTCCCTTCCCGGCGCCGACGTCTTTTTGGTCGAGCGCGGAGAGATCCGTCAGGGCGCTGCCGCCGCGCTCGTCGTGGCCGGTCTGGGCCCCGCGCGCATCACGGCCTCCCCCGCGTGTCGTTTGCTCGGCCCGCTCCGCCGCGTCACCGAAATGCGCGGCCCTCTCTTGCTCGGTCTCGAAGGCGAACGCGCCCTGGACGTGCTCGGCGCCTCCACGCAATCGCTCGAGGATCAACCCCTCATTTTGGCTGCGGTGGCAGGCCGCGCGGACGAAACCGAAGCAGAGGGCGCCAAACCTCCCCTCCTTCTGCGCGCCATCCAAGGAGTGGATCCGTCGCGCGGCGGCATTCTCCTGGGCGAAGGGCTGGAGGTAGGCGCGCGCGTCGCCTTCGCCATCCGCGATCGTCACGCCGCGCGCCACGACCTCGAGAGTCACCTCCGCAAGCTCGCGCAGTCCACCGCCGGCTCAGCGCCCCGGTTCGGTGTTTATGTAAGTTGCGTGGGCCGCGGTGAGGCCCTTTACGGGGTCAGCGACGTCGACGTGAAGCTGGTTCGTTCACGCTTCGCCGAAATGCCGCTCGTGGGCATGCACTCGGCGTTCGAGCTGGCGCCGTTCGGCGATGCGGTCGCGCTCCAGCTCTACACCGGCGTGCTGGCGCTCTTCACCGCGCCCAGCTGACGGGGGCGAGCAGAGTCTGCGAAAAAGCGCCCCCCCGCGTGAGAGCCCGTACGCCGGGCGCGTACCCGAAACCGCGCGGCAACGCGGACGGACGTAGCCTCCCTTCCCATGAGCTCGCTCATCGTCCCGCTCAGCATGCTCGCCGGCGTCACGCGCTTCGGAACCGAAAGCGCCGGTTGGACGCTCGACGCGCCCTCGTCGGAATCGGAGCGCACGTTCGTGGGTCAGGTCACGTTCGAGCGCGCGTTCGTCACCCCACCCGTGGTGCACCTGGGGCTCGTCGGGTTCGACATTTCCGAGCACGACTGCGCACGTCTCCGCGTGCGCGCCGTCGACATTACGCCGGAGGGTTTCTCGGTCCACGTCGCCACGTGGTTTGGCTCCAGGGTTTGGTCCGTCGACGTGAGTTGGGTCGCGCTCGGCACGTCGTAAGGGGACTCCCCGTTCCGAACGTAAGCGGAGCGGCCTCGACGTACGATTTCCGTCCAGAGCCGCGGAACCCGCCCAACGCGTGACCTCTTCGTTTGGGGGGCGGCCGCGCGCGTCGTAACCCGGTGCTCCCGCACTACGACGGGCCGCGCCGAAGCACCGCCGCGCCGCATCGTTCGCCTCGAGGACGTGACCCAGAAGCACCTCGGCCGGTGACGTCTCGTCGCCCCTCTGCTAGTCGAACGCGCCGTGAAGCCCCAGCAACGTCTCGATCTTACCATCGCCCGATTCGTCGCCGACATGGAGGCCCTCCTGGAACGCGTGGCCCGGGAGCAAGTCATCGCCGCGCTAGAAGCCACGAAGGTTCGGCCCTCGCGGCACGCAAAACAAACCGTCGAGCCAGAGCGCCCCGCCGGCCGACGTGTCCGCCGCTCCGCCGCACAGCTCGCTGAAGTCCAGTCGCAAATCGTGAAGCTTCTCGCGAGCACGCCCAAGCTCACGTCGGAAGAAATCCAAGAGAAGCTGGGTCTCGCCAAAGAAGACCTCCAGCGACCCCTCCAGCTCCTGCGCGACGACGGCAAGGTGAAGTCCCTCGGGGAGCGGCGCGCCATGCGCTACTTCGTCGGCGCCGGCAAACCGGGCGTCATCAAACGCGTCCGCCCCGAAGCGTCGGAATAAGACCCCAAGAACGGGCCCCCTCACGGCTGAATTTGTCCCTTCCCGAAAAAGCTTGCGCGTGCTCGGTCGCCGCCCTGGTTTGGGTTAGATTCGCGCGCCATGGGGATGGGGAGACCGCGCGCTGGTCGCTTTCGCGGAAGTTGGGCCGAGGTGGTTTTGGCGGGCGCCGCCCTCGGCGCCGTGGCGCTCTTGGTGGTGCCTTTGCGCCCGGCGCTCTTGGACGTGCTGCTCGTCCTGAACCTGGCCGCCTCGCTCGTCCTCTTGCTGCTTTCGCTCCGGGTTTCGCGGCCGCTCGCGCTGGCCGCGTTTCCGACGTGGATCGTGCTTTCCACGCTGCTTCGCTTGGCGCTCAACGTGTCGTCGACGCGGCTCATCTTGCTCGAGGGGAGCGCGGGGCGCGTCATTTCATCGTTCGGAAGCCTGGTGGCGGGCTCCAGCGTGGTGGTGGGGGCGGTGCTCTTCGCGCTGCTTTCCATCGTGCAGCTCATCGTCATCGCAAAGGGCGCCGAGCGCGTCGCCGAGGTGGGCGCGCGCTTTCACTTGGACGCGCTCCCCGGCAAGCAAATGGCCATCGACGCCGAGCTCAACCAAGGCGGCTTGGACGCGCGTGGGGCGGCGCAGCGCCGCAAGGAGCTGGCGCTCGAAAGCCAGTTTTACGGCGCCATGGACGGCGCGATGAAGTTCGTCAAAGGCGACGTGATCGCCGCCTTCGTCATCGTCTTCGTGAACTTGAGCGGCGGCTTCGCCCTCGGCATGACCGAGCGCGGGATGGACGCGGTGACTTCCCTCACCCACTACGGCCTCCTGACCATCGGCGACGGCCTGGTGACGCAAATTCCGTCGCTCATTTCCGCGACGTCGGCGGCCGTCTTGGTCACGCGGGTTTCCGGCGACGAACGCGGCGCCGGTCGCCAGCTGGCCTCGCAGTTCTCGCGCCATCCCGAAACGCTCGCGCTGGTGGCCGCGGCGTGTGTGCTTCTGGGCGCTCTGCCCGGCATGCCGTTCGCTCCGTTCTTGCTCATTGCGCTCGGGCTCTTCGGCGCCACGACGTTCTTGCGGGCCGCGCGTCGCTCGAACGCCGAGGACGCGCACGGTAGGCCGTCTCGACTTGCGCTCTTCGTGGCGCCGGATCTTGCGCACCTCCTACCGCGCCGGTGGTCGCTGCGCCCCTCGAGCATCGAACGCGTCGCTGAAAACGTATCGAGCGCGTCTCTTGCCTGGCTCGGATTCCCCGAGAGCGTGACGGAAGAACGCCCCACCTTCGCCGTTGCCCCGGAGCTGCCGCCCGGCGTCGTCGAGCTCCGTGCTCGCGACCGAAGCGTTGCCCGCGCCTCGCTCGAGCCTTCCCTCGCCGGAGCCGAGCTGCGCGCTGCGTGCGACGCGCTCGGGCTCACGCTGGGCCGTCGTCTGGCGCTCCACGGAGCAGAGCTACTTTCTTTGGACGACGTCGAGACGTGGTTGGACGAAACCGCGGAGTATGCGCCGGCTGCGGTTCGCGCCGTGGTGCCGCACTTGTTCTCTTTGCCCGAGCTGGCGGAGGTGCTTCGTACGTTGCTCCGGGAGCGTGTACCCGTACGTCACCTGGACGTCGTGCTGGAGGCCCTCGCCAAGGAGCGCAAGAATGGCCCTCCCGCCGCAGATTTAGCGTACTTGGCGGAGGTTGCGCGGCGCGCCCTTCGAAGCAGCCTGTCGCGCGCCGTCACGAACGCGAGCGGCGTGGTGCGTGTGGTGCAGCTCGACTCACTACTCGAAGACACCGTGCGCGAGGCGCTGCACTCGAGCGGCGGGAAAACGTCGTGCCGTCTCGCGCCCGGAGCCGCGCGAGACCTCGCCTCCGCCGTTCAGCGAGCGCTCGCTGCCGCGGCGCCGAGCGATCCGCCGTCCGCCACACCCGTCGTTCTCCTGACCTCTTCGGCCGTTCGCCGGTTCGTTCGCGAGCTCTTGGCGCCCACGTTGCCGGAGCTTTCCGTGGTGTGCGCGGAAGAGCTCTTGCCCGAGCTTCGCGTGGACTATGCCGGCACGGCGAGCCCGTACGACCTCGCGCCGGTGCAAATGGCGGTGTGAGCCGCGCTCAGAGGCGCCGCTGCACTTGCATTTTACGAGGCACGATGCCGCTCTGCTCAATCATGCGCTTGGCCTCTTTTTGCAGGAGCGGGTGCGTCTTTTTGACGAGGAAGCCGCCCAAGAGCCGCGGGTCGATGGCCAGAAGCTTACGCAGCGTGCCTTTCAGCTCCCGGCTCTTGGTTAGCTGCGCGTAGGCGTAGGCGTAGGCGCGGTAGATTTGCGGCTTGAGGGGCTCGAGCTGAGCGTCTTCGAGATCGAAGAGATCCAGCGTTTCGACGGCCTTCTGCGCCTGGCCGCTACGCGCCCACGCCTCGGCCACGATCGCGCCCAACATGGCGCGCGAGCGCGGCTCTTGCTGGCGCTTGAGATCGATGTTGTCCACGAGCTGACGAGCCAAGCCGACCTCGCCCAGCGTCAGGTGAATCATGGCGCGCTGGCCGCGTGCCTCGTCGGCCACGTTGCCGAGCGACTTGGTCAGGTCGATTTGTTCCAGCGTGGCCAGGGCCTTGCGCGGATCTTCCTGCATTTCCAGCTGCGCCTTGGCGAACAGCTTGGCGGGGTCGCCCTTCTTGTAGTCGCTCTCGAGCTTTTCGAGCGCGGCCTTGCGGTCTTCGGCCGTTTCGACGCCGCGAAGAATGCTGGCGACGCCGCGCGCCTTCTTCGCTTGGCGCATCGTCCACACCAAGACGCCGACCACCAACAGCGACAGAACGCCCGGCACCACGAGCGCGACGGTTCTCACGGTGCTCGACTGCGTCACCGCGGCCACGAGCCCACCGACCATCCACAGCCCGCCCAGGATCAAACCAACCCGGACGAAGGTGGCTTTGAGCTGGGCGGGCCCCAGAGGATCGGGGGCGTCGCCCGTCTGGAGCGAAAGCGGCTTCTTGAGATCCGCCTTCTTGTGCTTGCTCGCTCCCTGATCGCGCTCCGCGGCGCGGCGAAGCTTGCGCGTTTCGTTGGCCACGCCGGGCCTATAGCTCCCCCGTCGGGACGCGCGCAAGTTGAACGGAAACCCGAGTCACCCCGCCCGGGTCAAAGCCGGCCCGGGGCGGACGACGAAAGCGCCCGACGACGTGAGCGCCGCCCCCCGCCGCTCACGTGAGGCTGGAGCGGGTGCGGCGCGCCAGCTCCTCGGCGCTCAGGCTGTCAGGGCCCGTGTCCGGCAGATACTCGAAGCGAAAGTGATTGAACACGCTCTGTCCAATCGACAGCGCAGGCACGGCGAGCAAGGCGCCCCACAGCCCAAAAAAGTGCTCGCCCACCAAGAGCACGAACACCACCAGCACCGGGTGGATCTTCGCCGCAATGCCGATGATTTTCGGGTTGAGCAAGTTCGCCTCGAGTTGATGGATGCCGATGATCCAAATGAGCACCCACAGCGCCGTCCAAAAGTCCTGCGTGAGGCCCACGGCCACGGCCGGCACGGTGCTCAGGATGGAACCGAAAATGGGCACCAGGCTCATTACCCCGGCCAGCAGCGAGAGCAGCGGCCAGTACTTGAGCCCGAAGATCCAAAAACCAATCGCCGAGAGCACGCCGTTGACCACGCAGATCAAGAGCTGCCCTCGCACCACGCCCGCGAGGCCTCGATCGACGCGGTAAAGAAGCCGATCGAACCCGATGCGGCTCTGCTGGGGCAAGAGCGACCGGAAGAAGCCCAAGATGCTCTCGCGCGTCAGCATCACGTAGCCGGCCACCATGAGCGTCATGAACGTGAGGAACACGGCGCGCGACACGTTGGACACGATGGCCTTGCCGAGCTTGAGTACCTCGAACGCGTTCAGCTTCAAGTAGCGCACGGCTCGATCGAGCGCGTCGTTCACGAGGCCCGACAGCTGCACGCCCTCGGGAGGCAGCTCCTCTTTGGGGGACACGCGCCAGCGAGTCGGGCTGTCCTGCACCAGATCGATGCCGCCCTCCAACTCCACGGCGTGTGAGCCGTCGGGTAGCTCCGCAATGGAGAACGCGGGCTCGGTTTTTTCTGCGTGCGGCGCGGGAGCGGGTTCCGCTTTTTTACCGACGTAGGCGTCAATCCAAGCGTCCACCTGCGGGCCGTACTTGGCCGCCGCCTCGCGCATCATGTTCGGCGCGTCGCGCGTGAACTTGACGGTTTCGGCGTAGAGACGCGGAGAAATGGCGGCCAAGGTCCCGTACATGCCGCCCAGCGTGATCGTGTAGACGAGAAGAATGGCCGCCGCGCGCGGCAGCCGCAGCCGTTGCTCACCGAAGGCAACGAGCGGCGTCAGCACGTACGCCAGCACCAGCGCGAGCACGAACGGCAGAAGCACCGCACGCACCGCAACCAAGAGCGCCACCACCAAGACGGAGGTGATGCCCAAAAATACGACACGCTGACGGGTCCACCCCGAGTCGGACGCGTCGAGCCGACCGGAATATTCGTCTTCTTCTTGTCCCATTACCGCGAACGGATCCTCACTCCTACGATATCGGCCCCCTGCGGCCCTTAGGAAGGGCTGAGGTGGAAGGAGCCCACCTTTCGAGGATTCGTGCTCCGACTTGAAAGAAAAAGGGCGCAGACCGAAGGTCTGCGCCCTTTCCGCGGAGCGGATGCGTGCGCCGAAATTTCGGCGCTCGCCTGCTTACTCGTCGTTGTTGCTGTTCTTGTCCGGCGGGATGGTGAGGCCGGCGAGCTTGTCCTTCAGCAGATCGCCGAGGGTCGCGCCCTTGCCAGCCGACTCGCGCCTCATGACCTGGACCATTTCGGCCGCGGGGCTCTCGCCGGGGGCCATCATGCTCATGGTCAAACGACGGTCCATCGTGTCGACGTTGGCGACCTCGGCACGCACCTTCTCACCGGGACGGAGAGAGGTACCCGCGGGCACTTCGTTCGACGGAATGATGGCTTCGATGCCTTCGGCGATGCGCACGAAGATGCCGTACTCGGCCTGCGCGAGCACCGTAGCCTCTTCGACGACGGTACCGGGCTTGAACTTCTGGAGAAGATCGCCCCACGGGTCGTCGAACAGCTGCTTGACGCCCAAGCTGACCTTCTTCTCGTCGTGGTTGATCGAGAGGATGATCGCCTCGACGTCGTCGCCCTTGGAGTAGACGTCGCCGGGGTTGTTGATCTTGACCGTCCACGAGAGGTCCGTCTTGTGGACCATGCCGTCGACGCCCTCTTCGATGCCCACGAACACGCCGTAGTCCGTGATCGAGCGAACCTTGCCCTCGATCTTGTCGCCCGGCTTGTACTTCTCCGTGAAGAGGCTCCACGGATCGGCCTCGAGCTGCTTCATGCCCAAGCTGATGCGCTTGGACGCGGAGTCGACCTCGAGGACCTGGCAAGCCACTTCCTGGCCCACCTCGAGCACCTTGGACGGGTGCTTGATCTTCTTGGTCCAGCTCATCTCGCTGACGTGGATGAGACCCTCGACGCCCGGCTCCAGCTCCACGAAGGCGCCGTAGTCCGTGAGGCTCATGACCTTGCCCTCGACACGCTTGCCGATGGGGTACGCCTCGGCGGCGTGGCTCCACGGATCCTCCTGGGTCTGCTTCATGCCCAGGCTGACGCGCTCGGTCTCGGGGTTGTACTTGAGCACCTTGACGGTGACCTCGTCGCCCACCGAGAAGACTTCGCTCGGGTGGTTGACGCGGCCCCACGACATGTCCGTGATGTGGAGCAAGCCGTCGATGCCACCGAGATCGACGAACGCGCCGTACTCGGTGAGGTTCTTGATGGTGCCCGTGAGGACCTGACCTTCCTGGAGGTTCTCCAGGGTCTTGGCCTTCATGGCGTCGCGCTCCTTCTCGAGGAGGACACGACGCGAGAGCACGATGTTGCCGCGCTTCTTGTTGAACTTGATGACCTTGAATTCGTAGGTCTGGCCGATCAAGCGATCCAAGTTGCGGATGGGACGCAGATCCACCTGCGAACCGGGGAGAAACGCCTTGACGCCGCCGCGGATGGTGACGGACAGGCCGCCCTTCACGCGCTGGCTGATGGTGCCCTCGATGATTTCGTCGCGCTCGCAGGCGCTCGAAATTTCGTCCCACACCTTCATCTTGTCGGCCTTCTCCTTGGACAGGGAGATGAGACCGTCGTCGCTCTCGCGACTCTCGATGAAGACGTCGACCTTGTCGCCGGGCTGAATGTTCAGCTCGCCCTTGGCGTCGATGAACTCGTCCTTGGCGAGCACGCCCTCGCTCTTGCCGCCGATGTCGACGATCACGAAGTCACGCGTGACGCGAATGACGACGCCAGTGACGATTTGTCCTTCGCCGCCGAGCTCGTGCTCTTGCGCGGTTTGCTGTGAGGCTTCGAAGAGCGCGGCGAAGCTGTCGCCGCCCGAACGGCTCTGGACTTGTTGGGTTTCAGACATTGTGTGTTTGATTGCTCCTGGCGAGGGGCTCGTGTGAACGCCGGGCGCGGCATCCAGTTGCAGGATTTTCTTGAATTTGCCCTCGTGAACGCCCGAACGGGGCCGACGGGGTAGCGCACGGCTTTCGGTGAGTCAAACCGCGGCATTCGACCGAGGGCGCCCCCCGACGCTCCCCCTCCGTCGCAGTCTCCACTCTCCCACGCCCTGCCACCGGCGTCAGCCCCCGACGGCGTCCCCGGCCCCCCGCGAAACTTCAACGCCAGCCGAATGCTTGGCGCAGGAAGGCCGCCACCTGGGCGGCGGCGCGGTCGACCTCGGCCCGACTCCAAACACCTTCCAAGGTCGCGCTCGCCCCCGGCCCTGGAGTGACCCGAACGCGCGAGGCAAAGTCCGCTGCGCCGCCGAATACCCCGCCCGCGAGAGGCAGGCGCGCGGCAGCTTGGACACCACCCAAGAGTGACTCGACTTGGCGAGCTGCCTCTTCCCCGGTGCCCCGAGTGAGCTCCACGGTGGTCTGAAGCGTCACGTCCTGAGCGAGGGCCAAGTCGCCGCGGACCCGCGCCACGTCGTTCAAGGTGGAGAGCCCCGGAACGAGGGCGAGGAGCGCCGAGGGCACGAAGCTGCGCAAGCCGCTCCCCGTGATGGCGAACCCGCCAGGCCCCTCTTCCGAGAGCCCCAGCTGCTGGTGCACCCCCCCGGGGGGCAACGCGGCGCGCGCGCGCGCCTCACTCGAAGCGATCACGACGACCCCGTCCGAAGCCTGCGCCAGGGCGATTCCACCCGGCGCCACCAAGACCATTCCGTCGGCGCTCCGTGCAAAGGGCCGCTGCTCGTCCTGCATCATCCGTTCGATGCCGGGAACGACGGCTCCCGCCCGAAACATACCGCCCACCAAGAGCGCCCAGTCTGCCGGACCGGGCCCCGTGGACAGGACGATCTCGCGAGTGTCCACGCCGAGCTCTACGCCCGTGTAGCGCTTGATGCGTTCCAGACGAGTTCCTGGATCTGGAGCCTTGGTTTGCTGCTCCTCCAAGAGCGGCAAGAAGTGCGCGCGAAACGGCTCGTAGAGCACGACCTTTTCGAGGTCCACGCGGAGCGCCGCCACGCTACCCGCGGGGACGTGCTGCGCAGCCACTCGCTCGTAGCGCACGTAGCGGAAGTAAATGTACCCAGCGACCGCGAGCGCGAACACCAAGCTGAGCACCAAGCCGGAAAAGACGACCCGGTGCGAAAAAGAACGCCGCTCGGGGGCAGGAGCGGTCGTGCGTGCGGCTTGATCTCGTGACGTCGTCATGGGGTTTTCTGCGCGGCTTCTCCAGCATCGGAGGGCTCGCGCGGCAAGAGTGAAGCCAGGAGCTCGTGCGGCACCTTGGCGCGCAGGGTCACGGCGCTGCCGACCGTGTGGACCTCCGTGCTGGCCCGAAACCCCTCCGGGTGCGCCGCCGTCAGCACGCCGAGCACGATGGAGAGGGCGCGCGCGGAGCGCTCGGCCGTTGCTTCGTCGACGAAGCCCAGCTCGGCGAACACTTCGAGGCCGTCAGCGCCCAAATCCGCGCTCAGCGTACCCACGTCCGCGTTCGAGAGAAAACGCGCGGCCTTGGGGGAAGAGCTGCGAATGCTCGCGGCGACGCCCGGCATGCGCGCAGCGACGGAAATGATACCGCGCTCCGGCGGTTCCAAGCGGCGTTCGCGCGCGCCCGACTCGATGACGCGCTCCACCGCGTCCAGCTCCGCCTCGGAGGCGATGACCCAAAGATCGTCCAGGTGCGTGTACAGGCGCGCCGGAGCGGAGCGAGCGCGCACGCTCCGCGCGTCGTAGGCGCTCCAGCCGCCGCCCAAGTCCCGAGCGGGCTCGAATGCGTCCCCGAGCTCGGCGGACGGGATGCTCGAGAAATTTCCGCGCAGCACGAGCACGTTGTCCGTGTCGACGGGATCTTGCCCGGGACGGAAACCGATCCAAGCCTGCTCTGCCCGGTCCAGCGCGCGCCGCACGACGTCCGAAGCCGCAGAGGCGTCTCCGGCCAACGCCACCGCCGCGAGATCCGTCTGCGCCACGGCGGGCAGCGACGAACGGATCGGCGCGAGATCGATGCGCACGACGACATCCAAGTCGGCCGGGATTGCCTGGACCGGCGTGGTTACGCGAGGCGCCGCTGGAGGTGGGCCGACTCGCTCCGCGCCGCCGCAGGCGCCGACGCTCGCTGCGAGCGCGGCGCAAGTGGCGAGCACCAGGAGCGGCCCACGTGCCTTCATGAGCGACCCATGAGCTCGCTTTCCACGCGACGTACGCACGAGACGATACGCGCCACCGCTTCGTCGATGGTGAGGTGTGAGCTGTCGACGAGCACCGCGTCCGGAGCCTGAAGGAGCGGCGCGATGGGGCGCTCTCGGTCGCGCCGATCCCGCTCTACGACCTCGGCGAGCACGTCTTCGAAGCGCGGGTGCTCGCCCTTTTCGGTGAGCTCGGCGTGACGGCGACGTGCGCGCTCCTCGGCGCTCGCGGTGAGAAAGAACTTGGCCTCGGCGTCCGGGAACACGACCGAGCCGATGTCGCGACCCTCCAGCACCACGCCGCCGCTACGTCCCAGCATCCGTTGCGTGTCGAGGAGCGCCGCGCGCACGGCGGGCAGGGCCGAGACCACGCTCGCCCCCTGCCCCATTTCTTGGCTGCGAATGGCCTGCGAAACGTCTTCTCCGCGCAGCGTCACCTTCGTGACCCCGTTTTCTTGGCTCATGGCCAACACCGAGCCATCGGCGAGCTCCCGCGCGACGCGCCCGGCGCCTTCCACGTCCTCCAGAGCGACGCCGGCTCGCGTGCACGCGAGCGCCACGGTTCGATACAGCGCGCCCGTGTCGACCATGGTGTAGCCGAGCTCCTCGGCGACGCGACGAGTCACCGTGCTCTTGCCCGCTCCCGCAGGGCCGTCGATGGCGACGACCGGCCGGATTCTCTTCGTGTTGGTCAATGTCGCTGTCATTCGGAGCGAACCTCGATGCGGGCTCCCAGCGCGCGCAAGCTGCCCACGAAACGCGGAAAGAAGCGCGCAATGCAGTCGACGTCGTCGACCACCGTGGGTCCATCACCCAAGAGCGCCAATACCGTCGCCCCGAGCGCAAGTCGATGGTCCCCGCCCGTCGTGATGCGCGTGGCGCGGAGGCGCCGCCCCGCGCCTCCTTGGACGACGAGCCCCGCAGAAGTCGGCGTTGCGTCGAGGCCAAACGCACGCAAGAGGCCCACGACGCGCGCCACGTCTCGACCTTGCGAGTCGGCGCCCGACCAAACGCCGCTCGGCAGCACGTCCGAGAGCTCGACCGTGCGCTCCGAAGCGGCCGCCAGGAGCGCAGCCGGCACGAAGTCGTCGCCGAGGCGCACGCCGATTTCCCCGCCCACCACGCCTCCGCGAACGCCTGCGCCGAAAGCGCTCACCTCGCCGACTGGCTCGCCGAGCACGTCACCTCGCGGCGACGTCCCCGCGCGCACGCCGAGCGAACGAAAGGCGTCCAAAAGCGCGCCACGCGATGGGTTGAGCCCCACGTCCCGCACGGTGACGTGACTGTCCCGCACGAGCGCCGCTGCGCACAGTAGGTAGGCCGCGGCCGATGGGTCTCCGACCTCACCGAGCTCGAACGCTGCGAGCGCGTCCACGTCACGCGGCGGATGAAGCTCGAGCGTGGTCGCGGAGGCGCGCACCGGAATGCGGAGGCGCGTGAGCAATCGCTCACAGTGGTCCGCCGATGCAATGCCCTCTCGCACGATCGTCACGCTCGCGGCGCGAAGCCCCGCGAGCAGCGCCGCGATCTTCGCCCCCGGGCGAGCGCCCGCGACGGGCGCGCGCACGCCTGGGGGCCTTTGCGCCACCGGAAGAAAGCGCAGCGTTTGGCCACCGTCGGGAGCGTCCGTCACCTGGACCCGCTCGCCGAACAGCGGCGCGACCTCTTCGGCCACGAGCGGATCGACGACGAGCAAGCTCTCGAACGGCGCGCCGGCACACAGACCCGAAAGAACGAACGCTGCGGTCGGCACCCCTCGAGCGTCGAGAGCTTGATCCGGCTGGGTGAGCCCGAACAAGCCCCGCCCCACCACAACGAGACCGCCACTTTCGCTGCGCGCTTCCACGCCGAACGCACCGAGGCCGCCCCTCAGCGCTTCAACCGCCTCGGGCACGGCGCGACACGTGAGGCGACTCACGCCCTCCGACAACGCGGCGATGCCGAGCGCAACGCTGAGCAAAAGGGGATCGGGCGGCGCCGGAACGCCGCCGCGGAGCGGTCCCTCCGCGGGGTGGACGACGAGCTGAGCGACCATGCGTCTTACTTTCCCGAGAGGAACGCCATCAAGCGCTCGGCGTTGCCCAAAAGGCTTCCAATGGCGAGGCCATCGACCTCGGCCACGACCTGGGCTTCTTTGCCTTGCGGCGCCGCGTCGAGGCGCCGGAGCGGTTGAGCCACGCCCAGGAGCGCCATCACGAACGCATAACTCCGCAAAGAGTCCGCCGTGCTGAGCAAGGTGCGGGCGCCGCGCTCTGCCGCGGCCTCGTCTTCGTAGGTGAGCGTGCCCGCGAAGTTCAAGCCGGGCTCCGCGAAGTTGCCCAAGAGACGAACGGCGCGCAGGTTGTCCAAGAACGCCATTTCGTGGCGAGCGGCCTTCGAAAGCGGATTCGCCTCGAGATCACTTCCCCAAACGAACGGGGCCTGTTGCTGCGTGAGCAGCTGCTCGAACCACGACGGAATGGAGCGCGCGACGCGCCCCTCTTCGATGCGGTCGAGCACCCGCCGGATGCCGGTTTCGTCTCCGAACGCCAACGTGCTCGGCGTGAGCACGGACAGTCCATTGCCGTCGCTCAGGTAAAGCGTACGCCCCGCGTAGAGCGTGCGCGTGACGGGGCGTCCGGTGGGAGTGGCTGCGCCGGGAGCCGACGCCGCTTGCTCGAACGCGGCAGCGTCGAAACGACCCCGCGCGATGCCGGCCAAATCGATGCCCGCCATCGAGTACACACCGAGCGCCAAGCTGTCGATGTCTCGCGCGGGTTCGAAGCCCGACTGACGTGGGATGGGCAGCGTGCGGTTCAAGAGAGCGGAAACCTGCGGACCGAAGCTCGCTCGAAAGAGCTCTGCCGCCCCCAGAGACATCCACGTCATGGCACCGCTCGGGAGCAGCGCCCACGGATCCGCATCGATGACGACGTCGGGTGCGCGGCGGCCGGCGGCCGTTTCCACGACGACCTCATCCGACTTTCCGCACCCGGGCGCGCACAGAAGCGCGCCCAGTCCGAGCAATGCGTCCCGACGCTGAACGCGGAGTCCCTGCACTCCGCGCCCTCCCCGCTCCGCGCTCACTCTGCCACCTCTCCGACTCCTTCGACGTCCAGGAGCTCGGTGCCGCTGAGACCGGGCCCCGTGACGGCGTCCAGCGCCTCCAGGAAACGCCGATTCTGCGCGGCTGTGCCCAGGGTCACGCGCAAGCTGGTGACCAAACCCGGGATGGGGCGCACGATGACGCCCTGCGTGAGGAGGCGCTCGTACAGCTCCGAAGCCGGCTCCTGAAAGTCCACGAGGAGGAAGTTCGCCTGGCTGGGGGTGACCACATAGCCGCGCTCCTCGAGCTCCGCGGCGACGAGCGCGCGCTGCTCCTTGTTCAGGCTGACGGCCGCCTGGAGGTGCGTGACGTCCGCCAGCGCCGCGATGGCGGCCTCCTGGCTGGGCACGCCCACGTTGAAAGGAGCGCGCAGGCGGTTCATGTAGTTCACGAGCTGGGCAGGACCGATGCCGTAGCCAATGCGGAGACCCGCCAAGCCGTACGCCTTGGAGAACGTGCGAAGCACGACGAGTCGCTCGCGAAGGTGCCGCAGCTCCAGGCCATCCGGATAGTCCTCGGCGTCTGCGTATTCGAAGTACGCTTCGTCGAGCGCGACGATGACGTCCTCTGGCACCGCGCGCAGAAAGCGCTCGAGCGCCGCGCGCCCTACGAAGGTGCCCGTCGGGTTGTTCGGATTGTCGAGCAACACCAGCCGCGTGTTGGGGCGAATCGCGGCCAGCATCGCATCCAAGTCGTGCACGAGCTCCGCGGTCGTGGGCACCGCCGTGAAGGGCACGTTGTGCGCCATCACCGCCACTCGATACATGCTGAACGCGGGCTGCCCGAACACCACGTGGTGCTCGGAGGTCGTGAAGGTGCGGATCAAGAGCTCGATGAGCTCGTTCGAGCCGTTGCCATGAAGCACCTCGTCCAGCGTTACGCCGTGAAAGTCAGCGATCGCGCTGCGCAGCCGAAACGCCGCTCCGTCCGGGTAGCGGTGCACCTCCGCCAGCGCCTTCGCTGCGGCGTCGAGCGCGCGCGGGCTCGGTCCCAGCGGGTTCTCGTTCGACGCCAGCTTCACCACGTCGGTGATGCCTTGCTCACGCGAGAGCTCTTCGACCGGCTTGCCACCCTGGTAGGGGCGAAGCTCTTCGATGTTCGGAGTGACGAGCCGATTCATGGCGCCGGCGAGCCTACTCGGGGCCACTGCGATGCGCCAAGGGGAGGCTCGCCCGAGCGACGCGGGCGCGCACCTTCCCGCTCCACGAGCGAGCCCCGACATCGTCCTAGGAGCCACACCTCCCCTCTCGCTCCCGAGCACTCGTCCGGACGACTGTCACCCGCGCACCGCTCGCCAAACGCCGAAATGACGGCGCCCCGTCGCAGAGCTCGGCCGCTTCCGCGCGGCATCGACGTTGCAAGAGCCCGTCGCATGACGGCTCGCCAAACTTCGTCCCCCTTCCGAGGCCACTTGTGGCGCGTTGTCTTCGCGGCGCTGGGCGCGCTCTTGGCGCATCGTCTGGCGGGGGCATCGGCTCCCTGGATGCTGGCGGGCACCGTGCTCGGCTTTCAGCTGGGACGCTTCTTGGGCCCTCTCTTTGGCGGTGCGCTGAACCAGCTGGACCCACCGCGCGCCCCCTCCTCCCCCCCGCACGAAGAGCGCGTCACGGAGCCCTGAGCCTCACTCCTTGACGAGGCGCGCCAGGTACATGGGTCCCGCCTCGTCTCGATCGGGCAAAAACTGCCAACCGTGACGCGTCGCTGCGCCCCGAGGCAGCTCGATGCGGTCCACCTTGGCGCGGTGGCGCCCCTTTTCGAACAGCCTTTGAATGACGCCGTCGTTCTCCGCCTCGGCGAGCGCGCAGGTGGAGTACACGAGCCGTCCCCCCGGTCGCAGCGCGAGCAAAGCCGACGTCAAGAGGGCGTACTGCTCCTGCGCGAGCCGTGTGATTCGCCCCGGGGACCACTTCGCGAGCTCGGCGGCGTCCGCCAGCACGTGACGCTCCGACGAGCACGGCGCGTCGAGCAGCACCGCGTCGTAGGCGCCCTCTTCGTGGACACCCCAGCGGCGCCCGTCGCGGGACGTAACACGCACGCGGCTCCGCAGCTCCTCCGGCAGGTAGTCGGCCACGACGCGTCGCAGTCTTTGCGCTCGCGCAGGCGAGCGATCGTTGGCAATCAGCTGCCCTCCCTCGAGCAGCGCGTCGGCGAGCACCAGCGTTTTGCCGCCGGGCGCCGCACACAAATCGAGCACGCGTTCTCCGCTCTGTACCTCGAGCGCACGCGCCACCAAGACGCTCGCGGGATCGATCACGTAAAAATTCAAGAGGCCCGCCGCGTCGCGCGCCGGATTGCCGCCCAGGTAGGCAGCGGTGCCAGAAAGCCACGGAACGTCGGGGCCCATCGCCGCGCCGTCGCTCACGGGACGCGCGTGCGGGTTACGACGCGCCACCGGCGTGGGCCGCTCGCGCAGCGCTCGCTCGAGCGCGGTCCAACGTTCACCGAACGCCTCTCGGTAATAGGCGTCGAAGCCACACGCGCCACGCAGTCGCTCGGAGCTCACCAGCTCCACCGCTTAATACGCGGGGGCCCTTTCGCACAACACGCGATCGAAGGCGATCGTCCTCTAGCTCGCAGGCCGCTCGTCAGAGCGACCTCGAACTCGTCGTCGCTCCTCATCCCGGAAGCGAGCGCGCCGAGGGTTCGGAAATGAAAACGGGGGCGCCCTCAGGCACCCCCGCATCGCGTCCGCTACGCCGCGTCGGGCTTGCTCGACCGAAGCTCAGCGCAGGCCGAGCAGGAACTGAGCGACCTCGAAGCGGCGACTCACGTCCAACTTGTGGAAAATGGACGCCACTTGATTGGCAACCGTGCGCTCCGCGCTGCCGCGACGGAAAGCGATGTCTCGGTTGCTCAGGCCGTCACAAACCAGCCAAGCGACGTCCGTTTCCGCGCTCGACAGACGCACCTCGATTTCGGGGCGCGGCGCAATGCCACAGCGCAGGCTGATGAGCCGGCTTCCGCCGTACTCCACCTCGGCCATGACGGCCCGACCCGATCGGCCCTTTTCGATTTCCGCAAGGACACGCCACACCTGGAGCGCCGGGAACCGCGACTCGAGACCCAGCTTGCTGAGACCGTTGCCGAGATGTCCACAGACGCACTGCCGGGTGATGCCGAGGCTCTTGGCGAGCTCACGGTCCGTCTGACCTACCATGAGCGACTGGACGACCTGGCGCTCGCGCGTCGTCAGAATCGCCGAGTTTTCCTCGATCAGGATGCGGAGCTCCGCGTCACGCCGCTCGACGTCCACCGCGCGCCAATAACCATCCAGCAAGGCGTCCCGGTTGAGGCGCCCCGCCTGATGAACCGAGTGATGATCCGCCGCAGCAGCCACCGCGCGCGGCGAGAGGCGCGTGTGCGAATCGTGAGACTGCGAGAGCGGCCGCTCTTCGGGGGTCACCGGGATCAAGGAAAGCTTCTCGACTGGCTTGTTCATTGGACGGGCACCTTGGTTGGGCGACGCGACGCTGGGTAGTACGCAACCTTTGCCAGATTGCGACACCCAACCAAATCCCTAGCCCGAAATGCCCCAGCTGCGCCAGCGGGGACCCTCCGCTCGGTCAAATAAATTGCATGGAGCCACCACGCCTCGTGGCTCTACAGGCTAAAATTGTAGCACCAGTGGAAATTCCAGGGTGCGATTCCGAAAGAAAAGGCCGAATTCTGGTAGGCGGGACAGGGCTCGAACCTGCGACCCGCGGCTTGTAAAGCCGCTGCTCTGCCAACTGAGCTACCCGCCCGCGGGCCCGAGACAGGTCTCGGTGACTGTGCTCGGGGCTTCCCTCGAGCAACTGAGCGCCTCGCACCGAGGCACCCAAGAATCGCCGAGAGGGCTCCCCTCGTGGCGCTTCTGTCGGCGCGGCGTGTCTATCGCGTCGCGACCCCACGAGCAACCGATTCAACTCCGAAACGCTCTGCGCGGGCGTGGAAAGCATTCGACCCCGCCCCTGGATCGAAGAGCGAGAGGACGCCGCACGAAGACGAAGCGGCCGAAAACGAAGAGCTCCGCACGAAGCGCGCGCCTCGGCGCGCGCTTCGACGTTCGCTCACGTTCAGAGCGCGGGTTGCTCTCCGGGCGGCGCCATGGCGGGCGGCGCTTGACCGGCACCCTCGTCGTCGTCGTGCATGTCGAAATCGTCTCCGACGGGATGCACGAGCTTGCCGTCCACGTACTCCACGACGTTCGCGCCGCGCGGTCCGAGCACGCTCTCTGGATCCGCGAACGCGAGCGCCTCTCGGAGCACGTCATCCATGTGCTCAACGAGCACCAAGCGCAGTGCGCGCAAGGTCGCCTTGGGCACCTCTTTCAAGTCCTTTCGGTTCTCTTTGGGCAAGAGCACCGTCTTGATCTCGCTTCTGTGCGCGGCGAGCAGCTTTTCCTTGAGGCCGCCAATGGCCATGACGCGACCACGCAGCGTAATTTCTCCCGTCATCGCGACGTCGTGCCTGACCGGCACGCGCGTGAGCGCGCTGGCGATGCTGGTCGCCATGGTGACGCCCGCGCTGGGACCGTCCTTGCGCACGAAGTCCGGGAAGTGCACGTGCACGTCGACGTTTTGGTAGAAGCCGTCGTCGATGCCGAGCACCTTGGCGCGCGAGCGAATGTAGCTCATGGCGGCCTGGGCGCTTTCTTCCATGCCCTTCTCGAGCAGACCGGTAATCACCAGCTTGCCCTTGCCCGACACCACGCTCACCTCGCAGTCGAGGATGTCGCCGCCGTAGTCGGACACGCTGAGGCCGTGCGTGAGACCAATTTGGTCCGGCTCCTCGTTTCTTCCGGGCCGGAAGCGAGGCACACCGAGGTACTTCGGCACGTCCGCCGTGTCGATTTGGATGCCTTGCTCCTTGCCCTGCTTGACGACCTTGAGCGCGGCCTTGCGACAAAGCGCGGCCACCTCGCGATCCAGCGAACGAACGCCGGCTTCCTTCGTGTAGTTGTGAATGACGGTGCGCAGCGCGCCGTCCGTCACGGTGAGCGCGACGTCCTTCAAGCCGCACTCTTCCTGATTGCGCGGCAAGAGGTACTGGCGCGCAATCTGTAGCTTTTCCGTTTCCGTGTAGCTCGTGAGCTGGATGACCTCCATGCGGTCCGCGAGCGGAAGCGGAATGCCGCTCATGGTGTTGGCCGTCGTGATGAACATCACGTCCGACAGGTCGTAGTCGAGATCCAGGTAGTGATCGTTGAACGTCTTGTTCTGCTGCGGATCCAGGACCTCGAGCAGCGCGGACGCGGGATCCCCACGAAAATCCGTGCTCATCTTGTCGATTTCGTCGAGCAAGAAGACCGGATTGTTCGTGCCCACCTTCTTCAGGTTCTGAATCAACTTGCCGGGGAGCGCGCCAATGTACGTGCGCCGGTGACCGCGGATTTCCGCCTCGTCACGCACGCCGCCCAAAGACAGGCGCACGAACTTGCGCCCGGTCGCGCGAGCGATGCTGCGCGCGATGCTCGTCTTGCCCACGCCGGGCGGACCCACGAGGCACAAAATGGGGCCCTTCAGCTGCCCGGTGAGCGCCTGCACCGCGAGGTACTCGACGATGCGCTCCTTGCACTTTTTGAGGCCGTAGTGGTCCTCGTCCAGAATTTTCTCCGCCTCTTCGAGATCGAAACGCTCGTCGCTCTTTTCGTCCCAGGGCAGGCTGATGACCCAGTCGATGTAGTTGCGCACGACGGTCGCCTCGGCGCTCGTCGGGTGCATCATCTTCAGCTTTTTGATTTCCTTCTGGATCTTGCCGCGCGCCTCTTCGCTGAGCTTCTTCTTCTTGAGCTTGTCCTCTATTTCCTGAAGCTCGTTCTTCAGGTCGTCGCGCTCGCCGCCACCCAGCTCCTTCTGGATGGCCTGCATCTGCTCGTTCAGGTAGTACTCCTTCTGAGTCCGCTCCATCTGCTTCTTCACGCGGGAGCGGATCTTCTTTTCTACCTGAAGAATCTCGATTTCCGCCTGCATGAGCTCGTAAAGGCGCTCGAGGCGTTGCTTGGAGTCCGCCGTCGCCAAGAGCTCCTGACGATCCCCCAGCTTGATGGTGGGTAGGTGCGCGGCGATGGTGTCGGCGAGCTTCGACGGGTCGTCGATGCTCTGCACGCTCATCAAGACCTCCGGCTGAACCTTCTTGTTCAGCTTCACGTAGACCTCGAACGTGCTCTGCACGCTGCGCATCAGCGCCTCGATTTCGACGTCCTCCGTGGCCTCCTCGGCGATGGCCTCGACCTCCACCAAGAAGTACTCGCGCGTGCTGGCGTAGCGGCGGGCGCGCGCGCGATGACGCCCCTCGACCAGCACCTTCACGGTGCCGTCCGCCAGGCGGAGCAGCTGCACGATGGTCCCCACCGTGCCGACCTCGTAGATGTCTTCGGGCGCAGGGTCGTTGGTGCGCGCGCTCTTCTGCGCAGCCAGGAAGATCTCCTTGTCC
>JAEYVE010000103.1 GCA_023432025.1 Pseudomonadota bacterium
AAGCAGTACATCAGAACCCAATGCACGCAGACGATCGTGGCAAACGCGGCGGATAGCGCGCGCATGAGCATCGATCGGCGAAGAAGAACTTTGTTATGCCGCACGCGCAGATCGGTACTAAGTACGATCAGCCGAAGGTCGGACATGGACAAGCCTGCTTCGCGTGCAGCAAGCGCCGCCCTGCGGACGAGAGCGGGTGCGCTTCGCCAGTACGTCACAGCAAATTGCATCTCGCGGTACCGCTCGGTTGCCCTGCGGGCAGCTATAGATTTATCCCCGGATCGTTCAAGTACGTGGCTGAGGTGCTTCTCCGCTAAGGATCGGCGGGCGCGCCACCACCAGGCGCCAGAAAAGAATGTGTCCAGCTTGCTTCCGATGGCCGCAAAGGCGCGCCGCAAGGTCCCGGGTCCTCGCAATAGCTGGCGGTAGCTCATGCGCTCATCAACCTGATTAGCCGCTCCTTGAGCGTCGCTGTCGCCTCATTCGAATCTTCCTGCACCAAGGTCGAGCAAAGGAAGGCAAAGAACCGTTCCCGCTCCGAATAAGGAAGAGGCTCGCCGCTTGCGTCACGAGCGAACTCATCGACAGTCCGGAACGCGGCGACGCACACATCCAGCCCTACGGCGCCCGGCCGACCGGTGTGCATGGATGTCTGGCCCAGGACCAGCGTGCCGATATCCACACCGTGCTCCTGCAGGCGGAGGAGGTAGTTGAGGTCCGGGACCCGGGCATCCTGCTCGTACAGATGCTGGGAAACGCGCTTGACCCCGCCCCATGACGCGAACTGCTCTTGAGTCAGCCGGCGAGCCTCTCGCTCCGTCCTAAGTCGAATTCCGAAACTCATGACTTGGGCCTCCGGGGTTGCCAACCCAAAGCGGGTTCGGTTAAAAATACCACAATGTATACGAATGTGAACTCATGAGTTCCTTGTTGGATACGACCATACATCCTGAACGGCTCGAACAGAAGCGGCAGGAGTTCGCCCGCAGCGGGGTCTCGATACGGCAGTGGGCCCTGGCCCACGGCTACCCTGCGCAACTGGTGTATCAGGTCCTTTCCGGCCGCAAGCGTTGCCTCCGCGGGAAGTCCCACGCGATTGCGGTGCGGCTAGGCCTGAAGGCCGGGGTCATCGGTTCGGTGGCGGACATTGACGCCTCTAGCGAACCCGCACGCGACGTAACAAAGGCAGCGGAGGGCGCCATGCGCTGATTCCTCGACCCGGTCATAAAAAACTCGGGCAAAAGAAAACCGCCCTGGCAGGGGCGGCTTCTTGGCAAAACATGAATCAAGCTGGCGGGCTTGGTCAGGAGTGTGTTTGTCTCCTGCTTTCGTGTCAAGCCTCCCCGAGGGATTGGACTCCATCCCTGAGAGGCAACCAATGTGCGAGCCATCGACACATGCCAATCACCTCGGTCCGAGGTGAGGCATGGCCAAACGCCGCTATGGCTTCAATGAAGCCAAGATCGCCCGGTTCCATAAGGAAGGGCGAGGGGAAGGTCATGGCCAGGACTACCAGCCGTGGCTGACCATCCAAGACGTGCCGTCACTCGGGCGGGTGACGCGTGTCCACAGTTTCAAGACCGGGCGCGAGCACCACTGCCTCTCCGATCTGGAGACAGGCTTGTTCCACCTGCTGGATTGGTCGGAAACCGTCACCGACATTCGTGAGCAGTTTCCGCTGGACAGGGATGCAACTCGGCGTCTGGCTGGCGAGATGGGCATTGCGCACCCACGGGAAAGCCGTACCTCGGTGGATCTGGTGATGACCACCGACTTTCTGGTCGACGTTCGGCACCAAGGCCAGTCGGCGTGTGCCGCCTACTCGGTGAAGCCAGCATCAAAACTGGACGACCCGCGAACTCTGGACAAGCTCGAACTGGAACGCCGCTATTGGGCCATCAAGGGCGTGCCTTGGTTCTTGGTGACGGACCGGGACCTACCTGAGCAACGCATCCTCAACTTGGCATGGCTGCATGAGATGCGATCACTTGACCAGCTGCAGGTCAAACACCCCGGCTATTGGTCGGACCGTTGTAACCGATTCATCGAGGAACTAAGTCGCTCGCATGGCGGCTTGATCCAAGACTTCTTGCAACATCTTGAGCGTCGGTGTGGCTTCGCCGTCGGCGAGTCCTTGACGGTGCTTCGTCATTTGGCGGCCAACAAACGCATAGGCTTCGATCTGGACGCTGAGTTCTCAACGCGTAGTCCGGTGCAGTCGCTGCGCCTTATGGCTCCAGACCGCGTAGCGCTTGCGGTGGTCCGCGCATGATGCTGAAGGTGGGAGATCTCCTGGACCTGGCCCCAGAAACCGGGGATCTGGTACGTGTGGTGTGGCTCTCGCCCGACGGTGGGACGGCGGCTTTGTATCGCGTCACCGAAGCCCGGGCCTTTCCGGTGCTGGCCCCGACTGCTCCTCTTGAGGAGCGACTGCGCGCCCTAGAAGTTCGTCTTATGGTGGATGACCCATTCCGGGTGATTGCTGCAGAGACGAAGCTCAAGGAAGGCGACAAGCATAGGCGCGACCGGGCATGGGGGCTGATCCAGTCTCTGGTCGAGAACACGCCCGACATCTTCAGTGCGCACCGCCGCGGCGCTCTAGTGAAAAAAACGGTAGAAGCGGTGCGCAAGGGCACGAATCCAAAGATCAAGCGCACGACCGTTGCGCAGCTCTACACCTATCTTCGGCGCTACTGGCAACGCGGTATGACCGCCAATGCCCTACTCCCGGATTACCAGAATTGCGGTGCCCCCGGAAAGGTCAGGACAGCCGGCGAAAAGAAACGAGGTCGACCGCGCAGGTACGGCACTCAAACGGGCGTCAATGTCACGCCCGAGATGCGTCGGGTGTTCTCGGTCGCGCATGACCGATATTACGCCAGCACGAAAAAGGGGAAATACACTCTCCGAGGCGCTTACGACCAGATGATCCGGGAGTCCTTCTCGGTGGCAAGTATCGACCCTGACAGCGGGCGGGTCGTGCACCTTCGAAAGGAGGAGATCGAGAAGCAGGGCGGCATGCCAACGTTCGAGCAGTTCCAGTACTGGTCGAACAAGGACCACGTGCGCCTGGAGGTCAAAAGGAAGCGCTTGGGCGCCAAGCTCTATGACAAGGATCTGCGCGGTTTGCTGGGGACGTCAAACGCAGAAGTGATCGGGCCGGGCAGCCGTTACCAAATCGATGCCACGATCGCCGACGTCTACCTCGTGTCGCGTCTGGATCCTAACCTGATCATTGGTCGGCCGGTCCTGTATGTGGTGATCGACGTGTTCAGCCGGCTGATTGTCGGCCTCTACATAGGCCTGGAAGGGCCGTCGTGGGTGGCCGCGATGATGGCGTTGGCCAACACGGCCATGGATAAGGTGGCCTTCTGCGCGCAATACGGGATTGCCATTGAGCCTGAGGACTGGCCCGCCCACTTCCTCCCCGGAACGTTTCTTGGTGACCGCGGCGAGATGGAGGGTGAAAAGGTTGACACCCTGATCAATAGCTTCAACGTCAAGGTGGAAAACACCAGCTCGTATCGCGCGGACTGGAAGGGCATTGTCGAAACGCGCTTCCGATTGTTGCCGGCAGCGTTCAAGCCCTATACGCCTGGCTACATCGACGTCGACTACAGACAGCGGGGCGGGTCGGACTATCGCCTTGACGCTACGTTGAACCTGGATGATTTCACCCAGATCATCATTAACTGCGTGTTGCACTTCAACAACGTCCATGAGATCAAGAACTATGACGCCGATCGCGACGTCAAGGCCGATGGGGTGCCGGCGATTCCCGTGGATCTATGGGAGTGGGGTGTGCGCCATCGTTCTGGGGTGTTACGCGAGTATCCCCGGGAGCTCGTTCAATTCAGCTTGATGCCGACTGGAACGGCGTCGGTGACGACCACCGGCCTCGCCTTTCGGGGACGGTTCTACACCTGCACATTGGCGATCGAGGAGCGCTGGTTCGACAAGGCTCGCCAGAACGGCCGGTGGGAAGTCCCCGTGTCGTATGACCCCCGCGATATGGACGTGGTGTACCTGCACACGTCCGGGACACGCATGGGATTTGTTCCGTGCACGCTGACGGATCGAAGCCGTGCAGATCGACACCTCTCTTCCTGGGAGATAGATCAGGTCGACCAGCGCGACAAGCATGGCCGGGCGGATCGCCGGACAGACGCCATCTTGGCCAAGGCCGATACCGATGCGGCCAACGAAGAGATAGTTTTGCAGGCCAAGCGGCGACAAGGCGCGCCAAACCAGGCCAGTGCCGCCAGTCGAACCAAGAACATACGTGTCAACCGCGCAGCGGAGAAGGAGGCCAGCCGCGGAGTAGAAGTCTTCCGCCCTGGACAGTCGTCTCCCGCTCCGGAAAGGCCTAGCGCTGAGGTGCTGCCATTCCCGGGCAAAGCATCGCAGCCGCAGCCCGACTACAGCTTGCCATCCATCGACGAAATTCTGGGGGCGGACGATGATGACGAATGAGAACGCAGTGACGTTACCGGAGTACGCAAGGAATCCGTTCATCGCCAAGCTGCCGTCGCTCAAAACGCAGAAGGCGATTTACAAGGACTTGCTTGCGGAGCCACTCTTCGATGAGAGGGAGTGCGAGTATCCTCCACATCTGCGCAAGCATTGCATTGCGCGGCTCGCCAAGTGCTTTCTGCCGCAGGCGCGGCAGGTGGAGCTTGCTGACCGTTTTGCCCTCCTGCTCCGCCAGGGCTACCTCGGACGCGATCCACTGACGCACGACTACCTTCGGCATCTCCACAACGGTATCGAGCGCATTGAGGGAAAGTCCTTAGAGGCCAAGGTATCCCAGCCCGTAAAGAACACGGCGAGCAGCTTCGCACTATTGGGATGTCCTGGCGTTGGAAAAACGCTCGCCGTGAATCGGGTACTCGACCAGTATCCGCAGACGATTCAGCACGACACCCCCTTCAGCCTTATCCAGATCGTGTGGCTACGTCTGGAGGCGCCGGCATTGGGATCCCTGAAGCAACTGTGCCTGGACTTCTTCCAGTCGATCGACACGTTGATTGGAACCGACTACGTCAAACGATACGCCATCGGCACTTCAGTGGAACAGATGCTCGTGCACATGGCCCACGTAGCGCATCTGCATGCGCTCGGCGTTCTCGTGATCGACGAGATCCAGCACCTGCGTGGTGCCAAGGTGGGCGCCGAGCCCTTGATGAAGTTCCTGGTGAAGTTGGTCAACACCATTGGCGTTCCGGTGGTTCCCATTGGAACACTGGGAGCGTTGCCGATTCTGCAGGGAAGTTTCAGTCAGGCTCGCAGGAGCACGGGATTGGGCTCCTTGCTATGGGATCGCATGGAGTCGGGCCCCGCATGGAATCAGTTTCTCGGGAAGCTATGGAAGTATCAGTGGACGTATCCCAGGACGGATCTGACCGATGAGCTAAACGCAGCGATTTATGACGAAAGCCAAGGCGTGGCTGATCTCGCGGTCAAGCTATTCATGCTGGCGCAACTGCGGTTGGTCGGCATCAGCGAGATGCGCAAAGGGATGTCGGAGCTGCTGACGCCAGCCTTGATTCGAACAGTGGCGAAGGAAGAGTTCGCCATGGTCGCTCCGATGATCCAGGCGCTCCGGACAAACGATCCACAGGACCTGAAGAAGTATGACGACCTGAGATCCTTGAGTGACCATATCGGGGTAGTGCTGGGTCGCGCGTTGAATGGCTACACAGCCGAAACGGCAGCAGCTACCACTCCTGCCTTTCCCGGGGCTGCACCTGCTGCGTCTCATGCCTCGATCGATGAGCTTTTGCTCTCCTCGCTGACCTCCCTTGGCGTTGCCGAAGATGTCGCCCGGCAACTCGTAAGGGAGGCATTGGCAAAGGAACCCTCGGGTGACCCGTTGATGCTGATGGGACGGATGGCGGCGACCCTGGCGGCTAGTCCACCGAAGCTGAAGCGAAGCAAGGCCAAGCGTTCTTCGACCCCGGAACTGCCGCAGGACGACCTGCGCAGGCTGGTGCAAGCTGGCAGGAAGAATGGGCAGCCCGCCTATCAGGCGTTGCTAGAGGCAGGCGTGGTGCGTCCGCCGATGCTGGATTTTGCGGCATGACCAGACTGGCCTATTTCCCGGCGGTCTATCCTGGGGAGCTGCTATACAGCCTACTGGCACGCTACCACCAGCACATGGGGGTGCCGTCTTCGATTCACACCATGGAGGCCCTGTATGGGCAGCGCCTGATGGTGGCCAGCCTGGACCTGCCTGGCCATCTTGGGGCACTAGCGGACCATCTCCCGGCGGGCGCTGGCTGGATTGCCTTGCGCATAGCCAACGAACTGACGCTGCTGCCCTACTACACGGCATTTCAGCCCGCAGCTGTGAGGCGGCAGGCATGCGGCGCGATGCTGCAAGGCCAAACGGATGGTCTGATGATGCGGCTGGGCATGGCAACCTTCCGAGCAGGGCGGGTGACCACACTCCGGTTCTGTGCGTCGTGCCTTCGACACATGCATGGCCAGTACGAGGAATATTACTGGCGTCGTGACCATCAACTCCCCGGTGTACTCGTATGCCCGGATCACGGTTGTCCGCTGCAAGCCAGTGCCGTATCGCTGACCGAACGAGGACGGCATATCTATGTTGCGGCCGACGGCCAGGCATGCCCAAGGAATGCACCGGTAGTCGTCAGCACCCGGAACGACGGTGTGCTCGCCGACCTCCAGCGGCTGGCTATGGCCAGCCGTGCCTTGCTGGAGGATCCTGGACCTGCAAGGCCCTTGAACTGGTGGACTGCCCATTATCGGCAGGAGCTACAGCGTGCCGGACTCATGCATTCGGCACGGCGGGTCGACCAGCGGCAGTTGGCGGAGCGTTTCCACCATCACCATCGGAGTGTGCTCGGGCACTTGCCGGGCCTAATGGCGGGTAAGCACTTCAATGGCGACTGGCTGCCGGCCATGGTGCGTAAACCACGCGGAGCGTTTCACCCCCTCCAGCACATCCTGCTGCAGGATTTTTTCGATCATCAGGATACGCACGCCGAGCTCTTTGGCGCTGGCCCGTGGCTCTGCGTGAATCCCTTGGCCCAGCATGTCGGAAAGGCAGTCGTTTCAACGGTTGCGCTGCATCGAAACCATGGGCATCGCGTTGGGGTTTTCACGTGTGACTGCGGGTATGTGTACACCCGCTCCTGCTTCGAAGAAAGTGGGACGGCGGGTACTCCGCGATTCCAGGCTTATGGTCCACTGCTGGCTTCCGCCCTAAGCGACATGATCATGTGCGGAAACTCGCTGCGAGCGACCGCCAAACACCTGCAGTTGGACCCCAAGACAGTGGTCAAGCTGGCCGGCGATCTGGCTATCGACACGCCATGGAAGCGACGCGCTGAGGTCAAGCAACAGGGGCCGCTTCGACCGCGGATGGCGACTAACCTGCGTCAGCGAAGGCCAGCGAAGAGCGGCAGCAGGTCGCTCCAGCCATCCAACTGGCCGGAGCGTGACAGGCAGGTAAGCCGGCAAGTTCTGCGCGCAGCGAACGAGATTCGCCGTCAAGAGCCTCCGGTGCGTGTTTGTGCGCTGCAGATAGAGCGCAGAATTTGGAACCGGGGCTGGTTGAACAAGCGTGCCAGCAAACTCCCCAAGGCCATGCGCTGCTTGCGCGCCGTCGCTGAATCCGTCCCGCAGTTCCAGCGCCGAAGGATCGGCTGGGTCATCCACCAAATGGACCTGGCCAATGAATCCCTACGCATCTGGCGGATCCTCCGGAAGGCGGGGCTGAGGAGTCAACACGCGGAGCTGGTGGCAACACTGCTGGCTGAGCACCTTGAATCCAAGCGGAAGTTGATGGCATGAAGCGCATGGTCTTCCGATCAGTGGCAAAGCTTACGGATGACGATCCCGTCGAGATCTTCTGGTTAGCCGGATTTTGTCGCACAGAGAACAACGAGTGGAAGGTCCGGACCGTTTACCGTAACAAGCGGACTGGTGACCTGATGCCGGTGCTCGAGCCGATCGGCATGCTGCCCATGTTGAGCCTGGGTGTCTGGTTCCACCACGGTGTCATGAAGACCGACCCTCTGCCTGGCGAATGGATGGACACCATCGTCCCAAACGTCGGTGAACCAGAGGTGATCACATCCGCGGAGCTTCCTCCCGCGCTATATGCCTTTCCGGAAGGAAAGGCAGGCAATCAGCGACTGCTCCGATATCGGACGGCTACCGGCGAACTCTTCATCCCGGCCATTGAGTTGGTCCGCGCACTCTTCGTGCACAACCGGGCGCTCGCGTTGGCTTTGATGCGAGCCGCCGGGCTGGAACAACTGATTGCCCCGCTGGAGCCCGGGCCTCGAAACTTGGCAAAGCTGAAGTTCACCAAAGAGATGCCCCAGGGCGCCATTGGCCACGACCTGGCAATGAATGTGGCATGGGTCGCGCTGGATGAGCATGCGCGCCGGGCATGGGATAGCGTTCGTCGCCTTTCAGACGGACAGACTTACGTCCTGCTCGAACCTCCTCCGATTAAAAACTCACTTTGGACGTTCCGTGGGATTCAGCACGGACGCCAATGGCTGGTTCTGGAACTGCGCTACATCGGCGGACGCGAGGCGCCGTTCAAGACTCTCGAGTACACGCATCCAATCTTTCGGAAGTCTGTCAGGGTCGGCAGTGGCCAGGAGAATGGGCCCGGCACCCGAGATTCAAGCCACGAAGGCAGCAAGCTCCCGCCGCCCACAAAAGAGTATGACGTCGAAGAGGGCGGGTGCGCGAGCTGCCGTGGAGCGCAAGTTGTCAAACTTGCGCGTCCGAAGGTGGCTTTCAAGAACAACGTCACAGTGATCAAACTGAAGAAGGAAGTGGAGCGGAAGGTGGACGCAGGTGGCCGAGAAGGACACAGATTGCCCGCCAGTAGGCGACCAGCGCTCGTTCAACAGGTGGCTGCAGGTGAGCGCGCAGGAAAGGCCAAGCTGCCGCCGCTAGAGTTCAAGGCAATTGCTTTGAAGCCTTTTGCCAGAATGGGCGACCTCGAAGCGCTGGACGAAACCGTTCGCCACATGCGAGACCTGTTGCCTGATGCGCAGTTCTCCATGGGCTTGTTAGAACTGGAGCAAGGAAGGGTGATAGCCAGTGTCGGTTCGCGCGCCCGAGTTGCGATGGTGATTACCATTCGTGCGCCACAGAAACCACCGATCGCGCTGATCGATATGGAGCGGTCAGGAGTTGCGGCGCTTTCTTTGATGTCAATCCATTTTGCTGGAGAGGCATTGATTGAGCAGGTGGAAATTGCGGTGCAGAAAACGGTAGATGGCTGGACGGGGAATGGAGGCAGTTGGTCGGCGGCTGTAGAGAATGAGCTTGCGGAAAAGTTCGGGTGCAAGTGCCTTCGCCTGCCGAAGTCACTTGTTCCAAGGGAGCGCTTTGCGAAGTTCTCCAAAGAATGGGCGGGCCGCTTGGTGCAGAAGCTTGGTCTAGAGTGAACTGCGAGTCGAGCGGTATCGATGGCGAGGCTGGGCCTGACCTCGTGATTGTCAGTGTTTGGCGATGTAGTGGCTTAGCAAAGGCATATCCCAGCCCCGGAACACATTCACAGCGCCCCGTCCGGCGCGCTGATGTTGCAGGCGGGCGGGGTCCGAAGCTTGCACTGTAGTTCGGTACATGCATTTACAAGGTTGCACGTTCACGACCTGTCGATCCGAACTCCAGGCAAAGCCTTGTTCATGCCGACGCCCGCCGGGGCTCGGCCTCGGTCTGGCCGCTCCCAGCGAGGTTTCTTTGTCTGCGAAGGACTGCAAACTTGGCCCCCTTCGCTACTCCACGCGACTAGCGTGGCCTGAGGAGTAGCGCATCGCGTCGGAGTCATCGAGAGACCCTTCTTGAACCGGTCAGCCATCCCTTGTCGAATTTTGGCGGCACAATGGGGCATGACGCCGCCCAGTTCGCAGCCCCAAGCAGCTTCGCGCAAGAACCATTACGTTCCGGTCTGGTACCAGACCGGATTTCAATTGAATGCGACCGATAACTGGTTGCTGGACATTTCTGTGCCCCGGCTGCGACCAAATGGAACGCCCATTGTCCTCTCGCCTCGCAGGCGCCCCGCCAAATCCTCATTCTGGGAAAACGAGCTTTACGTCACCCGCTTTGGCGAGGTGATCAATGATCAAGTCGAAACCGTCCTATTTCAGGAGATCGACAACTACGGGGCCGACGCGGTACGTGCATTCGTGGTTGGAGACGAGCGGGGGATGCACTACCAACTGGAGTCCCTGCTGTCTTACTTGGGGGCGCAGAAGCTACGCACCCCAAAAGGGCTTGCGTGGATCCAATCTCGCTACCCGGCGCTCTCCCAAGTCGAGCTCTTGACCGAGCTTCAGCATCTTCGTCACATGTTCGGGACTCTTTGGGCCGAGTCCGTTCGCGAGATCGTCTCGGCCGAGTCCTCTGAGGTGAAGTTTCTGGTTTCCGACCATCCGGTCACCATGTTCAACGCGGCGTTGCCCAAGGATGCGCCGCAACTTGCGGATCCAATGGATCCACCCCTGACATGGAATGGCACGCAGACGCTGTTCGCGCTCGATGCCAATAATCTACTGATTTTAACGCACGTCCCCTTTGCGAAGGATCCGGACCATGTCGATGCGTTAGCTAAGCGAATCAACGCGCGCTATTTCGGAGACGCGCTGATGCGGACCGACACCCTGATTCGGACTCGGCGCTTCAGCTCCGATGAGGTGATCGTTGTCAATGGATGGTTGAAGTCTCGTGCACGGCGTTACATCGCTGCGCCGGAGTCGGGCTGGCTTTATCCCGATGTGCCAGAGCGAAGCGCGCTTGCGAAGTTGCTGCGCCCGCCGAGCGATGGGTTGTGGCGCTACGGCGGGGAAATCTATATCGGCTACGAGGACGGCAGTCACGGTTACCGTGATCAGTACGGACGAACGTCAAGAGAACACGAGGTCGTAGCAAAGGAGCCACCTTCTGAGCCGCCTAGAATCGACGAACCGTGTCCCTGCGGTTCCGGCGACACTTACGGATCGTGTTGTGAACCCCGGCCAGTCTGGGACCGAGCACCCTGGAACGTCCTCAGCCTGAGGGAGCGCAACCTACGATTCATCAACGCGCTCTTCAACGTTTTGGAACTCGGACGTGACGTGCCTTGGACCCAAGTGCAGCGCAACCTTAGCGATGAACAGGTTGCACGCGTTCATCGTCTTAGCCAATGGCTCTGGCCGGCTGACACAGATCTAGCGGCATTGCTTCCCAAGCGTCGTAACGGGAGCATGCTCGCACTCTACATGGGGCTTTCTGACCCACGTCTGTTAGGCGAGAACGTCGCTGCGCTTTGTCCGGTGTTCGATCAGATCCTGGTCATGGATCCATTTATGTTCGCACGCAACGTGCGACCGGAGTTTAGTGCCGTCGACAATCCCGATCAGCACAAGCAGCAATTTCTGAAAAATGCATTGTTCTGGATCTGGCTGACGCCGCTGATTCAGGCGGGTAAGGTCCTGGTATTCCCCGATCCGGGTGACGTAAACCCCGAACTTCGGCGCGCTGTGTATGAGAT
>JAEYVE010000116.1 GCA_023432025.1 Pseudomonadota bacterium
GCTCAGAACCAGGCAAAGCGTCTTCGATGAACTGCGCACCACGCACCGCGATGGGCTCTTCCAAACCCTGCGTGATGATCTCTTCACCGCACGCAAGGGAGACCGCAGCCGCAGCGAATACGAGCCAACTCGAGGTGGCAAGCCGCGAAGGTCGGCGGAGCGATTCCACGCGGCTCATAGGTCCACCTGCACACGCACGGTGAGTTGGTTATTCTTGACGTTCTCGGGAACACCCTTGGCGTCTCGTCCGAGGTAGTCCTGGACGATATCGTACTGGGCCACCAACCGTCCGTGAGAGAGAGTCAAACCCGCGACCGGTGACAGCACGAAGTAGCTCTGATTGCGCGGTGTGTAGACACCCGCGCGCTGGTCGATCGCGTCGCTGTTCGGGTCGTAGTAGGCAACGCGTAGACCGACCAATCCGTGCTCGGTGACCTGTTGCACCACGGACCCGCTCAGACCGAGCTCTCGCACTTCACCTCCCGCTATGGGTCGAGCGGGAACGAGACCACGGTCCAAGTTCGTGGCCACGAACGCCTCGCCTTGCAGCCGCGTCACTCCGTACGACGAGCGCAGGGAGAAACCGAGATCCAGCGCGAGCGCCCAGCGATCGAAGTTCTCCGAAGCGAGCGCGGGAGAGCCAGTCGTGCCGTAGATTTCACCAGAGTCGACGACGTTGTTGTTGTTCTCGTCGTTCCACCGAATGCTGTCTTTCGTGGCAGGCGTGCCCGGCAAGAAACCCTGACCCTTGTAGAAGGACACGCCGCCCTCCACCGACACCTCGTCGACCGGGAACACGCGGGTGCCAAGACGACCCACGATGTCCTTCGCGGAGTTCGGGTCACGCGGAAAACCACCCTGTTGAAGCGGCTCGCCGTTGACGAGCGCGAGCGCGTAGTTGGCAAAACGGTACGAACCCCACAGCTTGACGCCGAGATCTGCCTCGGTGGGGAAGAGCGCGGTCGAACCGATGCTGCGCTCCATGAAAACGCGGTCGCGTTGCGACTCGCCGAGCTCGGCGCCGAACGGAATATCCGTAACTCCCGCGGTGAGAACGAAGATGGGCGCGACGTTCTCGGGGTTGTCGCCGCGGTAGAGGAGTGAGCCTTCTGCTCGCCGCACACCCACGCGGAGGCCATTCACGCTCGTGGCATCCAGCTCGAGCGTGGCCGCCGCATTGTCCCAGCCTCGGTCGACGCGCAAACGAGCTCTCCGCAGCGCGAACTGGTTCTCGTTGAGCGGCTCGCCGTCGGGCGTGAGTTGATCCTCGGAAATTTGATTGTGAACGAACTGGGCCTGCACGAAGCCCGACCAGAAGAGCCCACGTCGAACCGGACGCGTGTAGTTGCTGCCCTCCAAATCGAGCGAGCGCGGAGCCACGCTCGTGACCGGTAGATCTGCGCCACTGGGAACGCTCGCTGCGTCTGCGTCCGCACCAGCCTGCGCGGAGTCTTTCTGCCCGTCCACTGCCTCGGGAGCACCGGAGGCCGCAAGGGCGAGCCCGTCCTCCGAAGCTGTCACCTGCGCCGTCGCCGGCTTCTCGGCATTCTGGGACGTTCCGCCAGGTGAGGCGGCCGGCGCGTCGGCTTCCGCCGCTTTGCTCGGTGCAGACTCAGAGTCGGACGCGCCTGCCTCCGTGCTCGCTGCCGGACCAGAGGCTGGGGCCTCGGGTGCTGGAGACGGCGCCGGAGCGGCGGGCACCTCAAAGTCGTCGGACTCCTCGGCTTGTGCCCAGGCGTGTGCGCTGCAGAGGAGCACCCAAACGAACGCACGCGGCGATGAACGAAGGGGAAGAAAGGTCACGAGGGTATCCAGTGAAGTGTCGAGTGGGAGGCGAGAACCCGATACGGCGGCGCCGTTCGGCCCCCTCGAACGAGGAGAGCGAACGGCGCTCCGCACTCAGAGGGTGGTTGTTAGAGAGGCGGCAACGTGCCGTTGAAGTTCGCGATGCGTGCCTCGTTGTCGAACGGGAAGCACGTGCCGTTGCACTGGTCTTGGAACTGCACGTCGTTCACGCCGTTGCAGTCCTCGAGGTTCCAGCATGCGGTCCCCTTCACGCCGGAGCTGTTCGGCTGCTTGCCGTCGGCTTCCTCGGGGCAGTCGGCACGCTCGGGAGGAGGCGTAATGATGCTGCCGCCGGTGCCGCCGGTGCCAGGATCTGCGCCGCCGAGGTTGGAACCGCCCGAACCGCTCTTGCTGCCGGTGCCGCTGCCGCCACCGGTGCTCTTTTTGCCGCCCGTGCTCTGGATGGGGCCCTGGTCGCTCGGCGCCGGATCGCTGTCGCTACCGCACGCCTGAATGCTGAACGCCGCGAGCACGAAGAGCGCAGCCAAACCAAACTTATGTGAGTTGTTCATGGTTTTCTGGCTCCCTCTCAGTAGGCCTCGCAAAAGCCGACGAACTTTTCGACCGGTTCTTCGCCTTCTTCTTCCACGACCAGGGTCTCAAAGCCCCGGCATTTTTCCTTGCCCGAGCAATCGTCATCGTCTTCGCAACTGGTGAGACTGGAGCTGCCGGAGGTCTTGAAGTCGAAGTAGCCGTGGCACGGCTCGGACGGAGCGAAGGACTGAATGGCGCTCAGATCGCCCTCGGGGCGAATGGCATTCATGGCGCAGAGCGGCACGTCGCCCGAAGCGATCACCTCGTCCACGATGTTGGCGCCACGCGGGGAAGCCAAAGTACCGTCAACGTAGCGAATCAGACGTTCGACGTTCGGATCCGTGGGCCTGCCCGCTTCGTCGACGCGAGCGTAGAGCCATGCCGGCGTCCACAGGGCGTACTGCCCGTTGCGCACGTTCAGCTTGTCCTTCTTGCCTCGATCGGAATCGGGCAAGTAACCGCAGGACTGATCGTAGTGCTTGTAGGCGAGCGTCTTCACGCGCCCTGCTTCTTCGCCCGCGTCAGCGTTCGATCCCGAGACGTAGCCGAGCGGCTGATTCGGGTCCCCACCAGCAGCAACACCGCGGTCCGGGTTGCCTTCCTGCCACTCGTAGACGTACTGCACAGTCAGGTCGTTGGTGCTGAGCACGTTGCCGTTTGGCACTTTGAAGTTCGTCGCCGGCACGCCCACGGCGCCCGCGATGATCAGGTGTACGAACGACGTCGCCGAGCGAGAGAACGTCGCAGCCGGCTGCGTCCAAGGAGCGACACCGCCGTTGGCCGCGCCCAACCCGAAGATATGATAAATGGCCTCAGCCGAAATGCTGTGCTGAGCGGAGTCGAAGTCCGTGATGAAGTTGATGCTCTGCACGGGCCACACGAAACGCCCCGTGGGCTTCTCCGCCGCATCCACGTCCTGCTGACCGCTGCACAGCTTGGGCGTGTTGCCCATGTGACCGAAGGTGAACTCCTCCGTCCCGTCTGCCTCGCAGACGATGGGCGTCGAGTTCCCATCCACCCAGTACTTGAACGTGGTCGGCTTGCCCTTGGATGGGTTGGCCAAGTAGTCGTACCCGGTGCACGCGCTCGGATCCGCGTAGAAGATGTGAATCGGGTCTGCGCCGTTGTCCGCTTGGTTGAGCGTGGACAAGCGCGCCGCGATCTTGCCGAGCGTCGGCGTCACGGCGCTGCCGCCACCGCCATAAATGGAGTTGGGCAAGTTCTTCGGGCACGGCGCTGCGAGCGCTTGCCCCGCCGTGCTCGCAACGAGGGCAAACGCCGCCGCGGAGAGGCACGATCGACTCTTCGAAGTAATTCTCATCAGAAGATCTCCAGTTCTCAGGTCAGCGGGTATGAGCGACTCGTGAAGGGTTCCCGGATTCCCGCCTGGGCTCCTCCCGAGAATCGAACTCGGGCACGCGTAGACCCCGAGGGGTCCGTTTCATCCACCAGATGCGAGGAGCGGCGACACGCACCCACCGAAACCGGTGAGTGCGCAGCGACAGCCGTCCTCATCCATCGGCACGGGCGCGCGCCGGCCCCGGAGCAAGCCAGGGGAGAAAACGAGGTCTCGAAGAGCGGTGGAGAGCATGGCGAAGACCGGATCCAGGGCCCGCACGAGAGCGGGGCTCGCCAGAACAGTGATCAAGTCCATCGGATTAGTAGACTGATACACCCGAAGCCGTCAAGGGCGAAAACGAGCCGGAGCGGCCAACGGGCCGCCATCGCGCGAACCGGCGAAGTCAGCTGAATTCACGCCTCGACGCTGCTGCACTCGTCTCGACGCCCGAGAGGCCCGTCTCGAAAAACCTACAACCTCTTACCCGCTTCGAAGCTCTCTGTTGCTGCCCCAGCAGCACCTGGAGTCTTTTCGACTGCTGCTCGGGCAACACTCTCGCCCTCACTGCTGCTCGAGCAGCAGCCCTCTTTCCGGTGCAGGGCTGCCGGCGATCGACGCTCGAGGGCGCTCGTCCAGGCCCGCTCCTGGGCTTCGGGAGTGACTCCCTCCTGGGGACGAGGGAGCGGTTTGGAGCCGGACGAGCACATCGCCCGAGGCGCACCTCGCCTGTCGCACCGTCGCTCAATTCTCATGTATTGCTAACTGTCGAGGACTGGAGGCGAGCCCTAGTTCGCTCACATTCGAGCCAGCAAGCCGCACTAAAACCCGGCCTGAACGAAAAGAGAACGGGGAGAACGCCGCTCGCGGCGTTCTCCCCGTCGTTCTCCGGACCACTGCTCAAATCGAGAAACGCATCACGTCGAGCGACTTCACGCCATCTGCGCCGCGCGCCTGCGCGGCGAGCGAAGCGAGCGTGGTGCCCTCCAGCACGCGAAGGGACGCGAGGTGCAAGTCCCGCAAAACCAAGCGCACGCTGCACGTGGTTTCGTCCTTACACTCCTTGCAGCGCCGGTACGCCGTTTGGCTGAGGCACGGCACGGGTGCGATGGGACCGTCCACGATGCGAATGACCTGCGCGAGCGTGACGGTTTCGGGCTCTTGCCGCAGCAGGTAACCGCCGCCGCGGCCCTTACGGCTGTCCAAAATGCCGTGCTGCTTGAGCTCTCGCAGAATGAGCTCCAAGAACTTGCGCGGAATGCCCTCCTTCTCGGCGATTTCGCTGATGAGCACGGGTTCGTCTCGCGGCGCCGCTGCGAGATGACCGAGCGCCATCAGCGCGTACTTGGCCTTCATGGTGAGCATGGGGATTTTCGCGGGATGGGGAGGCGCGAGGGGAGGCTCGCGGAGCTCGGGGAATCGTCTATCGGATCTCTAGCCTAAAAGCCAAACTCCGCCATTCTTCTGGTGATTTCGGGTGACTCGAATGCGCGAAAGCGCTTCTTGGCTGCCGTCTCTGCCGGCAGAGGCGCGCCCGGGCGTCGGACGCGGGCGCGCGAAGCGCGGAGCGCACGGGGCACGCCCCGTGCGCTCTGCCCACCGCCGTCAGCGGGCGCGCGAAGCGCGGAGCGCGCGGGGCACGCCC
>JAEYVE010000261.1 GCA_023432025.1 Pseudomonadota bacterium
GTGCTCGACGACGGTCGCCTGCCGCTCGACAACACGCGCTCCGAACGCAGCCTTCGAAAGATCGTCGTCGGTCGAAAGAACTGGATGTTCTACGGCAGCGACTCACACGCCGAGAGCGCCGCCGCCATCTTCTCGCTCGTCGCCTCGTGTCGGCTTCACTCCATCGAGCCGCAGCAGTACCTCGACGAGGTCATGCGCGTGCTCCCGTACTGGCCGAAGGAACGCCACATCGAGCTCGCCCCCAAGCACTGGATGGCGACCCGCGCAAAGCTCCGCGCCGACGAACTCGGCGCGCCCCTCGCGTCCTTCACGATCCCCGCGGCTTGAGGTCGGGCCTCCCTCAAGCACGGCTCGCTGCGCCTTGCGAGATGGGTGCGACGCAGCGGTTACTCTTGTTCCGCGCGGAGTACTCGGCGTTCGGGGAGATGACGGTGCTCGCAGGGAGCGCTGGGGACGCGGGGTTTGGTTTCGCGGGCGGGCTCTACGACGCGGATGTGGGATTCGTGAGATTTGGGGCTCGGGACTACGATCCGGAGGTGGGTCGGTGGACGGCGAAGGATCCGATTCGATTTGGCGGCGGAGTGAATGTCTTTCTGTATATGGATCCTGTGGCCTGGAGCGATCCGACTGGGCTCGCACCCGAATCAGAGTGTGTGACGAGATGCGTGGATGAATTCCAACAGTGCTTTCGCAGGAATGGCGGCGATGCTACTGCGCATAGTGTGTGTACTCGGGAGATCGGGCCTCCCGCAGGATCCGATCCAGGTGGTGGTGCCTCCCGCCGCTCTCCTTATGCGCGTTGTAAGGTGCAATGTCGTGAGTTGCCGCCCGCTCCGCTTGATCCCAACAAGGACCCGGTTTGCGGTGTAGGTCCCGACCTATGAGGACACTAGGACGTGACGTTTTGGGTGTAGCTCTGGCAGCTTTGCTGCTGTACGCGTGCGGTGGGTCAGCAACGGGGACGTCTGTTGCGACGCCCAAGGATGTTTCGCCGGAACACTCGGTGCGGCTTGGATCTTGTGAATGCCCACTGGCGGTGCGCGAGCGCGGCAATCGCCTCTGGAAGGAGGGGCAGTTCGAGAAGGCGTTAACGGAGTTCCTGACCTGTCCTCGGGACCACCTTCCGAATCTCATGGGACTTGCGGTGGACTATCCGCCGGCTCGGGACGCCGTGCGGCGACTCCGCGATACGGAAGCTCGCCGCGTGCATCCTCCCCGCGTCGACGACGCGGTAGCATACGTGGATCAGCTCAACTTTTCGCTTGACGATCACGAAGGCGCGGTGGCGCTCTTCGAACGTTGGCGGCCTTATTCGTCTCGAGATCGACGGACGCTGCACCGACTCGTTTGGTATCAACTCGTGAAGGCGAAACGCTACGAGTACGCGCTCACATTCGAGGATCTGATTGTCGACAACCTGGCTCGGAGCGCTGCCTTTCTGCGGGAGGCGCGAGCCGATGGGTATGCCGAGGAAGTCGAGGGCGCGTATACTGGAACCGCGTCGGCCTACAGCGCGGCGCTCATTGGGGTGGGCCGTTGGGAAGATGGACTGAAAGTCATCGGAGAGTGGCCGGGAGCGACGGGTCACGGTCCGGGCTCGGAGGCGTTTTGTCGGATGGTCGAGGTGACGGGCATGCTCCTCGACGACGAACGTCGGGTCGAGCTGCTGGAAGCGGTGGAGACAAGAGTTCACTCTTGCGGTCAGTGATGAATGAACCTCCCGTCGTGGCGCAATCGCCGCCGTCGACGAGGGTCAGCAGGTGTCGTGCCTGAACCGATCCCCTGGGCTATCTATGATCGCTGTACTAAGGGCGGCCGCGCACGGCCTGGATGTCGATTCGTGCCTGAGCTGGATTCCAACGGATCTGCTTGATCGGACGTGGCGCCGTGGAGATCGCCGACCAGGCGGTCGGATCGAGGAGACCTCAGGCTTCACGTTGTTGCTTGCGGAGGTAGACTCTGTCCCCGAGTTGGTGGCGATTGCCAAGGGAGCGATCCTTAGAGTGGAGGGGCCCCTGCGGAGCCTTCGAAAGGAAGGTGTGGCTGTTGAGGTCGACTTTGGTCTTGACGTGCTCGCCACACACCCAGTGTCGCTTTGTCTGAACTTGGAGTTCCTGGCTGTAGCCGCCGAAATTGGGTTGGATGTTAGAGTGAGTGCCTACCCTTGTAATGCATAGACCCCCGCCTTTCTCGCTTGGCGATGCGTACCGGCTACCGAGGGGAGACGGGAGCGGGAGCGCCACTGCCCACGCCTCCTTTACGAAGCGACGTGGGCAGTCGGCGTCGAGCTCCGTCACTCGTTCCAGTTCTTCCAGGCGTCCCAGTTTTTGAAGTCGGTCTTCCAGATGCCGGTGTCGTTGTATTTGCCGCCGTTGCCGAGGAAGGCTTCTTTGCGGGCGTTTTCGCCGCCGATGTGCCAGCGCATCCATGCCACGTTGGCGCCAGCGCCGTCCCACGGACCTGAGCCATGGCCGCCGCCGGCCATCATGGACAACCAAACCGGTCCCTTGTTGCCCGGGTTGTTGAAGTCCCCTTCCGCGTTCGGACGCTCTTGGCCCGTCTCGCCGTAGATGATGCCGACCGGAATGGAAACGTTGACCAACGCGTTGTGACTGAACGAGCCGCTGTTGTTCAAGAGGGCCGTCGTTACGCGGTCGTCCGCCAGCGCCGTCGCTTCCGAGGAGAGGCCGCCCATGGAGTGGCCGAACACGCCCACGCGGTCGAGGATCAGCCTGTCGTACATCGGGCTGTCGGGATTCGCGTTCTGCTCCTCGAGCCAGTCGATGGCCGCGGACATGAGCACGCTGTCTCCGGTCGATTCGCGGATCCCCACGACGACGAAACCTTGGGACGCCATGCGAGTGAGGAGAAGCAGGTAGTCTTTCGGGGGCGTTCCGCCGCCGGGGCCCCAAATGGCCACGGGATGTTTGGCGTTCGGTTCGCTCGTGATGTCGGTGGGGCGAACGAGAATGTGCCCACCGCCGCTGAAGGTCAGCCCCTCCTCGACCGTCGTCGCGAGAGGTCCATTTCTGTCGACGTCGTCGCCCTCAAGAACGACCGTGATCTCGGGATCGTCTTCGCCGTCGGTGCCGCCAGTGCCGGGATCCGGCTCCGAGCCCCCGCCGCCCGTTTGCGTCTCGCCGCCGGTGCCGCCGGTGCCGCCTCCGCCCGTTTGCGTCTCGCCGCCGGTGCCGCCGCTCGTCGGGTTTCCGCCTGTTCCGTTTCCGCCCGTGCTCGTTTGACTTCCGCCCGTGCTCATCCCTCCGACGCCCGGATTGCCCGACGCATCTGAAGACTCGGTACTGCCCGAACACGAACAGAGGAAGGCGAGGATCAAAGCTCCACGGAAGACACGCTCGACGCTCTGGGTCTGCATTCTGGGATAGCGCATGGCGTACAGCGTAAGGGCGCACGCCCCAGCGAGACACGAGGCAAAAAAGTGTCTCCCCGCGCTGGATAAATCGCGTCCAGAAAGACGTGAGCTCTTGCAGCGCGTCCGCGCGGCGAGGTGCGCGCGACTCCCTTCGACAAACGGCGGGCACCGCGCCAGCGTGGCTCTTGGCTCAAGCGACTCCGCGTTGTTCCTGTGGCCATTGCAGCTCTGGCGCGCCGCGTCATGCTGGTTCGGCCACTGGCTCGCGTTGACGCCCAAGGGCGTCGCCCTGTAGCGTGCCGGCCCAATTTGCGAGGCTCAGGGCTGGGTCTCGAGCCCACTTAAGGAGAATAGGAAACGATGCGACTGCGGCTGATCTTGTGCGGGGCGGCCACCCTCGTGGCCTTGGGAACGATGGCCTGCTCGGCCTCGGATTCCGACGGCGGAAATAACGGCGGCGTCGGCGGCTCCGTAGCCACGGGCGGCATCGGCACGGGCACGGGCGGCGTGGGCTCGGGCGGAGACGTCGGAACCGGCGGCGTCGGTACGGGCGCCAGCGTCGGAACCGGCGGCGAGGCCACGGGCGGCGCAGGTACGGGCGGCACCGGCACCGGCGGTGACGGTACGGGCGGCGCTACGGGCGGCACGGGCGGGGACGGCACGGGCGGCAGTGGCGGTGGCGGAGAGCTCCAAGGCACCACCAATCTCTTCGTGACGCTCTTGGGCAAGACTCAGCAAGAAGTGGATGAAAAGGTCACCACGGCCGTCAATCGCTTCTTCGGCATCGGCACCGGCGAGCCGAACACGCTGACGCAGAACTCGGGCTACCGCTGCTACTACGAGCTGCCGCAAGACCCCAGCATGGCGTTCATCTGGGCGGCGGACTCGGACGACGTGCGCAGCGAGGGTCTCTCGTACGGCATGTTCATCGCCGTGCAGATGGGCCTGCAAACGCAGTTCGACAAGCTCTGGAAGTTCTCCAAGACGTACAGCCAGTATCCGGCGGATACGACGACGACGGCGTGGAAGTACTACTTCCGTTGGCAGGGCACGGTGGACGACAGCAACGCGTCGTCGTGGACCGTGAACTACGGAGCCACCACGGTGCCGGCGCCGGATGGTGACGAATATTTCGCGGCGGCTCTCTACCTCGCGGACGCACGCTGGGGCAGCGCGGGCGCCGTCAACTACAAGCAAGAGGCGGACAACATCGCTGCCGCGATGCTGCACAACGCGCCGACTCCCGCCGGAAATGGCGCGGCGGCGCGCTACCCCATCATTCACGCCACCGAAAACATGGTGGTGTTCGTGCCCTACGGAGATTCGAACAACTTCTCGGACCCCAGCTATCACCTGCCGGCGTTCTACGAGCTGTTCGCGCTGCGTGGTCCGGCGGCGGACGCCGCCAAGTGGCGCTCTCTGGCGGACGTGAGCCGCGAGTACTTCGTGTCGTCGGCGCACGCGACCACCGGCCTCCACCCGGACTACGCGACGTTCGCTGGCGCTCCCACCACGGGTAGCGCGGGCGATGGTCACGACGAGTTCAAGTACGACGCGTGGCGCGTGGTCATGAACATGGCCGTCGACTACGCGTGGGGCAGCCAGGACGCCACGCTCAAGGCGCAGGTCGAAAAGTACCACGCGTTCTTCGCCAATCACCTCGGCTCGAACAACGTGTCGAACGCGCTCTTCCGCGTCGACGGCAGCAATCCCTCGGGTGGCGGCTCCACCGCGCTCACGGCGACGCTCGCCTCGGGGGCGCTCGCTTCGGATGCGCAGAATCGTGCCACGTACGTCGAGAACCTCTGGAACGTGCCGCAGCAGGCGGGTCAGTACCGCTACTACCAGGAAAGCGTGTACCTGCTGGGGCTCTTGGCGACGGCGGGCAAGTTCAATCCGTCGTTCTGAGGCTCGCACGGCGCTGCTTCGGCGGCGCCGCTCGAGGGTGTGAGAGCGAACGGCTCGCCGCAAGGCGAGCCGTTCGTCGTTGTGCCCGACGGGCCTCGGCAGCGTGCGAAAAAGCGCGGTCGCTCCCGCGGGCCAGCTACGGCGCGCCCGGCGCGTTCAGCCGCACACGTTCTTGCACACGCCGTCGAGGCACAGCCCCTCGCTGCACTCGTCGGAGCACACTACGAGGCAGGCGTGCTCGACCACTTCGCACCCGTCCGTGGGGCCACACTGAGCGCACTGCGTGCCCATGACGGCGTTTGGCGGGCACGCGCTCGGGCAGTCTCTTTGCGTGCAATTGACGAGCTCGCCATTTTCACAATCACAAGTATTGCAGCTGAACGGATCCGGTACGCCCGTTCTGCCGCTTTCGTACACGACGCCGTTCACTCGGCAGGCAACCGTCCCGCTTTCGATGAACTGCGTTTCGCAGCGCCCTTCGGGTGAGCAAGAGGCGCTCGTGGTCTCCCAGCACGGGCCGCAAAGAACGTTCTCTCCGCAGCTGCCGTCCGAGTAGCGACTGCGCGCCGCCTCCAACCGCTCGAGGGCGGAGATGTTTGCGGGATCGACGAACGCGTCGCAGCCGCACACGAGCCCACTCGTGACGCGCTGCGAGCAGGAGTCGCGCCGCGCCGGGTCGCAGGCTCGGGCGTCCTCCAGCGCCGCCGAAAAATCCGCGGCGATGTCCATGCAGCTCGAGCAGTCGCTCTCCGAGCAAGAGACTCGTCCGCTCGCTTCGCACACGCAGGTATTGCAGCCATCGCTGGCCGGAAACGACTGCCCAACGGCGTAGAACGCGGAGCCGTGGGCGCAGCCGTCCAGACAGTCCACCAGCGTGCAGCTGACGTCACCGTCCTCGCAAGAACAGCGGTTGCATCCGTCCGTCGCCGGAAACGAAGCACCGGACGGGAAGGTACGGCCGTCGTACTCACAGCCGCGCTTCGCGCCATCGTCGTCGCCCGATCCTTTTTGGGCCTGGCCTCCGCACGCCGTGGCGGCGAGAGCCAAGAGCCAGGCACCCGGACGAACGAAGCGAGGCAAGAGCGTCATAGTGACCAGTGTCGCGCAGGTGAGCCGAAGCGCGAAGAACGATCCGCGCTTTTACGTCAAAGCTCCGTGCCCACGCGGAAGCGCTGCTTGCCGGTGGCTGCGTCGAGGACGTAAAGCGACGTCCAGGTCGAAAAGAACACGTCCCTGTCCGACAGCTGAAGGCCGTTCGTCACCTGACTCTTGTCGTGAACGGCGACGTCCCAAATGCGACGCCCCGACTCGACGTCGAACGCCGCCATGCGCACACCGCGGCTGCCGGCGAGGTCGTACGGCACCACGACGCGCCCCGCCGCATAGGCCGCCCGTTGCGTAGTGACATTCACCGTCGTCGTGAGCGGGTCGACGCCCGGGACGACGTCCTTCCACAGCTGTTTGCCTTTTTTCACGCGAGCAATCATGGCCACGCTCGAGCCAGACGACTTGGAGCCGAGCATGAACGCGTGGCCGTCGTCGGCGACCAGCGCGCGATGAGCGGACATGGTTCTGTCCGAGTTGATGCTGGGCAAACCGTAGGTGCCGAACTGTGACCAGGTGACGATGTGAAAGCCTGCGCCGTCGTCGCGGCCGGCTTGCGGCACGCTCCTGCAGTCGGGCTTGGGAGCAACACGCCTCTCGGGCGCAGGCTCGCTCTTTCGCTTTTGTCCCGTCGCGATGTCCAGCTCGAGCGTGGAGCGATCGGACGCCGTGATGCGCACGAAGCCATCGCCCTGGCACATGCTCTGCGCTCGCTCACCAAGCAGCGCGGCCCACGCCGGCTCACCATTTTTGGCGCGGTACGCTTGGATCTTACCGAGGTTGTCCACGACCACGACGACGTCGTGCACCAAGCCGTGGTGCGCGGGGCTGTTCTCTTGGGCCTTGTCGAGCGCTGCGCTGCGCCACAGCTCCGTGCCGTCCCGTCCGTCGTACCCCGCCAACCAGGAGGCTCCGCCCGGCGTCCTGGACAGTCCGATGACGTCCAGCGTGCCGTCTCCGTTCACGTCGTAGGGCAGCGGTGTGCCGGTGAACTGCAGGCGCGTGGTGGTCGTTGCCACGCTGCTGGCCACGCTGCGCGCTGCCGTGGCGAGAACGTTGTCGTTTTCTGCTGGCGCCTGCACCAAAGCCACGACGGCTCCGAGCACGCCGAGCGAGGTGAAGATGCCGGCAATGACGAGCGGCAGGATGGGCAAGCCGCTGCTCTGCACCACGATGACCGCTTCTCGCGGAGGCGGCGCCACCTTGGGGTCACGCTGAATGAAAGCGCTATGAGCGCAGTACTGACAGGTGACGTGATCGGTGTTGGGCGGGATGGAAATGGGAGCCCCGCAGTGCGGGCACTTCGCGGAAACGAGCCTGGCCACGTGGGTCACGATCGGGCACTCGGGCCATCCTCACAAGCCCCCCGCGGAATGCCGCGCCCAGGGTGGCCGCGGGCCCGCCGGAGGTGGTAAGAGGACGCGGAAACCCATGGGACTCCGGGAAAAATTCGAGGCCACGCGCGCAGTATGCGTCGAGGCGTGGCGGCGGCCCGGCAGTCAAAAGTCGGCAGTGTGGGCGTCCACGTTGCTCCTGCTCGTGGTGATGGGCGCCTACCTGGGCGTGTGGGTGCAGGGCAACTGGGACATGCTCACCGACCCGCGTTTGCAGAACAGCGACGCGCGGACGTCCATTTTCCCGTTCCATCGCTACGCGGACGGCTCGCTGCGCGACGACCCCATCGCCAACGAAATGTTGGCGCTCGTGCCCATTGGGGTTCACGCGCTCTATCGCGTGCTGGTCCCGCTGACGGACGTCTTCATCGCGCCCAAAATCGTGCAAGGGATCGCGCTGGCGATCTTGGTGTACGCGGCCGCAGTGCTCGCCCGGTCGCGTCGTGCCGGGTTCGGCGCGGCGGCGCTCCTTCTGTTTTTGGTCCTGCACGACTGGTTCGCCGTGTACCGGATCGCCGGTGGTCTTCCGCGCGCGTTCGGCTTTCCTCTCTTTGCGCTGTGGCTCGCGGGCGTGCTCGGGAACCGTCCTTGGGCGCGTCGCGCGGCGCCCGTGCTCTCGGCGCTCACCTACCCGTCGGTCATGAACATGCTGCTCGCCGCGGAGGGCCTCTACGCGCTGCGTGGCCTCGGCAGGGTCGAGTGGTCGGTCGTGGGTCGTCGTCTCTTGCGTTTCGGCGCAGTGGTTGCGCTATGTTTCCTGGCCGTGTTGCCGGCCGTCGTCGGTGGCGACGACCGTGGTCCGGTCCACACGTTGGCCGAGGCGCAAGAGGAGCCCGCGTTCGGCAAGGCAGGGCGCCTCTGGGTGCTCCCGTTCGAAGAGCCTACGGGCGCCTTCGGTCAAGCGTTCGTGGACCAGTTGAACCCCCGCGGTAAGTCGTTCGCCCCCGCGCTGAGGGAGTTCTACGACAAAGATCCGCAGGCGTTTGCCGTCGGCATTTTTGCGGCGCTCTTGCTCTTGCCCTTCTTGCGCGCCACGCCCCCGCCTTGGCTCGCGCTCGTCTTCTTTTCGGGCACGACGTTCATCTACGTGCTGTCCCGGGTGCTCGCCTTTTCGTTGTACTCGCCGGAGCGCTACTTCAGCTTTGGCATGCGCATGGCGTCCATCACGCTCTTGGTCGTCCTCCTGGGGCAGGTCGGCTACTGGCTCCGTGGGGCCGGGCGCGTCGTCACCAGAAACGTCGTCGCGGCCGGTTTCGTGCTCGCCATTTGGGGTCTCTCGGGGAGCGGCGTGGTGCCGCGCAACGGCATGACCATCGATCAGCGGACGGATCGATCCATGTACGAGTTCATCGCCCAGCTGCCGAAGGACGTCCGCTTCGCGTCGCACCCGATGGACGGGGACGGCATCCCCTACTACAGCGCGCGCGCCACGATGGGCGCGTTCGAAACGCTGCAGCCGTGGTTCACCAAGTCGTGGCGCGCGCAGCGCGAGCGTTGTGAAGATACGCTTCAGGCCATGTACGCGACGGACGTCGCCGTACTGCGCGACTACGTGCAAAAACACGGCGTCACCCACTTTCTCGTGAACACCCGGCGCTACGAAGGCGACGTGGCGGACCGTTCCGAGTCGTTCGAGCCGTTCACCGAGTTCTCGAAAGAGCTCCTCTCGGGGGTGGAGGCGTCCGATCTCTTGTTCAAGCGCCTGCCACGAGAGTCCGTCGTGTTTCGTCTGGGCAGGTGGCGCGTGGTGGACGCCGAGCTGCTCCTCCGCGAGCTCGAGTCCCGGCAGTGAACATGCGCCTCGCGTCCGTCCGTCGAAATCTCTCGCGCCTCCAGACGTCTCTGTCCTTCGGCGCGCCGCGGGACGGCACGTGGAGCTCGCTCCTGGCGGCGGCCGCGTTCATGGCCTTCGTGATGCGCACGGGCAGCTACGCGCGTGTGTTCGAGTTCGACCCGGACGAGGGAAACAACCTCATCAAGTCGCTCCTGCTCCATCACGGTCACGCATTTTTCCGTGACATTTGGAGCGACCAGCCGCCCTTGCTCGCCAACCTCCTGTGGGGAGTGGGCGCGGTGTTCGGCTTCGACGTCGCCATCGCGCGCCTGGTCGTGCTGGCGTTCGCGGGCATGATGGTGTTCGCCCTGTACGACGTGCTTCGTCTCCTGCGCGGACACGTGGCGGCGCTGACCGGTAGCTTGCTCTTGGTCGTGTCGACGCAGTTCGTGCAGCTCAGCGTGTCGGTGATGATAGGGCTCCCCTCGGTCGCGCTGATGACGCTCGGGGTGTGGGCGCTCGTTCGCTTTCACGAGCAGCGGCGCGCGGCGTGGCTCTGCGCGTCGGGGGTGCTCATGGCGCTCTCGGTCGCCACGAAAATGTTCACGGCCTTCCTGGTGCCGCTCTACGGCCTCGTGGTCGTCTTTTGGACTCTCTTGGACGGCGGGCGCCGGAACCCGCGCCTCGTTCTGCGCGCAGCGCTCCTGTGGGGCACCGGATTTGCGGCGGCATTCGTGGTGGGCATGTGGCCGGCGCTCGCCGCCCGCAGCATGAGCGGCATGATTCACGCTCACGAGCTGGCGCGCGAGTCCAGGGGCGGTTCGGCCGACGGCCTCGGTACCTTGCTCGGGTTCTTGCGCGAAGACGCCGTGCTGTACGGGCTTGCGGCGCTCGGGCTGGGACGCGCGCTTCTTCGGAGCCACGTGGAGGCGGTGCTGTGGGGGGCGTGGCTCGCGCTCGCCTTCCTCACTTTGCGCGACCACTACCCCGTGTGGCCACACCACCGTCTCCTGCTGGCGCCGCCGGCGGCAGCGCTTGCCGGCTACGCGGTGGGAGCGCTGGTGGGCTCGGACGAGCGGGGCGAAAAACGCACCGGGCTCCGCCGTACGGCGGAGCTCCTGGTCCCGGTCGGTTTCGTGGCGTTTTTGCTCTACGTGAATCCCAGCTTACGAGACTCCATTCAACGGCCGTCGTCGTGGACGGACTCTGCCGCCGACGAGCGCGTGCTCGCGGCTCTCGAGCCCTATCGGGGCAAGATCACGTCGATGGTGACCGCGCGCCAGATGTACGCGTACCGCTTGGGCGCCCCGGTACCGCCGAACCTGGCGGTCACTTCCTACAAACGGATCCAAACCGGGCTCCTCCGCGCGAGCGACATCGCACGAGAGGTCAAGACGAGCCGTCCGGAAGTTTTGGTGCTCTCCAAACGTTGGGGGAGCAGCATTCGACGTGAAGTGCGCCGCGCGGCCCAGGGCAAGTATCAGGTCGTGTACCGGGACGGAAAAAACGGTGACACCGAGGTCTTCGTACGAAACGACGTAGTCGTTGCCGCGCCGTCAGGGGACAAGTAGGGTCGAACCGGGTGCGGCGCTCGCAGCGCCGGATCGACGCCCCTGGCGCCACGTCGCCGGGCGGACGTCGGGAGTCTTCCGGATAGCGGCAATGGGGAGACGAGTGAAGACGGGCGAGGGCGCACGACCAGAACGAAACCGCGCTGGACTCGTTCACGCAGAATCGGTCCACGGTGGCAGAATCCGTGCTGGATTGGCTCGCGCCAAGCTCGCTCGCGTAGCGCGCGTGTCGAGTGCGTGGGTTCGCGCGAGCGCGTGCGCCCTTTGTCTCGCGGTGCTCGCCTGCACGAACAACCCGTACCCGTCGGGAGACGACGGCGCAAAGGTCATCTACTCGCAGTTCGACGAGGCACCCAAAACGCTCGACCCGCAGGTCGCGTACGCGACGTCGGATCACGTCATCGCGTCCAAGGTGTACGACACGCTGCTCGAGTATCACTACCTGAAACGTCCCTACGAGCTCATCCCCGCTTTGGCGGGAAGCGTGCCGCAGCCGGAGCCCCAAGCCGACGGCACCGTGCGCTATCGGTTCGAGCTGCGCCCGGATCTGTGGTTTCAGACGGATCCTTGCTTCGTCTTGAGTGGCGGCGAAACACGCCAGGTCACCGCGGAGGACGTGGTGTTCGCGCTGAATCGCATTGCGGATCCGGCGGTGTCGAGCCCCGTCATCGACCCGTTCGGCAACGTGAAGGGCTTCTCCGAGTTCCACAAGGCGCTCGGAGAAAGAAGAAAGCGGGACCCGGCGTTCGCCAAGAAGCCCGTCCAAGAACAGTACCGGGAGCTCGGCGGCATCAGCGGCGCAGTGGCAACCTCGCCGCGCGAGCTTTCGCTCGTCTTGCGTCAGCCCTATCCACAAATTCTCTATTGGTTCGCGATGCCGTTCACGGCGCCCGTGCCGTGGGAGGCGGTCGTCTACTACGACGGGGAAACGCGAGAGTCGTTCGCGGATCACCCCGTTGGCACGGGCGCGTTCAAGCTTGCCCTGTACGACAAGCAGGCGCGCATCGTGCTCGAGCGAAACCCCAACTGGTACGGCGTTCGCCATCCAGAGTGGCGCGCGCCGGGCGCGACGTTCCCCTCCGAGGGCGCGCGAGCCGAGGAGTTCAAGGCCGCTTGGGGCAAGCCGCTGCCCTTCGTCGAACGCGTCGAGTACCGCCGCGAAAAGGAGAGCATTCCGGCGTTCACGAAGTTCTTACAAGGCTATTACGACTCGTCGGGCATCATTCGCGAGAGCTTCGAACGGGTGGTTCGCAGCGACGGCTTGTCGCCCGAAATGCAGGCGCTCGGCATGCAGCTCGACAAGTCCGTGACTCCGGCCATCTACTACATTGGCTTCAACATGGACGATCCCGTCGTCGGCAGGGCGGGCGGCGAGCGAAGCCGGCTCTTGCGGCAAGCCATGAGCCTGACCACGGACGTCAAGGAGTACTCGCGCCTCTTTCTGAACGGTCGCGGTCTCCCGGCGCACTCGGTGCTGCCGCCCGGTATTTTCGGCTTCGACCCGAGCTACAAAGACCCGTTTCGCAGCGTGGACGTCGAGCGCGCCAAGCAGCTCCTCGAGCAGGCGGGCTACGCAAACGGCATCGACCCCAAGACCAAGCGCCCGCTCAAGCTCACCTTCGACGTCCCCGATACCTCGCCGGAAGGGCGCTTGCGTTTCCTGTTCTGGACGAGGCAGTGGCGGCGGCTCGGCATCGACGTGGAGCTCGCGGCGACCACGTACAACAAGTTCCAGGAAAAGGTGCGAGACGGCGCCTACCAGATTTTCCAGTGGGGTTGGGTCGCCGACTATCCGGATCCGGAAAACTTCTTCTTTCTGCTGACCACGGAGATGGCGCGCTCCGTCTCGGGGGGGCCGAACAGCGCGAACTTCAAGAACGCGCGCTTCGACGAGTTGTTCGCCGCCATGAAGACGCGGGAAAACGACGCCGAGCGGCTGCGGCTCATCTTCGCAATGAACGCCATCCTCGAGCAGGAGAGACCGTGGATCGAGCTCTTTTATCCGGAAGACTACGCGCTCTTTCAGGGTTGGATGCACAACGTGCGACCGGCGGGGCTCGTCAGCATCAACTTCGTCGCTGCAAAGTACTGGGACGTCGACACGGAGCTTCGCAAAGAGCGACGTGCGGAGTGGAATCGACCGGTATTGTGGCCCATCTACGTGCTCGTGCTCGGGGCGGTGCTCGTCGTGCTGCCCGGCGTGGTGACGTTCTTCCGGGAGCGTCAGTAATGAGCGGGAGGCGCGCACGACGGCCCGAAGGGAGAAGCGCCTGATGCTCGCCTACATCGTACGGCGTTTGGCGTACGGCGGCGTCGTCGTGCTGGGCGTCTTGTTTCTGCTCTTCGTGCTGTTCTTTGCCGTGACGACGCCGGACGACATCGCGCGGCGCGCGGTGGGGGACAAGGCGTCGCCCGCCGTCATCGAGCAGTGGAAGGCCAACCACGGTTACGACAAACCCGTCTGGCCGAGCCGCGAGCACCTCACGGACAACCTGCTCGTGGACCACTTCCGCCGGATGCTCACGTTCGAGCTGGGCAAGAGCGACGCGGACGGAGTGCCCATCGTGCAGCGTATCGAAGAGGGCGCGGGCCCCAGCTTGTCGCTGACGGTGCCTCTTTTGCTCATCGGCATCGTGCTGGGCGTGGCGCTCAGCCTGTTCGTGGCGTTCTTTCGCGAAACGTACATCGACAAGGCCAGCGTGTTTTTGGCCGTGCTCGCGATGAGCGTGTCCATTTTGCTCTACATCATCGCGGGCCAGGTGCTCTTCGGGAAGCTGCTGCGCTGGTTCCCCGTGTCCGGCTTCGACTCGGATCCCCGCGTCATCGGGCGGTTTTTGGCGCTGCCGGTGGTGGTGGCGCTCTTTGCCAGCGTGGGGTCCGATCTTCGATTTTACCGCACGGTGTTCGTCGAGGAAATGCACAAGGACTACGTGCGGACGGCGCGCGCCAAGGGCGCCGGAGAAGGGCGCATCATGTCGCGTCACGTTCTGCCGAACGCGATGATCCCCATCCTCACCAACCTCGTGATGGCGATTCCGTTCTTGTTCACCGGCTCGCTCTTGCTCGAGTCGTTCTTCGGCATTCCCGGCTTGGGCGCGTTGACGGTGGACGCCATCAACGGCAACGACTTCTCGACGCTGCGGGCCATCGTTTACATCGGCTCGCTCCTCTTCATTCTCGGCCAAGTGCTCACCGACATCAGCTACACGCTGGTCGATCCGCGGGTTCGTCTCGAGTAGCCCCGAGGCCTTCACTCATGTTGCTTCAGCTCTCCTCCGCCATGAAGGACGCCATCACTAGCAATCTGGTGGTGGCTGGTTTGCTCGTGGGAACGGCGCTGTTCGTGCGCTGGGTACGGAGCAACGACATTTGGCGCGAGGCGTTTTCCCAAATGTGGCGCCGGCGGCCGGTGGCCATCGTGGTAGCGCTGCTCTACGTGACCGTGGCGCTCTTGGACTCCGTGATGTGGGTGGGCGGCACCGGCTCGAAAGAAGATCAGGTGTCGGCCCACGAAGCCAAGAGCGTGCTGGACCGCGCGTTCGAGGGCACCTCGGAAAAGAGCTATTCTGCTCCATTCGCGGACCACGAGTTTTACGACCACTCGCCCCTGAAGAGCCCGGGGCGTCACCCCTTGGGCACCAACATTCTGGGGCAGGACGTGCTGTACGCCACGCTGAAAGGGGCGCGTGTCGCGCTGCTCATCGGCGGCCTCACCAGCTTGATATCCATGCCGCTCGCGCTCTTCTTCGGCGTTTTGGCGGGGTACTTCGGCAAGCTCATCGACGACATCGTGTTTTTCGTGATGAGCACCTTGGCATCCATGCCCACCATTCTGCTTCTGGTGGTGCTCATCATGGTGCTCCCCAAGGGGCCCTTGGGCGTGTGCGTGGCGCTCGGCGTCACCAGCTGGGTCGGCTTCTGCCGGCTATCGCGCGGGGAAACCATGAAGCTGCGTGAAATGGACTACGTGCACGCCGCGACGAGCCTCGGGGTGACCCCCGCGCGCATCATTTTTCGTCACATTCTGCCCAACTTGATGCACCTGGTGATCATCACCTTCGTCCTGCTCTTTTCCGGGCTCGTGCTTTCGGAGGCGACGCTGGCCTGGCTCGGCATCGGCGTCGAGGGAAGCTGGGGCCAAATGATCGCCCAGGCGAAAGACGAGCTGAGTCGGGAGCCGGTCGTGTGGTGGAACGTGGCGGCGGCCGGTGGCGCGCTGTTCGGGTTGCTCTGGGCCGTCAACCTCGTCGGGGACGCTCTGCGAGACGTGCTCGACCCGCGTACGCTCAAGGAGCGCGGTTGATGGCGACGCCGGTGCTCGAGCTCGAGGCGGTGCGCACAACGTTTCCGATGCGGGGCGCGCGGGTGCCCATCGTGGACGAGGTGTCGCTGTCCGTGGAGGCCGGCAAGGTGCTGGCCGTGGTGGGCGAGTCCGGCTGCGGCAAATCGATGACCGCGCTCTCCATCATGCGTCTCGTGCCGAAGCCGGGCAGGGTGGACGGAGGGCGAATTCTGCTGGACGGAAGAAACCTGCTGGAGCTCTCGATCCCGGAAATGCGCGCGGTGCGCGGTCGGCAGATCGCCATGATCTTCCAGGAGCCCATGACCAGCTTGAACCCGGTGGTGCGGGTAGGCGCCCAGGTCATGGAAGCCACGCTCTTGCACGAACGAGTGTCGAAGCAGGCGGCGCGCTCGCGCGGCATCGAGCTGTTTCGGCGCGTGGGCATCCCGGATCCCGAGGCGCGCTTCGACGCGTATCCCCATCAGCTGTCGGGTGGCCTGAAGCAACGCGTCATGATCGCGATGGCGCTCGTGACGCGGCCGCGTGTGCTGCTCGCGGACGAGCCGACGACCGCGCTCGACGTCACCATCCAGGCGCAAATTCTGGAGCTCATGCGAGAGCTGTCGCGGGACTTCGAGACGGCCATCGTGCTCATCACGCACGACCTGGGTGTCGTCAACGCGCTCGCGGACGAAATTGCGGTGATGTACGCGGGACGCGTGATCGAGCGGGGCAGCCGGGCCACGGTGCTCGGCCGGCCGGAGCACCCGTACACGCGCGGCCTCTTGGCATCCATCCCGAGCCGCAACGCGAAGGGCGCCCCGCTGCACGAGATCCCCGGCGTGGTCCCCGCGCCGCACGCGTGGCCGCGGGGGTGTCGGTTTTGCACGCGTTGTGAGCGTGCTTTCGAGCCTTGCGAAGCGGTGGTGCCGCGTGAGCTGCTCTTGCCCGGCGCCCATCACGTGTGGTGCCACGCCGTGGAGCGGGATCGACAAGTGGAGTCGAAAGACGCCGGAGGAAAGTCGTGAGCGGCGAGCGCACGAAGCGAGAGGGCGCGCCGCTGCTCGAGGTGCAGGACCTGCGCACGTGGTTCCCCATCAAGAGCGGTCTCTTCAGAAAAACGATCGGCCACGTCCGCGCCGTTGACGGCGTGAGTCTCACCGTTCACGAGGGGCAAACGTTGGCGCTCGTCGGCGAGTCGGGGTGCGGAAAGACGACGGTGGGTCGCTCGCTGTTGCGGCTGGTGGAGCCTCGCTCGGGCTCCGTGCGCTTTTGCGGGCAAGAGCTCTTGGGGCTCACGCCGGAGGAAATGCGTCCGCTGCGGCGCTCTTTGCAGATGGTCTTTCAAGACCCACTCACGTCGCTCAACCCACGCCTCAGGGTGCGGGACATCGTCGCCGAGGGGCTGGAAGCCTTCGGAATTGGCGATAGTGACGCCGAGCGTACGGAGCGCGTCGCGGCGATGCTGGAGCGGGTGCGGCTCAGCCCGGATCACATGCGGCGCTTTCCGCACGAGTTCTCCGGCGGTCAGAGACAGCGCATCGGCATCGCGCGCGCCCTCGCCGTCGAGCCTCAGCTCATCGTGTGCGACGAAGCGGTCTCTGCGCTCGACGTGTCCATTCAGGCGCAGATCCTCAATCTGCTTGCTGAGCTGCAGTCGGAGCTGGGCGTGGCGTACCTCTTCATTACGCACGACTTGTCCGTGGTGCGGTACTTGGCGACCGAGGTCGCGGTCATGTACCTCGGTCAAATCGTGGAGCACGCGCCCACGGAGGAGCTGTTTTCAGCGCCGCGGCATCCGTACACGGAAGGCCTTCTGGCTGCGGTGCCCTCCGCGGATCCCGAGCAACGGAGAGTGAGCGTACGCGTTCTGGGGGACGTGCCATCTCCGGCGCGCCCACCCGCCGGCTGTCGCTTTCACACGCGGTGCCCGAAGCGCTTCGAGCCGTGTGACGCGCGGGAGCCGGAGCCGTATCCGGTCGGCGAAGGGCGTACGGCGCGCTGTTTTTTGCACGAGCCTGGCGTTGGCCCAGAAGCGCGCTCGAAGCGCGATTTGCGCGAGTCTTCGGCCGAGTAGCGCGGACGGAGCGCTCGACTCACGTCATCCAGGAAAGCTGCGGCGCGTGGCGCGCGGCGCTGGGTACGCTAGCAAAATAGCGACGCGTCTCGCGCGGAGGAGTGATGGCAGGAGAGACGAAGCGCTGCGTGGTTCGGCGCGCGGTCGTGCGCGCCTTGGTTCAGGCTTGCCGGAACCTGGAGCTGTACGTCGCGCCGGAGGTCGCGGAGAGGCTCGCGCGCTTCGACGAGGCGTGGGTTCCGCTGTCGGAGGTGCTCGGAATTCTCGACCTGGTCGCGGCTCCCTATCCGGAGCCTCACGCCGTGCTCGATCGGCTCGGGGAGGAAATGGTGGAGGCTTGGTTTCAGAAGGGCGCTCCGGCCGAGCCGCTGGCTGCTTCTGTGCTCTTGCGTGAGCTGCGGGCGGGATACCGAGCGGTCGTGCGAGGCGACGTCAGCGACGCGGGTGAGATTGAGCTCTTGCGTTACGACGAGGCGCACGGAGAAGGACTCGTACGAAGCACGACGCCGCTTCGTCGTGCGTTCGAGCGCGGGGTGCTGCGCGCCCTCTTGCGACAGTGCTCGGGTGTTCTGGGCGTCGAGGTGGAAGGCTCGCACCAGCTGGGTGGGCACGAGCTCCGGATTCGCTCGCGGGCAGGAGCGGCGGTGCAGGACGCCCAGCCATTTGCTCCCGAGGTGTTCGTGGAGCTCAGCACTGAGGAGCTCGCGGAGCTCGATCGGATTGGTTCGTCGCGGCGCTTGCAAGGGGAGGAGCTGGCGGTGTTCGTGGAGCAAGCGCGCGAATGTGAGCGGGAGCTCGAGCGGGCGCAGGAGCTGGTGCGGACCATCAACGGCGCTTTGGTGCAGGCTTTGACGACCTTGGGTGGGCAGCACCGCGTGCTCAATCGCTTAGTGCGGGAGCAACGCATGAGGACGCGCGCCGTGGCCCTCGCCGAGCGTGGACTCGAAGAAGCTCGTGAAGAGGCGACCGAGGTCCGCGCGGCGGCGCTGCATCTCGTGGACGAGCTGAGCGAGCGACTTCTGGGATCGCGGCTCCTGGGGCGTTACGAGGTGCTCGGGCGCCTCGGTCATGGGGCGAGCAGCGTCGTGTTCGAGGTGCGCGACGCGAAGGCGGAAGAGCTGCGCGCACTTCGGGTGCTGCGCGCCGTCGACGCGGGGATAGCGCCCAGGATCGCAGCGACGGCCGAGCGCATCGCCGAGGCGCGCATCTCGGGGGCGCCGCGTGTTCACGAGGTGTTCACGTGGGCGGATGCGGTTCCATGCGTCGTCACGGACCGGATGGAAGGGCGCAGCCTGCGTCGCATTCTTTCGGAGAAGGGAACGCTGAACGAGTCGCAAGTGGCCACGGTGGCGCGCGATTTGTTGGACGTGCTCTCGGCGGCGCACGACGCGGGGATTTCGCACGGTGACGTTCGCCCGGAGAACGTGATCGTGACGCGGGCGGGTGCGTCTTTGCTCGAGCTGGAGTTGTCCGGAGTGAGCGCGGAGCTGCCCGAGCCGCGTTCTGCGCGCGCCTATCGCCCACACGATGCGCGGGAAGCGCCGACGCCCGCGGGGGACGTGTTCGCGCTCGGAGTCGTCTTGCTGGAGCTCCTGGGCGGTGAGGTGCCTCTGGAAGGCTTGGTCCTGCGCGCGCCAGCGAGCCGCGTGGGCGCGCTGTGTGCGAGCGCGCTCGATCCGAGCCCCGAGGGGCGCCCGACCGCACGCGCGCTCGGCGAGGCGCTCGGCTCGCTCGAGTCGCGCGTGAGCCTCGTCGATTTGGCGTCGGAGAGCGCCGGTGGCCGCCGCCCGTCCGGGTTCTACGACCGAGGTGATGCGGGGCAGCGGCGTAGGAACCGCGCGGGCAACGTTTAGCGAGGGGCTTTCGCCCCGCGCGCCGTGCGCTATGGAGAAGACGTGACGGCGTGGTCTCAAGCGATCCCCATGGGGCTCGTCTTCTTCGGTGGCATGGTGCTCACGCTCCTGCGCCGCAAGGCGGGGCATCAGAAGGCTGCCAAGCAGTATCCCGAGCTCGCCGCGGAGCTGGGGCTCACGCTCCGTCCGTCACCGTACAAAAAAGGGATCGGTACGTTGAGCGGCGAGTACCGGGGCTTCGGCGTGGTGGTGGACCCTGACGACCAGCGGCGGATGCGGGTGCGTTTTCGCGGCAATCCGCGCGTGAACCTCCGAAGTTACGACGTCGCCAAGCCGCCGTCGCCCGGGATGAGCACGCTCTTCTCGGACGACAAGGCGTTCGATGCGTTCTTCAAGACGCGCCACGTGGGAGACGCGGAGCGAGCCGTTCTCGAGGACGCGCTTCGTCCGAGTGAGCTGCTCGTGCCATTTCGAGCGGTGCGTGAGCTCAAAGAGCTGAGCGTGACGGAAGGCGGCGTGAGCGCGGTCTTCGACTACGGCAATCCAGCGTACATTCCCGTGAACGTGGTGCGAGAGCTGCTGCCCGCCCTGGTTGCGTTGGCGCGTTTGATTGAGCCGACCGCCGACGCCGAGTCCTAGGCTGCGCTCGGACCGCGTCGGGACGTGACTTCCGGCCGCTTCCCGCCGCGGGGGCCCGCTCTCACGCGCGTAAGGGCATGTGCACGCGTGTGGGTTAGAATGAACGAGAAGTCAGAAAAAGGGGGCAACGTCGAGTTGCCATTGATTCCTTGGGTGTCAGAATGCGCGGACGAGCATTCGCGCTCGTCCCCGGGCGGACGAGCATTTCCCCGCTCGTTTTTCACGATGGACGCGAACAATCCAGCCCAGCCAGCCCCCTCCAATTCCAGCGCTCCGGTGCGCAAGACGCGTCGGACGGAAGGTATCCGCACACGAGGGCGTGCAGCCCGAGTGGTGGAGGGGGTGCTTTCAGCGGCGGCGGAGGAGCTCGGCGCCGTAGGTTACGCGGGGCTCCGTATCGAGGAGGTCGCGCAGCGTTCTGGCGTGAACAAGACCACCATTTATCGGCGCTGGCCGTCCAAGGCGACGCTCGTCGCGGCGGCGGTGGACCGCGTCTCTCAGGCGCGAGGGCTGCCGGACACGGGCACGCTGCGTGGCGACGCGCTCGAAATGTTGCTCGGGTTCTTGAAGGTCGCAGCCACGCCGGTCGGCCTGGGCATCACTCGCATGATGCAAACGGAGTGTGCGCACCCTGACGTGGAACCCATCGTCAAGAGCCTGCGCGAGCGGAACCGCGCCGCGCGTCTCACTCTGGCGAAGCGCGCCATCGCACGGGGGGAGCTGCCTGCGGACACGGATCCGGAGTTGGTCGTCGATCTCCTGTTCGCGCCCGTCATTTCACGCATCGTCGCCTACGATCAGTTCGTGAGCGAAAGCTACGCGGCGGCGGCGGTCGACGCCGCGCTCGCCGGCCTGGGCGTGCGTGCGCTGGCGAAGACCCACGAACCCGACTGAGGCGCGCGAAGCGGCCTCCTTGGGGCGGGGTGAGGCCGCGCTCGACGCGCCCTGCTGGATGGGGCGGCGCCGGCCGGGGCGTACTGGGGCCCGAACCGAGCGATCTCCCGCTCAGTGGTCCGGGTTCAGTCGAAACAGCGTGAAGACGGCGCCCTGAGGATCCGCGACGACGGCAAAACGGCCGACGTGCGGCAGGTCCATCGGCGGCGCCTGCACCTGGCCGCCCAGCGCTTTCACCTTGTGCGCGGAGGCGTCCACGTCATCCGTTGCAAAAAACACCATCCAGTTCGGCGGAATGCTCTCGAGCCCCGGTTTGCTCTCGAGCTCGAAGAAGCCGCCCAGCGGAGCGTCCCCGAGGAAGAACTGAATGTAGTCCGCGTCGTTCTTGGCGCTGAGCCGCCAGCCGAAGAGCGCCTCGTAGAAGGCGGCGGCGCGCGCGGCGCCGCGCGTTTGCAGCTCGCACCAGCAAATGCGCCCCGGAGCGCGGTAGTCGATGGAGGCGCGCGGTGCGTTGCTCTTCTTCACTTGCCACAGCGCGAGCTTGCCGCCCGTGGGGTCACGCAAGAGCGCAATGCGACCGAGATCGAGCACGTCGAAGGGCTCCTTGAGCAGCGTGCCGCCCAGCTCCTTCGCGCGCGCTGCGGAGGCTTCCACGTCCTCCACGCGTACGTACGAAACCCAGTGCGGGGGGAGGTGCCCGCCCAGGTTCGGCGTCATGTCGTACGCGGCGCCCACGGGAGAGCCACCTGCGCTGAGCAGGGTATACGTTGCTCCGCCAGGGAGCGGCGTGACCTGGCTCTCCCAACCGAAGAGCTGGTGATAAAAGCCCACCGCTTGGCTCGAGCTCGTCGTTGCCAGCTCGAACCAACAAAACGTCCCGATCCCCTCGATCGCCATGGGCAATGCTCCCCCGCCGCGCAGAACGCGGCACGCACGAGATACGGCCGCTATCGGGGGACGGCAAGGGGCGGCGTCTCCTTCGGACACCGCCCACGAAGTTTCGAGCTACGCGTGTCTCAGAGCGAGTACTTGGACGGCAAGAGCCCGAGCTCCACGAGCTTGGCGATGATCTTCGACGCGGCCACACTGGCGGAGTCCTCGTCCAAAGAAACTCGGAGCGCGGGGGCCTTTGGAGCTTCGTAGTGCGGATCGGCGTGTGAAGGACCGTAGGCGCCGCGTACGTCGCGCTTCTTGCAGGTTTCGACGCTCGTCGACACGTGGACCTCGACGAAGCGCTCCTCGCCGACGGCGTCCCGCAGGCCGGCGCGATCGGCGCGGAGCGGCGTCGCGTACGCGAAGATGGCGAGCAGCCCCACGTCTGCCGCGCGACGCGCAAGCTCGGGGGTTTGCAGCGGGCTCGAGCCGTCCGGCTGAATGCCGCGGGAGAGCCCGTCGTCCGGATCGATGACGACGGCGAACTGCTTACGATCGAACAGCTGACGCTCGAGCTCGTAGGCAATTTCGCTCTTTCCAGAGCAGGGCAAGCCGGTCAGCCAGATGGCAGCACCCTTCTGACCCAGGCGCTCGGCGCGCTCCTCGGCGCTGATGCGGCTCTGCGGCAGCACCTTTTGCAAGCGGAGCTCTTCGGCGCGGCTCAAGGTCAGCGCCTTGGCGGGGCCCGAGATCATACCCGCGGCGACTGTGTTGTTGGTGAGGGAGTCGACCAGGATGAAGGCGCCCGTCGCGTGGTTGTCGCGGTACGCGTCGAAAAAGAGCGGACGATGCGCGGCGATCGTCACCTGGCCGATGTCGTTCAGCTCCAAACGATTGGCGGGCTTCTCTTCGAGCGTTTCGAGGTCCACCAGGTAGTGCACGCTCTCCACGTCGGCGCGAACGCTCTTGGTGGTGTGCTTGAGGTAGTAGCTCTTGTTTCTGTCGAGCGCCTGCTCGCTCATCCACACCAGCTTGGCTTCGAAGCGCTGGTCCGAGAACGGCTGGTCGTCGGGGTGCACCAACATGTCCCCGCGGCTGATGTCGATTTCGTCGGCGAGGCGCAGAGTGACGGCGCGCGGCGCGTGAGCGACCTCCAGCTCTCCGTCGAAGGTGTCGATGGACACGACGCGGGTTTGCTGTCCCGAGGGGAGCACCTTCACCATATCGCCCTTCTTCACGCTGCCGGACGCCACCGTGGAGGCGAAGCCGCGGTAGTTCAGGTGCGGGCGCAAGACGTACTGCACCGGGAAGCGGAAGTTCCGGTGGTTGATGCCGGCGTTGACGGGCACCTCCTCGAGGTACTCGAGGAGCGAGCCGCCGCCTGCGGCGGCCGCGGGGTACCACGGCATGTGCGGGCTCGAGTGGACGACGTTGTCACCCAGCTTGGCGCTGATCGGGATGAACTTGACCTCGTCGAAGCCGAGGCGCCCCGCGAAGGCGTCGAACTCTTCGCGGATGGCGTCGAAGACCTTTTGGTCGTAGCCCTTCAGGTCCATCTTGTTCACGCACACCGCCAAGTGCGGGATGCCGAGCAGAGAAGCGATGTACGCGTGGCGACGCGACTGCGTGAGCACGCCGAGTCGCGCGTCGATGAGGATGATGGCGACGTTGGCCGTCGACGCGCCCGTCGCCATGTTCCGCGTGTACTGCACGTGGCCCGGGGTATCGGCGATGATGAACTTGCGCTTGGTCGTCGAGAAGTAGCGGTACGCGACGTCGATGGTGATGCCTTGCTCCCGCTCGGCCTTCAGACCGTCGGTGAACAGCGAAAAGTCGACCTCGTCGCCCTCCTGCTTGGTGGCGCGCTTCACCGCCTGAAGCTGGTCCTCGTAGATGCCGTGCGTGTCGTGCAGGAGCCGTCCAATCAGCGTCGACTTGCCGTCGTCGACGGAGCCCACCGTCACGAAGCGGCACAGCTCTTTCTCTTGATGCTGCTGGAGGTAAGCCAGGATGTTGTCGGGAGTCACTTCAGCGTTCATCGCGATCCTCGCGGGAAAGGGGGGCGGACCAGAAGGGCGCGGAGCGCCGAGGCAACCGACGAGGCTCGTGGGCGAACGAGGCGGTGCCTGCCTGCGCTTTCGTGGGAGTCGCTCTCGAGCGGCGTGGGGGCCGCTGAGGGCGACTCAGAAGTATCCCTCGCGCTTTTTCTCTTCCATGCTGCCTTCGGAGTCGTGGTCGATGAGGCGACCGGAGCGCTCGGACTGCGTGGTGAGCAGCATTTCGCGGATGATGTCCGGCAGCGTGGTGGCCTCCGAGCGAATTGCGCCCGTCAGCGGATAACAGCCGAGCGTGCGGAAGCGCACGACTTCCATCTTCGGCTTTTCTCCGGCGCGCAGCGGGATGCGCTCGTCGTCCACCATGATGAGCGTGCCGTCACGCTCCACCACGGGCCGCTCGGCGGCATAATACAGCGGGACGATCGGAATCGACTCCAGGTAGATGTAGAGCCAAATGTCGAGCTCGGTCCAGTTCGACAGCGGGAAGGCGCGGATGCTCTCGCCCTTGGTCAAGCGCCCGTTGTAGAGGTTCCAGAGCTCGGGGCGCTGGTTCTTGGGGTCCCACTTACCGTAACGATCGCGGAACGAGTAAATGCGCTCCTTGGCGCGTGAGCGCTCCTCGTCCCGACGCGCGCCGCCGAAGGCGGCGTCGTAGCCGCCCTTCGACAGGGCCTGGAGGAGCGCCTGCGTCTTCATCACGTCCGTGTACACGGCGCTGCCGTGGTCGAACGGGTTGATGTTTTGCGCGCGCCCCTCTTCGTTCGTGTGAACGAGCAGATCGAGCCCGTGCGCCTTCGTGAAGGAGTCACGAAACTCGATCATTTCGCGAAACTTCCACTTCGTATCGATGTGGAGCAGCGGAAACGGCAGCTTGCCCGGGTGAAACGCCTTGCGCGCCAGGTGCACCATGACGGACGAGTCCTTGCCGATGCTGTAGAGCATCACCGGCGTGTCGAACTCGGCGGCCACCTCCCGCATGATGTGGATGCTCTCGCCCTCCAGCTGCTTGAGGTGGGAGAGCTTCTCGGGGGTCAGGATGTGGCGGACGTCGGACATGGGCTCCGTGACGTGCGGTCGGGGCTCCGTGAGCGCGTTCATCTGGAAAAGACTCGGGGGTAGCGCGCCGTGAGGCGCTCGCCGAGCGCGGGGGCATTTAGCACCATCTTGGTCGGAATTCGCTACAATTTCCAAGTGCCCGAAAGGTCTAGCTAATTCGCTAGTTTGCGTCGCTGCGAAATGCCTTTTTCAGCGGAGGGACGACGCCGGCAAGTGGGCCACGGCCCGACGGCCCACAGATCCCGCCCCTTCTCGGGGAGTTGTCGCTTCAGCGTTCGGGGAGTTGTCGCTTCAGCGTTCGCGGTATGGTCGCCGCGCGCCCCAGGGCGGGATGGCCCTGACGCGGGTTTCGAGTTTGGGAGGAAGACATGAAGGCAAGCGTGAGTGTCGGTCTGGCGGTCGCGGTACTGATGAGCGCGGGTGCGGCTGGGGCCCAGGAAAAGGCCGGCAAGCAGGGCAACTTCACCATCGCGATCGAGCGCGCGCTCGGCATCTACGCCGGCCACACCAACCTCGAGGTGAACGGCGTCGACGAAGACTACGACTACACCGGCATCGAGCTGGGCATTCGGAGCGGCGGGGTGATTCCCAGCAACAACGTGCGCTTCGGCTTCGATTACTTCGTCATCGACAACCTGAGCGTCGGCACTGGTTTCGGGTTTGCGTCGTACGATTCCGACAAGGAAGACACGCTTTTTCTCGTCGCCCCGCGCGTGGGCTACTTTTTGGGCTTCAGCGAGCACGTTGGCTTTTGGCCGCGCGGTGGCTTCACGTTTTGGACCCAGAGCGAGCCGGACGCGCACAACGTGATGGTGACGCTCGAGGGCATGTTCACCATCGCACCATCGCCGTCGTACGCCTTCTTGGTGGGGCCGGTCGTGGACCTCGGCTTCACGGGTGAGCAAGAAATCGGGCCCAACGTGGACGCGGACCGCACGGATCGACTGCTCGGCATCGCCATCGGCATGACGGGGATTTTCTGAGAGGGTCAGGCCGGCGCCTCGCCGCCGCATGACCTACTCGCGGCGGCGCGGGTGAGGTGAGTCACGGCCAGGGGGGGCCGCGGGGGGGGGGGGGGGGGCGGGGGC
>JAEYVE010000197.1 GCA_023432025.1 Pseudomonadota bacterium
GGACCGCACGGCGCAGGCGCTCGAGGGCTGGCGCGGCGTGGACCGTGAGGGTCACGATAGCTGCCGTGCGAGCCCACGACGGCCAACGCCGCGACCGCGCACACGGCGCCAACCGCGACGAACAACGCCCCACGACGCACATTCCGCGGACCTGCCCCACCCTGGCTACGACGGCTCGTCATTTCGCCCCGAACCCGGCTATCTTCTCGTCTCGTGGCACTGCTCACCTCGAGACGCCTCCTGCCCGAGGAGCTGGTACAGCGACTCGTCGAACTGTCGCCTTCGGCGCTGCTTGGCGAGCCCTTCGGGTCTCTCATCCTCTTGGTGCGAGCTCCCACGAAGGCCAGCGCCGACTTCGTGGCTCCGCTCGAGCAGTGGGCGCTTCGCGGCGCGTCTCGGCCCGGACCGCCCGGCTCCGTCGTGACCACCGCCGAAATTCCTACCGTCAACGTGGATGGAGAAGTCGAGCTCGGGGCCGACCACGTCGGGCTCTTGGCGGAGCTCGAGAGTTCCGTGCACTGTGTCGTTCCTCTCCCGCGCTGGCAAACGCCCCTGCGCATCGGCCGCTCTCGAGACGGAGAAATCGTGCTCGGAGACGACTCCGTTTCTCACACCCACGCCGAGCTCTTGACCGACGACGACGGCGTGTCACTCGTCGACCTTCACAGCAAGAACGGCACATGGGTCGGCGGCGCTCGGCTCGAGCCCGGCGCGCGCCGGTGGCTTCAGCCCATGGACCGCCTCAAGCTCGGCCGGGTCCAGGCATTTACCTGCTTGCCAGGCGTGCTCCGGGGCATCTTGCGACACGAGCTGCGCAGCCTCTTTTGATGCCGTTCCCGGGTGCCCACCCGTCCCAGGTGGCCCGCCTTCGGCTGGGCATCGGAATGAGACGTGATACCCCAAGCGAGAAGCGGAAAATCGGGGGGACATCCGCATGAGCACCATTCTCTTCATCGCACTGACTTGGGTCGTCGGCTCCGTAACGGTGGCGCTCATTCTCGGGCGATGGCTGCGAGCTCGACCGCTGGAACCGCCAACGACGGTCGACGCACGCGAGAAAGAGCCGGACAAGAGCGCCTGGCAGGCACGGGGCCCCTGGAACGACGAGCCCGTCGTGGCTTCGATCACCGAAGCTCAGCCCCTCTCCGGAATAAACGCGCTCTCTCGGCGAGGGTCGGGACGCAGGCGAATATCCTCGAGGAGCGCGTAAGCGATCACGGCGACGATCCAGAACAGGTACGACTGAACCGTCTGGCGCGCGACCCACTCGAGCGTGCCCTGAAGGTACATGACCGTGAGCCCAGCCAAACAGCCCACGGCAAGCTGGCCTCGGTAGTCCCTCCGCCCCGCGATGAAGGCGCGCAGGGCAGCCCAGTACACGACGGCGAGAAGCACCACGTAGGCCACGATCCCGAACCAGCCGCATTCGGCCGTCGTGAGCCAATAAATGTGGTGCGCGACGCCCGCCTCCGTCGGCGGGAGCCCCAAGCGCGGACCGTAGTGGGACTGAATTTCCCACGAGTACATGTTCATGCCGATACCCCACGGGTGCTCGGTGACCATCATGTCCGCGACCAGCTTGAACTTTTCTCGCGCACCTGCCGAAGTTTCTGGCGCGCTTTCGAAGCGCCGAACGATCGTGTCCAACGACTTGGCGACCAAAAGAAAGGCCGCCGCGAGCCCGCCGAACGTGATCATCAGCTTTCGCGCGGTGATCCCACGCAGCATCGAAACGAAGTACACGCTCGCCAGGCCCACGACCATCATCGTCATGCTGCCGCGTGACAGCGTGAACACGATGCATAGCGCCCCCGCGGCCAACGCCGCGCCAGCCAACCGAGAGCCGGTGTACATGAACCGCGCCAAGACGATCGGCAACACCAAGTTGACGGCCATACCGAGCGAGTTCTGGTGAGAGAACACGCCGGCGATCTGGTGATGGTGATCCAGGTAGCGCAGCTTCGTGCACCAGATGGCCTGGAAGATGAGCCCCAGGCACAAGCCGTCGACCAACTTGATGAGGCGGCGGGGCTCGGCGACGATGCGCCACACCGCCGCCACGAAGAAGAACATGCGCACGAGCTTCCAGAGAGAAAACCCGACGTAGAGCGGTATCTGCGCGTCGATGATGGAGAGCGCGCAGGGCACGAAAAAGAGCGCCTGAACCTTTCGGAACGGGCTGCCCTTGGGCGGCGGAGGCAGGGCGAACCACAGCATCCACACCAAAAGGTCAATCGCGGTGAACTCGAAGCCGCGGTCCACCCCGCGATAGGTCTCGTGGGACGCGATGTTCACGGTGATGAGCTGGGTCCAGAGCATCGCTCCCAAGAGCACCGTCAGCCCGTCGATCCACCGCGTGCGGTGACGAATGGCAATCGCGAACGGCACCAAAGCCAGGAGCGCCACCACGAGCACCACGTACTTCATGGCGTGCCCCTCCTCGCGAGGGAGACAGAGCCCTCGTGGTTTGCCCGAGCGCCCACCATCTCAGCGTGCCCAGCCACTTTCGCGGTCCTTCGGATCGAAGACGACCCTGAGCGCCCCGTAGAACCAAAGCTCCACGCGGTCGAAGTCGAGGCCCTCGCTCACCGGAGGACCACGCAGATTCGAGCGCACACCGAACTCCAAGCCCAAGAGGTCCGACAAGCGGTACGTCACCGGCGCGTCGATCCGAAGCATCGTCCCATCGCGACGCACGAACCTTGTTTCGTCCAAGGGCTCGAAGGCGCTCTCACCCACGGTCGTGAAGAACGAAACCGCCGCGCCAGCCGTCCAGTCCGGCGGGAGCTCGACCTGCGCGAAGAGGCCACCTCCTGCGCGTCGTACTGGACGACCCAAAATCGGATCGAGGAACCAGCGGTACTCGGCCGTACCGCCAGCGTCGACGTAGAATCCCCGTTCCCCGTAAGCGCGTGAACGAAGCTCGACCTCAGCCGTCGGCGTGACGTCCGTGTCGCCCGCCTCCGTATCCGAAAGCTCACTGCTGTCGAGCGCGTGAACGTAGGCGACGCCGCCGGCAATGCTGCCCTCCGTTTGCCGATTGAAGGTGTGGGTCCACGTGAGGTTCGGCGTGACGAAAAGATAGTTCGAGGCGTCCTGGAACCACGCGTACCCGACCCCCGCGGCGAGCGCCGCCTGGTCTCGCCCGCCGAGCACGTAGCGGTAAAAAGGCTCCGCGCTGGCGCCCAGAGACGTGAAATAGGTCGGGTTCTCCGTGCGATCCAGCGGCGCGCTGTACGACGCCGCGAGCGTCAACCCCGTGGACGCTCTGTGGGTCAGTTGGTGCCCCAGACCCGTCGACGCATTGAACCGGACGAGCTTGGTGACGCTGTCGTTCGGCACCGTCGGCTGCGTCGGATCGAACACGATCGAAGCGAGGGTGTAGTCGACCTCTCCGATGCTGCCGTCGAAGTGGTTGTTCCAGCTCGTGCGTGTGGTCAGGTCCAGTCGATGTGTCAGCGCCGCCTGGTGCAACAAGAGCGGTCGACTCATGTCCACCGGATTCGGAAAGCGCCAGTAGGCCCGGGGCCGATAGAGCACGGCGAGCTCGTACCGGTCTCGCTGTATCTCGAGCCCGGCCACGGGGACGACGGCAAACGCGACGCTCGCCCGCGCGTCTACGAAGGACGTGTCGGGCACGACGCCGACGAGCGTTTCGAAGCGGCCGCCGACCGCAGCCTCGACGCTGCGCTCCGTGCTGACGCTCATCGCCCAAAGCAGAGCGGCTGCTGGCGACATGTCCTACTCGACGACGATGGTGTCACCATCGAGCAGCCGAAACCTGGAAGCCGCATTTTCGGGCAACATGAGCTCTCGGTAGCGAAGCCGCACTCGTCGCAGCTCCGGCTGACGCCGCACCACGTAGATTTCGTCCTCGTCCGCGAAGTCGTTCAGCCCTCCAGCTCGCGCCAAGAGCCCGAGCACGCCGTCGTCTGCAGCCACCTCGAAGTGCCCTGGAGACTGCACCTCTCCGATGACCCCCACGCGAATGGGCCTGCGCTCGGCAACGGAGACGCTCACCTCGGGCGCCGCCAAGACACCTTGCAGGCGCTCCTTGAGGAGGCTGGTCACCTGCTCTGGCGTACGCCCCAAGACGTGCACCGCGCCGACGATCGGCTGAGCGTAGGTGCCGTCTTCACGCACCTTGAAGTCGCCCGAGAGTGTCTCCTGCTCACGCACGAACACCGTCAGCGTGTCGCCGATCTGAATCGGCTCGGCCGGCGCCGTCGCCGGAGGTGTCGGCATCTCCTGCACCCAGGTGTAGGGCAGCGTTTGCCCGCAGCCAGCGAGGAACAACGAGCTCAAGAGCAACATCAGGGCGCCGAGCGCGTGGCTCGGGGCACGCTCCTCGGGAGCGCGCGCAGCGCAAGCCTCTTCGTCCGCCATCCTCGGAGCACTCCTCATCGCATCCACCACGGCCTCCAACTTTCCCTACGGCCAGAGTGACCTTCGAGTAGCGGCATCCGCTTTCAGTCGTCTCCACTCGAGACGAGCGTACCGGGGATCCATGACGTCTCTTGTCGAGACGACGTGGAAGGTTTTCGTTGTCGCGTCCGTTCGGTTGTCCGCGGGAGAACGAGATGAAGGTCGCAATTCTCGCGGGTGGAGTAGGCAGCCGTTTGTCCGAGGAAACGTCCGCAAGGCCCAAGCCTATGGTCGAGATCGGTGGTCGACCGATCCTTTGGCACATCATGCGCCACTACCATCACTACGGCTTCAAGGACTTCGTCATCGCGCTCGGTTACAAAGGCGAGCACATCAAAAAGTACTTCGTCGACTACTGCGAGCTGAACGGCAGCCTCACGGTGGATCTGGGCAAGCGCGAAGTGAAGAACCTGGAGCGCGGCGAGCCGCTCGACTGGAAGGTCGAGCTCGTCGACACCGGCGTACAAACGAACACCGGCGGACGCATCAAGCGGCTCAAGGACTTCGTCGGCAACCAGACGTTTTTGCTCACGTGGGGCGACGGCGTGTCGAACATCGACCTCCGGGAGCTCGTGGCGTTTCACAAGCGACATGGCAAGTTGGCCACGCTCACCGCCGTTCACCCCGTCGCGCGCTTTGGACAGCTCGAGCTTTCGGGAAACGCCGTCGAGGAGTTCTCCGAGAAGCCGCAGACCAAGCAGGGCTGGATCAACGGTGCCTTCTTCGTGCTCGAGCCGAAGGTATTCGACTACATCGAGGGCGACCACACGCAGTGGGACTACGATCCGATGCAGCGCTTGGCCAAGGACGGCCAGTTGATGGCGTACAAGCACGAGGACTTCTGGCAGTGCATGGACACGCTGCGAGAAAAGAAGCTGCTCGAAGAGCTTTGGGAGTCGGGCAAGGCCCCATGGAAGCTCTGGGCGTGACGTGGGTCTCGGCGCGTGCTTGCCGCGGGCGCCGCGAGAGCCGCGAGAAGCTTGCCTTACGTCGTTTGGACCTCACACGTTCGAGGGGAGCGGAGAGATGCGCGTACTTCTGACTGGGCACAAGGGTTACATCGGCACGGTCCTCGGCCCGATGCTCGAGCAGGCTGGACACAGCGTGCACGGGCTCGACTCGGACTTGTACAGGCGCTCGACCTTCGGGAGCGCGCCGCGCGCCTTCCCCGAGACGATCAAGGACATTCGCGACGCCGAGCTCTCCGACGTGCAGGGCTTCGACGCCGTGCTCCACTTGGCGGGGCTGTCCAACGATCCGCTCGGAGATTTGGATCCGGAGCTCACCTACGACATCAACTTCCGCGCCTCCGTTCGCCTCGCCGAGCTGGCGAAGCGAGCAGGAGTCCCGCGCTTCGTCTTCTCGTCGTCGTGCAGCAACTACGGGGCGGCCGGCGACGACATTCTCACGGAGACGTCGGCGCTGAACCCGGTGACCCCCTACGGGAAATCCAAGGTACTCGTCGAGCAGGAGCTCTCCAAGCTCGCCGACGATTCCTTCACTCCCGTTTACCTCCGTAACGCCACGGCGTACGGCGTGTCGCCGCGTCTGCGCTTCGACCTCGTACTCAACAACCTGGTGGCGTGGGCTCACACCACGGGCAAAGTGCACCTGAAGAGCGACGGCTCGCCGTGGCGCCCGTTGGTGCACATCGAGGACATTTCTCGAGCCTTCGTGGCGGTGCTCACCGCGCCCCGAGAGAAGGTGCACAACCGCGCCTTCAACGTCGGTGTGGCCGGAGAAAACTTCCGGATCCGTGACGTGGCCTCCATCGTGCAGCGCACGGTGGCCGGCTCCGAGCTGCGCTTCGCGGACGGCGCATCGCCCGACAAGCGCAACTATCGCGTCGACTGCTCTCTCCTGCCGCGCGAGCTTCCCGAGTTCACGACCAAGTGGACCGTGGAGCGCGGCGCCAAAGAGCTGGTCGAGGCTTACGAGCGCACCGGTCTCTCGCTCGATGAGTTCGAGGGCAAGCGCTACAAGCGTATCGACCATATCCGCACCTTGATCGAAGAAGGAATTCTTGACGCCAAGCTGCGTCACACGGGGAGGACGTTTCAGTGATGGCCAACATCAGTCGCAAGATTTCCGAGTGCCGCGCTTGTGAAAAGCCGGGCCTGGTCCCGTTCTTGGAGCTCGGCGAGACGCCGCTCGCCGATCGCCTGTTGACGCAGAAGGACCTCGGCATGCCCGAGCCGGCCGTGGACTTGACCGTCGTGTTCTGCCCGCACTGCGCGCTGGTCCAAATCACCGAAACGGTCGAACCTTCGGTGCTGTTCGGGGGTGAGTATCCCTACTTCTCCTCGGTCTCGAAGAGCTTGCTCGAGCACTTCGCGGCGAGCGCTCGAAACATCATGAGCAAGCACGAGTTGAACGAGAACAGCCTCGTCGTCGAGGCGGCCTCGAACGACGGCTACATGCTGCAGAACTTCGCGGCTCGCGGGATTCCCGTGCTCGGCATCGACCCGGCCAAAGATCCGGCCGCGGCGGCGCAGGCACGTGGCATCCCGACCATGAACACGTTCTTCACGCTCGAGCTCGCCAAAAAGTTGCGCGCGGAGGGACGACGCGCCGACGTGTTCTTGGCCAACAACGTGCTCGCCCACGTGGCGGACCTGGGCGGATTCGTCGAGGGTATCGCGACGCTCTTGGCACCGTCCGGCGTCGCGGTGATCGAGTGCCCGTACTTGCTCGACCTCATGGATCACTGCGAGTTCGACACCATCTACCACCAGCACCTCTGCTACTTCTCGGTCACCGCGCTCGTGAACCTCTTCGCGCGACACGGCTTGTCGCTCAACGACGTCGAACGCACGCAGATCCACGGCGGCTCGCTGCGCCTCTACGTGGGCCACGAGCGCAAAGTGAGCCGCAGCGTCCTCGAGCTCCTCGACGTGGAGAAGCGGCGCGGCACCGACCGCGTCGAATTCTACCGTCACTTCGCCGGCCGTGTCCGCGCTCTCCGCGACGAGCTCCGAAGCAAGCTCACCGAGCTTCGCGCCCAAGGCAAACGCATCGTCGGCTACGCCGCAGCGGCGAAGGCGTGCACCATGATGAGCTTCTGCGGCATCGGAAAGGACGAGCTCGACTACCTGGTCGACCTGAATCCGTACAAGCAGGGGCGCTTCATGAGTGGCAACAAGCTGCCGATCCTGTCCCCAGAGAAGCTTTTGGAGGACAAGCCGGATTTCGTCCTGATTCTGGCTTGGAACTTCGCCCAGGAAATCATCGCTCAGCAAGGCGAATACAGAAAACAAGGCGGTAGGTTCATCATTCCCGTGCCGGAAGTGCGCGTGCAGTCCTGAACCTTCGCGTCACACGAGCTGCCCTTTCGAACAGTTGCCCCGAAGAGAGGATGAACCATGTCCGGACGACGTCACATGACCTGCCCTTGCTGCGGCGGTCGCAGAGTCGAGACGTTTTACGAGGTGAAGGAAGTCCCGGTGAACAGCGTGCTGCAGCTTCCCACTCGGGAGGAGGCTCTCCAGTTTCCGACGGGGGACATCGCGCTCGGCTTCTGCAACGACTGCGCGTTCGTGTACAACACCGCGTTCGACCCGGCGCTCCTCGAGTACTCGGACCGCTATGATCCGACGCAGGCGTTCTCGCCCACCTTCAACCAGTGGCATCGGGACCTGGCCGAGCGCCTCATCCATCGCTACGGCCTACGTGGGAAGAAGGTGGTCGAGATAGGGTGTGGCAAGGGAGAGTTCTTGAACCTTCTGTGCGACCTCGGCGGCAACGAGGGCGTCGGCTTCGACCCAGCGTACGTCCCCGAGCGTGACGTGAACCGCGGCAAGACGCGGGCGCGTTTCGTGTCCGACTTTTACGGAGAAACGTACACGGGGGAGCGTGGGGACTTCGTCTGCTGCAAGATGACGTTGGAGCACATCCAGCCGGCGTCGGAGTTCGTCGGCACCGTGCGTCGCTCGGTCGGTGACGACCCCAACACCATCGTCTTTTTCCAGGTGCCGGACGTGGAGCGCATTCTGGAGGAGGTCGCGTTCTGGGACGTGTACTACGAGCACTGCTCCTATTACTCGATGGGCTCGCTCGGTCGCCTCTTCCGGCGCTCGGGCTTCGACGTGCTCGATCTGCAGCGTGAGTACGACAACCAGTACCTCATGGTGGAGGCGCGCCCCGCACGTGGCTCGCGGCGAACGCCGCTGCCGCAGGAGGACGACCTGAAGCGCCTCCGCGGCCTCACCGAGGCTTTCGGCAAGCGCCTCGACGAACAAAAGCACTTTTGGCAGGGACGCTTGAGCGAGTACCGGCGTGAGGGGCGGCGCGTGGTGCTGTGGGGCTCCGGCTCGAAGGGTGTCGCGTTCTTGACCACGCTCGGTTTGGGAGAGGGCTCGCCCGAAACGACGCAGAAGCGCGCTGGGCGCGGCTCCTCTCACGCGGTGGAGTACGTCGTGGACGTCAATCCGCACCGGCAGGGCTACTACATGGCCAAGACCGGCCAAAAGATCGTGTCGCCTACCTTCCTCGAAGAGTACCGGCCGGACGTAGTCATCGTCATGAACCCGGTCTACGAGCGCGAGATCCGCGCCGACTTGCAGCAGCGAGGGCTCGAGCCCGAGGTGCTTACCACATGACCGTCGCCGCATGCCCCGTGTGTGGGGATCCGGGTTCCGTGGTCATCACGGACACGGGCGAAGTCCCCGTGTTCTGCAACCAACTCTGCAAGACGAAGGCGGACGCCGTAGGCGCGGCCAAGGCCATCATACGCCTCAGCTTCTGCACGTCGTGCGGCCACGTCTACAACTCGCTCTTCGACCCATCGCTCGTAAAGTACAGCCCCGAGTACGAGAACTCGCTCCACTTCTCGCAGCGATTTCAGGACTACGCGAACGCTTTGGCGCTCGAGCTCACGCACCGATACGCCCTTCGGGGCAAGCGCATCGTCGAAATCGGCTGCGGTCGCGGAGACTTTCTCGCAAGCCTGTGTCGCCATGGCCGAAACATCGGCTTTGGCTTCGACATGAGCTACCCGCCGGACGAAGCGCCCGCGACCGCCAGCATCTCGATCAGCGGAACGGCGTACGGCATCGAGCACCGCGGCATCGATCCGGACCTCGTCTGCACACGGCACGTGCTCGAGCACGTGGCCGCGCCCACCGAGTTCTTGCGCAGCATTCGAGAGACGATGCGCGACGGCACGCCTCTTTACGTGGAAGTGCCGAACGTACGCTATATCCTCCGTGACGGCGGGGTGTGGGATCTGATTTACGAACACTGCGGGTACTTCAGCGCCAGCTCCCTGCAGACGGCTCTGCAGCTCGCGGGCTTCCGCGTCACGCTCATTCGCCGCGCCTTCGAGGACCAGTTCTTGGCGGCGCACGCAGTGGCGGATCGTCCCTCCGGCGTAGCCCGCCCAGAGCCCGAGCTCGTCTCGTCGACGGAAGAGTTCGCGGCAGAGCACGGACTCAAGCTCGCGCAGTGGCGCACCTCGCTCGAGGAGCTTTCGGTCGCCGAGCGTCGCGTCGTCGCTTGGGGCGCCGGCTCCAAGGGCAACACGTTCGCTAACCTCGTCGCGGGCAACGAGCGCGTGCCCTATCTGGTCGACATCAACCCACGCAAACACGGCATGTTCGTGGCTGGTACGGGCGCGCGGATCGTACCGCCCGAGTTTCTCCGCGAATACCGCCCGGACGTGGTCGTCGTCCTCAACCCGAGCTACCAAGCAGAAATCCGTGCGCGCCTCGACGAGCTCGGTATCTCGGCCGAGCTCCGCGTCGCCTGAACGCTCCACCACCGAGGAGCTCGGCGCCTTCGCCGAGAGCTCCTCGGTCGCGGGGCGCACGCGAACACCCGCGCCCGGCGTCCGAGCACCACGCGCATGCCCCGCCGAAAGCGGCGCCACCGAGTCACCCTCGACGGGCGCCGCCTTTGCCGCAGCGCCCGCGCCTACTCGAGCGGAAAGGCCGAGGGCTCGAGCCCGGGCTCGTCGAACAGACGCGGCGCGAGCGGGTCTTCTCCGAGCGGGTTCTTGTCTCTTTCCTCTTCCTCGCCGCTCTTCGTGTCGAAGGGATCGACGACGTCCCGTCGAACGCGCTTGCGAGCCTCGACGGGCACCTGCGGCGGCGCGGCGCCGCCGCCGCTGAGGGACTCGAGCGCCAAGGCGAGACCGATCGACACGACGAGGAAGACCGCCACCGCCCAAACGGGGAGCGGCTTCGGTTTTTCCCTCGGCTCCGGCTTGATCCTGGGGATCTGCATCGTCTCGCTCACCCGCGCGCGTCGGGGCCGAACCAGGACGATTGCGCGATCCTCCCCGCCCTCTCGACGGTCGGTCCCGGCGGGGGCGGTTCGAGACCCCGGGGAAAGGGTGTCGACGGCGCGGCGGGCCAGCTGAGCGACCTCGCTCCCGAGCGCGAGCTGGTCACTCATGACGGCCACCCTCAAGAGCTCACCACGGAAGTGCTCGGCCGACTGATAGCGCGCGGCAGGGTCACGAGCGAGCGCGCGCAGGCAAACTGCGTCGAGCTCCTTGGGCGAACGCTTACCCACCTTGCTGGGGGGCGCGATGGGCCGCGAGACGACCGCGGCGAGCGTTTCCTCGGTGCTGTCCGCGGCGAACGGATCGACCCCGGTGAGGAGCCGGTAGAACACCGCCCCCAGCGAGAAGAGGTCTGCGCGGTGGTCGAACGGGCTCCCCTCCGCGCGTTCCGGGGCCAAGTACCGGGGTTTTCCGTGCTCGGATTGCCACGGAGAAAGCGCGCCCGTCGCGTAAGCAACGCCGAAATCCGTGACGCGCGTCACCCCGTCGAAGCCGACGAGCAGGTTCTCTGGTGAGACGTCCTGGTGCACGAGCCCGATGAGCCGCCCTTCGTCGTCGCCCAAAGTGTGCGCCGCGTGGAGCCCCGCCAACGCCTCGAGCATCACGGCAGTCGCGAGGCGCGGGGTGATCTGGAGCCCGCCACGCGCCTCCGCTTCGAGCAGGCTGGCCACGGAACATCCGGGCACGTAGTCCATCACCAGGTAGGGCTGTCCTCGGTTGGAGCCCACGTCGACCACGCTCACCACGTTCGGGTGGTGTAGTCGCCCGGTGAAGCGTGCTTCACGGAGGAGCATGTCGGTCGCCTCCGCGTTCTCCGAGAGGTGAGTACGCAAAACCTTCATCGCAAACTGCCGTGTGAACCCGCCTTCGCCACGCGTCCGACAGAGGTAGACCGTGGCCATTCCGCCACGTCCCAGCCTTCCGAGCACCTCGTAGCGCCCCACGACCGGGTGCGGCGCAGGCTCGTCCTGCTCGCGCTTCTGCTTGAGTAAAAAGATCGGGCTCGCTGGGGCTTCGTCGTGCGTGTCCGCGAGCTTGGCGAGCTCGACGACGTCGCGCTCGACGTTGCTCGGTTCGAAGGACGTCTCCGCCTCTCTCGTCGAGAACTGCTCCACCACGCGCGCTCCGAGCAGGCCATCGATGACGGACAGCACGCCGAGCGCGTCTGCCTTGCTGTCGTCGATCACCGCAAAGAGCGGTCGCTTGCCGTCGATGAGCGCCAAAATCCTCGCCTGATCCGGGCTCAGCCTGCTGGGTGACGCAACAGGACCACGCCGGAGCACCGTCGACAGGGGCGGCATGCGGCGGATGAGCTCAGCCCAGTGCGCGCGGCGAGCCGCGGACTCGTCGACCAGCTCGCGGAGGTCGCGATGAATGCGACGCGTCCGCGCTCGCGGCCCCTCCTCTCGAGTCCAGCGGACCGAGCGGTAGGTCAGGATGCGCAGGAGCGCGGGGTCACCCGCCAGCTCCCGAAACACCGCGTCGACCACCTGCCCCGCCTCGAACCACACCGTCCCGGTTCCTGCCGGCGTACGGAAGACGAGTCGACAGGAGTCACGACGTTCTGCTGCTTCCTGGAGAACCCGATCCGGCTGACCCATCGAGGGCCTATTGGATCTCGCCTTGCGTCCGTTCAACCGATTGCCTCCTGGGGATCCCGAGGAAATTCGCCACTCTTTGCTGCCGACCCGCGGGCGGCCCGCGCTGACATACGGCGCGACCTCATCTCGTCGAAAGTCCGTCATGACTTCCGTGGACCAGCAGCACCCGCGCGGCGCAGGCACCCCGCTCGAGCAGTCGTTGGACGACGCGCTCGACGATGCCCCAGCGATCGATCCGGAAGAGCTCGAGACTTCTCAGCGAGCTCACCTCGTGGTGGTGGGCGGTCCCGAAACGGGCCGCCTCCTCACCCTAAACGCGGGCGAGCTCGTGTTGGGGCGCTCGAGCGAGGTGTCGGGGCACCTCCCCGACCCGAGTATTTCGCAGCGTCACGCCAAAGTCATTCGGCACGACGGACGTTACGTTCTCGTCGACCTCGGATCGACCAACGGCACCTTCGTCAACGATCGCAGGGTCGAAGGTCCCACCCTCCTCGGGCACCGGGACACCATTCGCCTGGGGCAAACATCACTCAAGTTCCTTTCTGGGTCGGGGGCAGAGCGCGCTCGCGACGAGACCGTGCGCATCGAGCTGCCCGAGCAGCGAAACGATCGACGACGGGAGCTGGTTCGATACCGAGACGCCCGGCTGACTCAGCAGGGCTCACGCGAGCTGGTCAGCCAGACCAGTCACCTGCCGGCGTCATCGCCGGACTGGGTGTTCTACGTTCGTTCTGCGCACGACTATACGAAGCGTTACGGCTCGTTCGTTGCGCTCATGGCGGGCATCGGGCTCGCGCTCGGCGCAGCGCACGCCGTGACGAGGCCGCCCCTGGGCTCGGCGTTCTTCGAAATCACGCTGAGCCGCGAGGCCAAGAACAATCCGGTCGAGGCCGAGCAGTCGGTGCTGTACTTCGTGGCAGCCGAAAAAACGTTCACCAGCGTGCCTTTGATCAAGGAAACGCTGCGCCGCCTCGGCATGGAGGCCACGGACGAAGATGCGCGCGGAGTTCAGAGCAACCTGACCTTCGGTAGCGTCACCCAATCCAATCAAGTCTGGAGGGGGGACTACACAGCGCGCACGTCCGCAGACGCCGACACCCTGCTACGTAAGCACCTCGAGGTTTACCTGGAGCGTGAAATTGACAAGAACCTGCGCGTGCTCCGCGCCGAAATCGCTCTGCTGCAAGAGCAGCTGGAGAAGAGCGGCAAGGCCCTGCGCGAAACGGAGACGGCGCTCGCTGCGTTCAAGCAAGCAAACCCGGGGGTCGTCACGAGCGATGGCGTGTCCGATCACTACGCTTCCCTCGACTCGCAGCAGGCGCGCCGCGACGAGCTCTCCGCGCAGGTGAAACGCCTTCAGCTGGAGCTCGGCTTGAACCGCAAGCGGCTCTCCAGCGGGGACGCCCTCCTGCAAGGACGCGTCGCCGCGACTGCCTCGTACACCACCAGCCTGCAAGACATCGAGAAGCAGCTCGGTGAAGCCAAGGCCGAGGGACTCGGAGAAGAGCACCCGAAGGTAAAAAAGCTACGGGCCCAGGCCAAGGAGCTCGCCACCCTGCGCGACTCCGCGATCCAGCGCGAGTCTTCCGAGGTGGAGAGCCGCTCCAACGAGTCCTACCTCGCAGTGCGCGAGCGCATCAAGGACTTGGAGGTGGCGCTCAGCGTCGCTCAAACCGAGCTGGGCCAGGTCAACGATCGTCTGAAGAACACGTCCAACAAGGTGGAGAACCTACCGGACGCCGAGGCGAACCTCTCGAAACTCACTCGCAACTACGCGTCCACCAAGTCGCTACACGACAGGCTTTACCAAAAGCTCCAGGCGAGCAAGATTCAGCTACAGATGGAGCAGGCAGCTGCGCGCGCTCGTTTCGACTTGGTCACCCCGCCCACCGAGGTGCCACCCAACATGATTCTGACGGTGGCTCAACGAGGCGGCGTGGGCGCCCTCGTCATGTTCGTGTTGGCCGTCGCCTTCGCGGCGGGCCGCGAGCTGCTCCGCTACGTGAGGAGCGTCCTGTGACCAGGCTCATCGATCCCCCTCTGTCCTCTCCTCGCCCCTACTTCGTGGGCGTGGTGGGAGGCACGGGGTCGGGAAAAACCACGGTAGCAAAGCGCCTGCGCGAGGCGCTCCCCGCGGATGCGGTCGTCACCTTGCAGCACGATTCGTACTATCTGCCGCACCCCGAGCTCAGCCCCGAGGACCGCGATCGCCTCAACTTCGACCATCCGGACGCCCTCGACAACACGCTCCTCGCCGAGCACTTGGACGCGCTGCGCGCAGGGCTCTCGATCGAAGTGCCCCAGTACGATTTTTCGACGCACCTCCGAGGACCGAACACCACGCACGTCAGCCCCGCGCCGATCGTCATCGTGGAAGGCATTTTGCTCTTCGTGGACGAAGCTCTCCGCGAGCGCTTCGACGTCAAGCTCTACGTCGACACGGACGCGGACATTCGCATCCTCCGTCGCATCGAGCGAGACATGAAGCGACGCGGACGCAGCTTCGACCAAGTGCTCGACCAGTACTACTCCACCGTGCGCCCCATGCACCTGCAGTTCGTCGAGCCCAGTAAGCGTTGGGCCGATGTCATCATCCCCGAAGGAGGCCACAACCGCGTGGCGCTGGATCTCATCGTCAGCAAGCTCGAGCACATTCTGTCCGTTCACCCCGGGTGATGGTCACCCACGTCGATAGCGGCCTCGGTGCCTACCGGGGTCGCGGGCGAGCCGCGCTGCGCGCCGCCCATCTCGCGCTTTGCCTTTGCTGTCTCGGCGGCTGCAGCCTCGACCGCCCGCCCGGCGCAGCCCCCGCGCGCCGCGCCGTTTCGACCGCCCCGTCGCCGGCGCCACTCGCGGAGGCGTCCGTCGACGCAGGTCAGATCCGCGGCATCACCGGCGTACGTGGCGAGCTCGGCATCGTCGTCGAACGCGTGACCAGCCGCTCCCTGGCGGTGCGGTGGCAAGCCGTCCCGGGCGCCATTCACTACGTCGTCCGCTTGTCTGCCGAGCCCCCAACAGAAGACGGCAGCGCTCCAAGCGCAACGACCCTGGGGCGGATACCCGCGACGAAAGCGCGCAGCTTCGACATCGACGGACTGGTCCCCAACACGCACGTCTTTTTGCAAGTGCTGGCGGAGCGCGGCGGAGGAGAGCCGCCCGCTTTGGGCGCCGTACACGTCCATCAGCCCACAGTCGACGTGGTTCCTCGTGGCGCCGGCGCTCTGGTTGGAATGCACGCCGCCGCACGCGACGTGCTCGCGCTCGTCATTCGCCAAGACGCGCTCACGCCCTCGAAAGACGGCGCGCTCACCGGAAACCAAGGCGAAGCGTGGCAAGGGGGGCGGTGGGAGGTTCTGCGGGCGAACGGAGCAGCGCTCCGCGTGGACAAGGTCATGCGGCACAGCGTGGCCGCCGGTCAGGGCGGCCTCGCGGTGGGCTTCGGCGCCCGTTCGAAGCCCACCGTGAACGTGGAGCACCGCATCTACCTTCAGTTGAGCGAACCGCTGGGGAGCACCGACGTGCTTCGCGTGCGTCACTCTGCCGGCACCGAGACGCCTGGCTTGGCGCTCGATGTACGGCTCCCCTTCAGTGACCGCTACCTCGAGACGCCCGTCATCCAAGTCAACCAAGTCGGTTACAACCCACGTTCGCGACGGCGCTTCGCGTACGTCTATGGCTGGCTGGGCGACGGAGGCGGCCTTGATCTCTCGCATTTCCCGAGCGACGCGAACGTCCTGGGCGAGCCGCGGGATGGCCTGTCCCCGCGCGTCGACGTGCTCGGCAAGCTCAAGGTGCTCCCACGCGTGGCGAGCCGTGAGGACGTGGTGGGCGCGGTGGGGGAGATCGACCTCGCCAGACTGCCGCCCCACGAGTCTCGTCGCTACCGAGTCCAGCTTCCGGGCGTGGGAGTATCGTATCCGACCGCCGTCAGCGAACGCGCCGCCTTCAAGGCATTTTACACGGTCGCGCGCGGCGTGTTCCACAACCGTTGGTGCGGCGACCTGCGACCGGATCTCACCGAGTGGAGTCGTCCACCGGATCACTGCAGCGCGTACTTCGTCGGCGGCTCGACCTCCGGGTTCTTTTCGGCCGACACACCTAGAAAAAAGCAGAAGCCGATGCGTGGGGGGCACCACGACGCGGGAGACTTCGACATTCGGCCCATGCACGTCGTCGTCGCGCAGGCGCTGCTGCGCGCCTTCGAGCTGTTCCCCTCGCGCTTCACCGATGGTCAGTTGACTTTGCCGGAGAGCGGCAACGGCATTCCGGACCTCTTGGACGAAGCCCTCTGGAGCATCGCTGGCTGGGAAGATCTGCAAGAGCCGGACGGCAGCGTGCGGCTGGGTGTGGAGAGCACGCGCCACCCTGCCGGCTACTATTTCGCTCATGACGATGAGCTACCCTACTTCGCGTTCGACGCGACCCCTGCGCACACCGCGTACGTGTCCGGGCTCTTCGCGCAGGCGGCACATCTGGTCCGCCCGTACGCGCCCGAGCGTGCCAAGGAGCTGCTCGACCGCTCGCGCCGTGCCTATGACTACGCCGCCTCGCGGGGCGCGCCGGACACCTATCTCGCGTACGCAGCTGGTGAGCGGGCTCGAGGCGGGAGCGACGCCTCGCTCGTGAATGCGTACGAGCGGCACTGGGCGGCAGTAGACCGTCACGGCGGCGGCCTCTTCGACCACATGCTGCCGGCCTTCAAAATCTACCCCGGCTCCATACTGTCACATCACCCCGCGGCGCCCGACTTTGCGCTGGGTTACGCGCTGGGACCCACCCCGAACGGCCTCATCCGAGAGGTCACGCGCTCGCGCCTCGATCGACTCGCGGGGGCGTCCATCGAACGGTACCTCCGCTCGACTCAGCCGCACCGCGGGGGAAGGCCGCCGCGTGCGCGGCCCGACTGGGGAGTGGACGCGAGCCAGGGACGCTTCCTCGACGGAGTGTATCAACGACTTCAGCTGGCAACGCTCGGGGTCGAGCTACCCGCTCCCCAGAGACAAGACTACTTCGACGCGTTGAGCCTCGCCGCCGACTACGTCCTGGGCGCGAACCCGCTCGGCATGTCGTACGTGACGGGCCTCGGCTCTCGCTCCCCGCGCCAGCCCCTCCATAGCGACTCGCTCGCCTTCCAAATCACGCGCGACATGCCGCCCATTCCCGGGCTCGTGGTGTACGGCCCCGTCGAAGGTTTTCCGCGCGCTCCTTACTACAAGCCGGTGGCAGCCGCGTTCCATCCACCCTTCGAAGAGCAACCGCGCGCGCTACGCTTCGCAGACGCAGCACAGGCCGTAAATACGAGTGAGTTCACGGTTTGGGAAACACAAGCGCCGACGGTTCTCCTGTTCGCAGCGCTGCTCGGCGATGGCCAGCGCCCCTGGGCCGCGCTGTTGCCTGGAGAGCCGGAGCATCGCAGCCCACTGCCCTCCCTCCAGGGCGACTGAGACGCTCCGCCGCTACTCCAGGAGCGAGGTCGATGGACGAGCTCGCTCGGAGGACGCTCCAGGAGTGATGATTCTCGCCACGACGGTCGATGGACGAGCTCGCCCGAGCGTTCGTGGACCGACGCTCGACGCGTGAGCTTCGCCCGGACGACGTTCAGTGCGTGATTTTCTCCCGAACGACGCGCCAGATGAACTCCGGGTTGCCGAACAGATAGCGCTTCAGCTTCTGACGCTGAAACAGCATGCGGTAGAGCCATTCTGCGCCCCACTCCCGCATCCACGGCGGCGCGCGACGCTCGACCTCTGCCCAGTAGTCGAAGAGCGCACCCACGCCCATCGAGAGCGGAACCTCGAGTCGATGTTGATTGCGGGTGATCCACAGCTCCTGACGAGGGTTGCCCATCGCCACGAGCAGGGCGTCGGGCTGCGCCCGATTGATTTCGTCGACCACCCGGGTGTCCTGACTGCTCTCGAAGAACCCGTGATGAAAGCCGCAAATCCGCCAACCGGGAAAGTCCGCGTGAACTCGCGCCACCGTCCGGTGAAGCACCTCGTCCCGCGTCCCCAGCAGAAAGAGTCGGTGCTTGCGCCCGTTGGCGCGCGACATGAAGTACGGGACGAGGTCGGTGCCGTTGACGTTGGCGCGCAAGGTGTGGCCATAAAGGGTCTTTATGGCCCAACGCACTCCCGTGCCGTCTCCGAAGACGCAGTCGGCGCGACGCAGAGCGGCGCGGTAGCTCTCGTCGTGAGCGGCCTGGTTGAATGTGTGAGCGTTCGCAAAGTGGACGGCACGCGATCGATCCGAGCGAGAAATGAAGCTATCGAGCAGGTCGGCGGCTTCTGGATACGTGGCGTCGACGATGGGCACGTCGAAAACCGGCAGTGCTCTCCCTACTAGTGCCAGCTCACGAAGACTGGTCGGCGCGATCACGTGGCGGCCTCCTTCCGTCTCGCGCGGCGCGAGTGCGGATCCCCAGAAGCGATTGAGCTCGGGCTCTCTGCACTTCCCCCAAGCGAGCGCCTCTCCCAACGAACCCCGAGAGACGCGTACAGATCGAGGAGCGCCTCGGCGCGGTGCTCCCAGGTGAACTCTGCACGCGCACGCTGCTCGCCTTCTCGCGACAGCCGCGCGCACTGTGCCGGATCGTCCAAGAGCTCCCGGAGCAGCGCGCAGAGCTCGACCGAGTCACCAGCAGAAAACAGCCTCCCGGCGGTCTCTCCCTTCAAGAGCCACCGCGGTCCGCCCACGTTCGATGCGACCAAACAGGTCCCGGCGGCCCAGGCCTCGAGGCAGCTGAGCCCGAAGGGCTCATGCCGGCTGGGGAGCACGGCAATGTCTGCGGCGGCGAGCACGTCCGGGATCCGCTCCGACGGCATGTTGTCGACGATGCGGAGTCGATCGCCCGACGCAGCCGCGAGCTCGCGTAGGCGTGCCGCGTAGCCGGGCTCCGTCTCCGCCCCGACGAGGGCCAGAAACACCTGCTCGTCCTCGAGGCGACGCCAGGCACGAAGCAGCGTCTCTTGGTCCTTCTGCGGGTCCAGGCGCGCCACGGATACAATCAGCCGCGCGTCCTCGGGAACCTCGAGCAAGCGACGCCCGCGCTCACGTCCCCCACCTTGAAACGTGGACACGTCCACGCCGCCCGGCATGAGCACGACTCGCGGTCGCTTTAGGGCTTTCTTGGCGGCCTCGTACTCTTCGATGCCGACACACACGACCGCATCGACGTTCTCCAGGAGATTTCTCGTATCCCACAAGAGCGAGAGCACCTTGCCCCAGGGCAGCGTCCGGGCTCGGAACACGTCGCGAAGCTCTCGGCGCTGTTCTCCGCGCCGCTTCTCGTCGTCGGGGACGGCGAAGTGCCCACCGTGCAGCGTGAGCACACATGGCACCCCACGACGGCGAGCCACCCGCAGACACTGCGCCCCCAAACGGTTGCCGGTGTGACAGTGCACGAGCGCCAGGTCCTTCAAGTGAAGGAGGTGGCGCGCGAGCGAAAAACTCACCATGTTCCCGGCGCGGCGGTCGTACTGGGCGCGCCTCTCTTCCGAGAGAGGCCACTCGGGGTACAGGTACGAATGGCGCGTGACCGGTGCCCCGGACAGCTCGTCACCTCGTCGTTGGTCGAGCGCACGTGTGGTGAGCACACGTTGACGGAGCCCTCCCTGACGCAAGAGCGGCAGCGTCTGCGCCAGTACGCGCTCGGTACCTCCCCAAGAGCAGGCAGCGAGTCTCCTCGGAACATGAGCAATGGTCGGCATCGGTCAATTGATGGACAGAGGGTCGATGAGCACGCTCGACTCGGACGGCACCGCCAGATCCGCGCTCGCGGCGGCGCTCGCGGCAGGAAGGCCGAGCGCGGCGCGCACGAGGGGCGCCACGTCGGTCAAGCTCCGAACGTCCCCGGGCAATGGGCAATCGGAGGCCAGCGCCGCGAAGCAAGAGGGGCTCGCCAGGCCGTAGCCGTGCATTCCCGCGGCCGCGCCACCAAGGAAGCTGGGCGCAAACATGAGCCCCTCGTCGAGCACGAAGAACGCGTTGCCGTAGGGCGCGTTCTTCGTGGGAACCTGGCTTTCGCGCAGCTTCGCCAGGTTCATCCACGTCCCGGGCCAACGCGTCGCCTCCAGGCAGTCTCTCGCCCGCTCCAACTCGCCTGGGTTGCCCCAGAGCCTCAGCATGGTGCTGTCGGCGAACGCGCGCGTGCCGCCGAGTCGCCGCAAGAGCGCGCGTGGATCGATCGTGGCTCGAATGTCGGCCATACCGTGGTCACCCACGACGAAAGTCACGACGTCCGCGTTGCCGCGCGCCATCGCGTGACGAGCTCGCTCCACGTTCTCCGAGATTCGCTCCGCCGCCCTCCGCGCCTTGGGTCCGTCGTTGCCCTCCAGGTGGAGCAAGGCGTCGAGCTCTGCCGAGTACAAAAAGGCCAGATCGGGCGGCTCCGCCTCGAGCACGGCGTGCGCTTCCTCCCAGCGCCGCGGCTCGGGCGTCTGCCACGGGCTCGCGTACACCGAAATTCCGGCCTCCCGAGCGTCGGCGAGGAAGGTGCGCGCTCCCCCGATGTCGGGAGCTCCGAACAAGTCGTCGTGCTCTGGGATCGCCAGCCAGCGAAAGTGCTCTGGAGGAACCTTGTGGAGCGCCACGTATCCCGTGAGGCCATGCTTCGAGGTGAGCCAGCGCTCCACCACACGACGCACGCGGCGACGCTCGTGAACCAAACGCGGCAAAAGACCGAGCCACGACAGCGGCGCCAAGAGGTGCGGCTCCCCCTTCTTGCGCTCCGTGAAGAGGCACATGCGACCGTGCATGCGCGGCGACGCGCCGGTGAGGATCGTCGGCAGCGCGCCGGACGTGTATCCCAAGATCCCCTCCAGCTGTCGCCGATGCGGCAGAGAGTCGAGGCGTCTACCGAAGCGTTCGAGCTGACGGGGTCCGAGCGCGTCGACGAAGACGACGAGCACACGTTGTCTTGCCACGCGCGATCGGAACGACCCCGCCGTGCCGGCGCTCGGCAACGTCTCACCTCCGGATCACGGCGTCTCGGCTCGAACGAACTCCGGCTCATCCGCTTCATACCCTGTTGGGCCAGCGCCAACGTGCTGCTGCGCTAGACCCCGACGCCGCGGTGAGACTCTCGCCCACACGCCCTCACCCCGAACCGTTCGTGCCCAACGACTGGGGGGTTCACATGAGGTTTGCGCCAAAAGTCACGATTGGGATGCCTGTTTACAACGGCGAGAATTTCATCGAAGCGAGCGTCTCTTCGATCCTCGCGCAAACCTTCGAAGACTTCGAGCTCGTCATCTCGGACAACGCGTCCACGGACCGCACACGTGAACTTTGCGAAGGCTTCACCGCGCGCGACGGTCGCGTTCGATACATCAGGCAGCACCGGAACTTGGGTGCCGCGCCCAACTACAACCTGCTGGTGGACGAGGGCCGGGGAGAGTACTTCAAATGGGCCGCACACGACGACGTGCTCGAGCCGGACTACCTGAAATCATGTGTCCGAGTCCTCGACACGCACCCGAACGTGATGCTCGCGTACCCGCGGTCGGAGGTCATCGACGCAGAAGGAAACGTCATCGAGCGTTACGACGTTCGTCTCGAAACGGACTCCAGCGACGCGGGTGTGCGCTTCCGCGAACTGCTGCTTTCCTGGCACCGTTGCTACGAAATTTTCGGACTTTTTCGCAAGAGCGCGCTCTTGCAGACTGATTTGTTCGACACCTTTTGGGGCGCCGACCGCACTCTCTTGCAGGAGGTGGCGATGCTCGGACCGTTCTTCGAGGTGCCGCGTTACCTCTTTCACCCTCGCATGCACTCGGAGCAGTCCATCACCAAGCTGCGCGCGCGTGACGTCGACCGAACCTACTGGAGCGACACCAGCTCGGCCGGTCGGGTCGTCCTGCCAGCGTGGAACGTCGTCATGGGCAACTTGCGCTTGGTCCACAAGGTCGACGTACCTACGACTACCAAGGCTCGCCTGTGCGGCTATGTCGGGAGCTGGGCGTATCGTCACCGCGACGAGCTCGCGCGCGATGTAGCGCGCGCGACCCGGCTCAAGATCGCCGGGCCGCGCCCGAAGGCCGCTCCGGGCACGACGAAGTCACCCTGAGCAGACCGCATCGGACCACGGAGCGGAGGCCTGTTCACAGCCACACCGTATCGAGTCACGCCCGCGCATAGGCTCGGGTTCGCGAGCAGAGCCCGGGCGTACTCGAGTCGGAGGAGTCACGTGTCATGCGCATCCTGACGGTCTGCAACCTGTTTCCACCGTACGTGCTCGGCGGCAACGAGCTTCGCCTCGCAGAAATCCTCGAGCAGCTCCGCACACGTCACGAAGTGACGACACTCACCAGTGAGACGCCGCCCGGCCTCGATGTGCCGGAGCGGCCGTGGATCCACCGCACCTTGCTGCAGTCGGTGCCCTACCCGCACCCTCTCGGCAACCAGCCACTGCTCTTCGGGCGCGAGCTCATGATCGGCGCCATCAACTACGCGACCGCTCGGCGTCTGATCGCTCGGAAGAAACCCGACGTGGTCTACATGAGTGACACCAAGCGCACGTTCTTGGGCCCCGCGCACGCCGCCCAGGACGCCGGAGTGCCCTTGGTGTGGGACATCACCGACAAGTCCCTATCGTCCTACAGACGCCGTCCTGCCGTGCGGCGCTGGGCGCCCTGGTCCCGTCTGGCGGGACTCTCCTTCGAGCACGCCATCGCCATTTCCCGGTTCATACGCGACGACCTCGTCGCTGCTCAGATTCTTCCGGAGAGCGCCACGTTCATCAACCAGGGCGTCGATCTGTCGCGCTTCGGCGTCGATGCGCCGCGTGTGTCCGCCGGTCCGGCACGGCGACTGCTCTACGTGGGGACGCTCATCCCCGACAAGGGCTTGCACGTGGTCCTGCGGGCGCTGGCGCGCCTGTGCGTGTCCGGCGCCGACTACCGGCTCACGGTGTGCGGCGACAGCGGCGACAGCGCGTACAAAGCCAAGCTGATGGCCTTCGTCGTCGAGCATGGCCTCCAGAATCGCGTCGACTTCCGCGGCAGGGTGCCGAGCTCGGACACGCCCGCCTTGTACCGAGAACACGATGCGTTCGTCTTCTCGTCACTTTGGCCGGAGCCCTTCGCGACCACGCCGCTGGAAGCCATGGCGGCTGGCTGTCCCGTCGTGGGGACGCCCGTCGGCGGTCAAAAAGACTTCTTCCGCCACGACGTGAACTGCCTGACCTACGCGGAGACCAGCGACTTCGAGCTGGCCGAGCGCATCCGCGGCCTCGCGGACCCATCTCGCAGACTCCGCATCGCGCTCACCGCGCTCGCCGACGTGCGCGAGCGATTCGACTTTTCGGACTACGTTCGCAAGATCGAAAACGTCCTGACGCGCGCGGCGACGCGGGCCCTACCTCTACCGCGCGACGGCACGCCCGAAATGCGAACGTACTCGTTCGAGGACGAACTGTCGCTCCGCAGGGGACAGCCCGAATCGCCAGAACGCCGCCCAAAAAACGAGCAAGTTCAGCACCTCGACAGCGGCCACCTCCCATAACGCGCCGAGGTGCCACAACCGACGCAGGGCGTGCTGAAAAGCAACCATCACGACGGTCGGCACGACGCTCGGGATCAGGGTCTGACGGTAGAACGACAGCGGAGACACCCGCGTCTTCGCTCCCAGGCGCGGCTGCACTAGGCACACGTCGGTCGCGAGCGGCCCCATCAGGGTCGCGGCAGCGACGCCCACCAAGCCGAAGTCGTGGACCAGCCCCAAAGAAAGTCCCACGTTGACGGCCTGCCCGAGGCACATGGCCAGCGCCAAGAAGCGCTGTTCCCCGGTCATCGCCAGCTGACTCTGTGAGTTGCCATGGATGAGCCCCGCGAACGTGGCCACCAGCAAGAGCTGCAAGGGAAGAACCGTGTCGGCGAACTCCGGTCCGAGCCACGAATGGATCAAAGGCTCCGCGAGCACGGCGCAGCCCACCAAAAGGGGCGCCGCGAAGGCCACGGAGAAGCGAGTTCCCGCGAGCCAAACCTTGCGCAAGCTCTCCTCGCGCCCCGCGCTGTGAAGCTCCGCCACGACGGGCGTCAGCGTACGAGTGATCTGAACGCAGAAGGTTCTCACCTGCTCGCTCACTCGAAGCGCGATGGCGTAAACGGCGACCGCCGTCAGTGGCAGGGCGCTCTTCACGACGAACATGTCCGCCCTGGAGCCGAGCAGGGTCCCCACTTGAACGATCATCTGGTACGCGGAAAAGCCCCAGATTTCCCGCAAGAGCGCCCAGTCGAAGTTGCGCGGCACCAGGCTCAGCTCGCCGCGCATCGTCACGGCGCAGTGAACCGTCACGGCGATCCCCGGCAAGAGCGTCACGATCCAGTTCAGAAACGCGAAGGTCTCGAGGTCCGGCGCCAGCGGCAAAATGACGAGGACGGCCACGAAGTAGAGCAAGTTGGTGGCAACTTGATAGATGTTGGCCAACCACAGCTTCTGATCGCCCGTCAGTACCCCGCGAAACATCGCGGTGGGCAGCTTCAAGAGGTACCCGGACGCCACGACGATGAAGACGACCTGGGCAGTGGGGCGAAGCTCCGGCGGCAGCTCGAACATGTTGTCGAAGCCGCGAAACAAGAGCATCGAAACGACGCCGAGCACCACGGACTGCGCGACGAACACCCAGAACAGCGTGCACACCACGAGGCGCAGTCGGTTGGAATCCCCCCGACCGCGCGCGTCCGCGACGTACTTCACCACGGCGGCGCCGAAGCCGAGGTCGATCAGAGCAAACAGGCTCACGACCGCCCAGACGAGGCTCCACAGGCCGTACTGCTCCTGGCCAATCGTGTGCACCACGATCGGAATCAGCACGATGAAGACGAGCGCGTCGACGACGCGGTCGAGCTGACTCGTGAGCGTGTTGATCACGATCCGCCCAATCCCGAGGCGCTTGTCCGTCTCAGGCCGAGTCGGTGGCTCGTTCGAATGGGGCGATGTGCGACGTTCGGCTTCGTCGGGATTCGACATGGGAAGCTGCGGTGTCCCCTTCGCGGCCTTTGGGCTCCAGAGGCCCGACGGACGACCGTAGGGCGAATCACGCGGGGCGGCTTATCGAGCGCCACCTCGCCGACGTCTGCTGACATCAACCAAACGGCCCCTCGATGGCCGAGGTTAGGACCCATGCGCATTGCCTTCACCCTGGGCGGGACCGACGACGGACGTTCTGGTTTGGGGAGCTACGTGAAGTCCGTGCTGCCCGAGCTCTCCGGGCTGACCAGACGGCGCGGAGACGAGCTCGTCGTCTTGGGCTCGCGCGAAGAGCTCGACGCCTACGGAGCGAGCTTGGACGGCCTCGAGACGCGACTCACGCCGCGCGTCGCCACACGCCCCGGCCTGAGCGCGCTTTGGTACCTCTTGGCCTCTGGAGGTGCAGCACGACGCGCGTCCGCCGACGTCGTCCTGTACCCAGCCGCCAATCGACGCGCCTCCGCGGTCAATCCTCTACCGAGTGTGGCCGTGGTGCACGACTTAGGTCAGCTGCACGTTCCAGAAAAGTACGACGCGCTTCGTATGGCGTACTTTCACCACGCGCTCTTGCGCGTATTTCGACGCGCGACGCGGCTCGTCGCAATCAGTCGCGCCACCCAGAGTGACCTCGTTTCTGCGCTCGGGATCGAGCGTGACACGGTGGACGTCGTGCTGAACGGCGTCGACGTCCAGAGGTTCGCGCCGCGTCCGCCAGCGGACCCTGACGTCGCAGCCGCGCGCGCGCGCCTCACTCTCCACGCCCCCTACCTGCTCTATCCCGCACGCCTCGAACATCCAGCCAAGAACCACGTGCGCCTCGTCGAAGCCTTCTCGAGCTCGGGCCTCGCAGCCACGCACGACTTGGTGCTCATGGGCGGAGACTGGGGAGCGAGCGAGCGCATCCTCGAGGCTGCCCGCGCTCACGGTGTCGGCCACCGCGTACGCCTCACGGGCTTCGTGGACGACTGGCTCGTCCCGCTGCTGACCACGGGCGCCGACGCCGTGGTCTTGCTCGGCTTGTACGAAGGCTTCGGTCTGCCGGCCCTGGAAGCGCTCGCCGCGGGACGTCCGGTGTGCGCCTCGAACAGCGGCGCGCTGCCGGAAGTCGTCGGCGACCTCGCCGCTCTCTGTGATCCATACGCAGTGGACTCCATCGCGGCGGCCCTCCGCAGCGTCGTGTTCGACAGTGAGCTTCGCCGGCGGGCTGCGGAGCAGGGCCCCGCGCACGCGAGAGCGTTCGGCTGGAACAAGACGGCCGCAGGGCTTCACCGCGCGTGCCGTCGCGCGGCTCGGCTTCGTTGGAAGCGAACCGACCAAGCGGCGCCCGAATCCATCCCGGAGCCCTCGCGATGAAGGTGCTCATGGTTCACCAGCTCCTGGGCGATCGCGGCGGCGCCGAGTCCACCTTGCGGCACCTGACGGAAGGCCTCACGAAGCGCAACTGCGAGGTGTCCCTCCTGCACGGGCCGTCGACCGGGACAGGGGAGGCCCGCTTTCGCGAGCTCTTCCCTCGACGCTTCAGCTGGCTCGACGCAGAGGGCATCGAGCGCGCGCTCGCGGACAACCCCGACGTGCTGTTCGTCCACAAGCTCGACGAGCTCGAGGTGCTCGAAACGCTCGTCGGAAGCGGCAAGCGGCTGGTGCGCATGGTCCACGACCACGACATCTACTGCCAGCGCCGGCACCGCTATCTGCCTCACAATCGGAAGATCTGCACGAGGCGCGCCGGCCCTCTGTGCGGACTCTACTGTGGCATCGTGCGTGACCCGAACGGACCGCTCCCGATTCGCATCGCGCGCCCTTCGCGCAAGTTGCGGGAGCTCGAGCTCTGTCGCCGCTTCGAGCACCACATCACGGTCAGCGAGTTTCTTCGCCGTGAGCTCATCCTCCACGACTTTCCTCCCGACGAGATCACGCCCCTGTGGCCCGACGTGCACCCGGCGGCCGCTGAATACCGAGCGCGCTACTCGGAGCCGCTGGTGGTCTACGCGGGACAAATTCTGCGAGGCAAAGGCGTGGACGTTCTCATCGAATCCCTGGCTCGTCTCCAGACTCCGGGCTTCCGAGCCGTCATCGTCGGGGAGGGCTCCCACGCCGCGCACTGCGCTGCGCTCATCGAGCGCCTTGGCCTCGGGGACAGAGTAACGATGACGGGCTTCGTACCGCAGGACGAGCTGCACCGCCTGCTCGGAAGCGCACGCGTGGCGGTGGTGCCCTCGGTCTGGCCGGAGCCGCTGGGCGCGGTCGGTATCGAGATGATGCGGCACGGCCTGCCCGTCGTTGCCTTCGACGTGGGCGGTATCAGCGAGTGGCTGACGGACGGCGTGGGCGGTTACCTGGTGCCGGTGTTCGACCGCGCGAAGCTCGCCGAACGCATCGATCGACTGCTCGGGGATCCGGAGTTGGCCCGGCGCATGGGGGAGCAGGGGCGCGCTCACGCGTCCGCCTCGTGTGACTCCGCGCGCTACGTGGACACCGTGATGGGCATCCTGGAAGAGGCAGTGAACCGCCCGAGCGGTGTCACCCGCTCTCGCCGCACGCCAGCGAAAGCGAGCCCCTGATGCGTTTTACCGTCACGGGTAGCCCCGCCCTCGAGGACACGATTCGCGACCAGCTCGCCGCCATCAGCGAGGACGTCCACCGCGCGGTGGCGCCCGACGCGGTCGACTGCTTGGTTCTCGGCGGAGGCTATGGACGAGGCGAAGGCGGCGCGTTCGTCCGAGACGGTCGCGAGCATCCATACAACGACTACGACCTCGTCCTCGTTCACCACGCGCGCGGCAGAGGAGCGCTCGCCGGGCTCGCCGAGCTCGAAAAGCGGCACTCGCTGCGCACGGGAGTACACGTGGATATCCTACCGCTCCACCGACGCGCGCTCTTCGCTCTACCTCGCGCGCTGACCTGGTACGAGCTGGGACGGGGCCACCGCGTGCTGGGGGGTGACGAAAGCGTCTTGCGTCCGCTCACGGCCCGTCGCCTCGATCAGGTGCACCACACCGAGTGGGGGCGCCTCCTCATGAACCGCGGGGCGGGCCTCGTGTTTGCGCGCTGGGTGCTCACTGGGCAGCCCTGCAGCGTGGCCGGAGACGAAGAGCCAAACGCCTTCGTGACGCGTCAGCTCCAGAAGGCGTGGCTCGCCTTCGGCGACGTGTGGCTCGCCAAACGCGGCGCCTATCACCACCTGGTCCGTCAGCGCAGAAAGCGCTTCAGAGAGCGCGTCGGCGAGCGTCCTTTGTGGGCCGACGCCTACGAGCAAGCCATTGCCTTCAAGCTGAGCCCGACCGCTCCCTGGCCCCGAGCGGTGCAGCAGGCGCAGCTCGCCGAGCTTTCGCGGCTCTACGCGCCGGAGTTGGAGCGACGCGCGGCGTCACCGTTCCGGCCCACCGTTGGGCTTTGGGCCACCGCGCGGCACGTCGCTCCGCGGCAATGGCTCACGCTGCCCCCCTGGGCCTACCCACGAGAACGCATCCGGCTCGCGCTCGCCGCAGAGCTCCGCGGCGAACACCTCGTCTTCGAAAAGCTCATCGGCTCGCCAGATCGTCTCGTTCGTTTGTGGAGTCGCTATGGCTGAGCCGCGCATTCCCATCACGGTCGTGCTCCGCAGCTACAACGACGCTCGCCTCCTGCCGCAGACGCTCGGATCGCTCGACGCCCAGGAGAACGTCGACGTGCGTCTGTTCGTCTTCGAGAGCGCTAGCACCGATGGCTCCAAAGAAATTCTGGAGCGCCACGGCTACGACCGGATCGTGCACCTAGCGCCGGGCACCTATCACTCGGCCACCGTTCTCAACCAAGGCACGGAGTGGGCAGACACCGAGCTCGTGGCCTACGTGAACAGCGACGCGATCATGATGAGTCGCCACGTCTTGGCGCGCCTTGCTCGAGCCATTCTTGGCTCCGAGCGCTGTGCCGGCGCGTTCTCGAGGCAGATCGCACGGCCAGACGCCAACGTGCTCACGCGCCTCGACTATTTCACCGCGTTCGAAAACCGCCACGAGCTGGGCGCCTTCGCGAGCCACATGAGCCTGGTTTGCAGCATGGTGCGGAAGAGCGTTTGGCGCGAGGTGCCGTTCGACGCTGGACTGACGTTCGCCGAGGACTACGTGTGGAGCCACCGTGTCATGGAGCGCGGCTATCGCCTCTGCTACGTCCCCGAGGCCGTCGTCGAGCACAGCCATAACTACGCGCCGGAAGAGCTATATCGTCGTCACTTCGGCGACTCTGCGGCGCTCGCGACCGTGCGGACGAGCGCGCCGGAGCCTACCGCGCTCCGTGGTTTTTGGATCCCCTGGGTGCGGCGCTGCGCTCACGACACGTGGAGGCTCGCCCGCATGCGCCGGCTCGACGCCGCGTGGCGCCTGCCGCGATACAGGTACCCGGCGCTTTTGGGCGAGTGGCGCGGCGCACTGGCAGGCTGGCGCCACTTCCGAGAGCAAAAGCGCACGGATCCACAGCCCGTCGCCTCGAAGACGTGACAGCGCCCTCTACTGCCCGGCCCACCATGCCGCTTCGAGCTCGTCGACCAGCTCCCGAATCATGACGCGCGGGGGGCCTCCGGTCCGAGCGACACGCGCCACGACCGCCTGCCAGTCGTCGACACGCACCGGACCGCGCACGCTCCGGTGCGTAGCCCTCACACGCTCCGCGAGCTCGAGTCTCATCGCGCGCGAGAACGCGGGAACCTCGTCGGGAGTCAGGCGCTTCAGACGGCGCCGGAACAGCGCCACGTCCTCCACTCCTAGGGTGGACGCAACCTCTTCCAGCTCCTCGAGCAGCGCGCCGACTTCACTTCGCATTTCGGACAGCGCGGAGGGCGTCATGGCAAGCACCACGCACGCGCCCGGCACGGAGCCCCCACAATAGAACGAGAGCGCGCGCATGGCCGCACGCCGCAGTGATTGAGGCAGCCCCGTCGTGTACAGGTTTTCCGCTTCGTCGATCAAAATGACCGGCCCCGCGCACCCCTCCAAACGCGCGAGCAGCTCCACCCACAGCAAGAATCGACGGTAGGCGTCCAAACGGTACGACGCGCCGCTGCCCTTCTTGGCGAGATCCACGCCGGACAAGAAGGCCTCGAGCGCACGGCCCGGCTCTTTGGACGCCTCGGCGATGGCGAGCGCCTTCTTGGCGCTCACCGCTTCTTCGCTCGACGTTTGGGCCAGCTCCTCGAGCGCCGAAAGGAGACTGCGTCGCTTCTGCGCCGACCCCGTCCAGACGCGGGCGCGGTCGAGCGCGCTCGGCCGATGACGCAACGGAAGCACCGACTGCTCCAAGAGTCTCGAGAGGTGACGCTCGGGCGAGCCGAGATCCAGATTCATGCGCTCGAGGTTCAGCCAGAACACTGGATGCTTGGCCGCGAGCGCGCGCTCCGCCAAGTGGAGCAAGAGGTGAGTCTTGCCGCTGCCGTACTCGCCCACCAACACCTGCAAAACGCTGCCGGAGGCCTCTGCGTGCTCGAACAGCTTGTCGACCGTGCGATCGATACGCTCGTGCCCGACGCTCATGGAGGCCACCGCCTCCGTCGGCGGTAGGCCCTGGGAGATACGTATCAGCGAACGCAAAGCGGACGCCTTCGGGGCGTCGGGCTCCCGAATACGCCGATGAACGAACTCGTACGGTTCGGCGATGAGGGTCGTCGAGCTGCGGTGCGGCGGCGGCGGCTCGGCGGCGCTGGGCACGTCCAAGCGGGCCAAGAGCGGGGCGAGCGAGCGAATGCCACGCGGCCCATCCAAGAGACGCTCGTCTCCGGTGATGACGACGCGAGTCGCCACGACCCCGCGCCCAGCGTCGAAGTTGTCCACCAGCTCTCGCAGCACGGTGAAGGACTTTTCACGTTGGCGAGCGGTGCGCAGCGTAATGGCGCCCCCCCCCTCCAAGAGCAGGAGGAGGCCCGAGTGCCCCAGCGCTCGCAAAAGCCGCGTGAGCTCGCCGAGGGTGCGCTGCGCCGTGCGCGCTCCGAGCGCGCCGCGCACGTCCGGAACCAAACGTCGCGCGGGCTCCGTACCGTTCGCCCACGTATCCAGCGCTCTCACCTCTCGGTGCGCGTCGTCCTCCGCCGCCAAGTAGGCGCGACAGAGCGCGGCCAGGTCTCCCGCGGCTTCGTGCTCGACGACGGCAGCGTCGAACCGTTCGAGCGAACGCTTGCCGTAGCGCTCGAAGTACACGTCGAGCAAACGCAAAATGCCGCGCGGCCGCGTGTCTCCGGGGAGAACGAGCGCGTCGAGCAAGTGCAGAACGACCTCCTCGGGAGCGTCGAGCGACAGATCGATCAAAGAGAGGCGAGCCGTCACGAAACCCCGCTCCCGCGCGGCGCGGGAAAGCTCGCGACCGAGCGTTCTTTCTTGCGCCTCGCTGGAACAGCGAACGAGCCCTACCGAGGAGGCTCCGGAGACGGTTAGGTCGAGCAGCGCCTGCTGGAGCCGCGCCACCTCGTCCTCGACCGTCGTAACCGATCGATGAGAAACGCCGCTGCTTCTCGTCACGGCGCCAGAGACTGGCTCGGAGACCATGTCCCGAGCATGGGCAGTGGGGGAGACCATCGGCATTGTCCGTACCCCGAAATGCCCGATCTGCGCGAGCAAATTCAGTCCGACGAGGGGCGCCGATGCTCGCCGATCCCCCGCGGGCAGGGGCTCTCGGAGGCCATTCCCAGGTTTCCGTAGCGGTGCTGGGTGATGCTCACGGATTGTTCTAACAGATAGCGAAGCAGCTCGACTCGCCCCACGTCCGAGGCTGGCTCCGAGACGAAATGAGTGTCAGCGTGCGAGAGGGCCAGCGCGACCTCGTCCACGCTCGTGCCCACACCCCTCACCCTGGGCCACCCTCGTGCTTCGACGCGGGTGAGCACGTCGTTCCACCCGCCCACCGTTTTCGCGTATCCGCCGTCACGCAACCAGGCAGCGTGCGCCGGCAGCGCGTCGGACGGGAGGACGAACAGCTCCCACGAGGCGCCGACCAGCTCCACGCAGAAGACGACGCTCGCCGTTTCGAGCGCGCTAGCGCGCTCCCCGAGGACGACGATGACCTCCGCTGGCTGATACCGAAACCAATTGGCCTCCCCGACGAGGTCCTGCAAGAGCTCGGGGCGAGCCAAATCCTCGAACGCCGCGCGGTACTCCAGGCTTCTTTCCTCGAAGCGGCGCCGCTCGGAATGGCTCATGAAGCGGCGGAGTGAGCGCGTCAGCGGCGCGTCCAGGCGTCTCAGCCGCGCGTCCACCGGCGCGTCTACCGGAGACGCCACGCCACCTTCACGGTGAGTCGCTGACGCAAAGCCGTACGTGCGCCCCGCGCGGTAGCCACGAACTTGGCAGAGCTCGAGCACGTAGTTCGGCCCTCCTGCCTTGGCGCCCGGCCCGAACGAAGACGCCTTTCGTCCTCCGAACGGCTGTCGGCCCACGATCGCGCCTGTGATCGTGCGATTGACGTACAAGTTTCCCGCTCGCATGGCCTCGACGAAGGAGGCTTGCTCCCGTTCGTCGAGACCGTGAAATCCTGCGGTCAGGCCGTAAGGCGTGTCGTTGGCGAGCTTCATGGCGTGCTCGAGGTTCGCGGCTTCGAGCACCATGAGCACCGGACCGAAGAGCTCGGTTCGATGGCTGAAGCTTCCGGGGGCTACGTCGAGCTTGATGGAGGGGCCGATTAAACGCGGGTTTTCCGACGAGCGTGTGGGAGGCAGGAGCCACGTCTCGCCGGGCGAAGTGCGCAAGCCGCGTTCCAGCGTGGGGCCCGGTGGGTGAATCAGGGGCGTAACGAACGACTCGGGATGCCATGCCGAGCCCACGCGCAAGCTGGCGGCGGCGTCGCGCAGCTGACGGCGAAAATCTTCGCTCCGGTACAGCGAGCGCTCCACGATGAGCTGGCTGAGCGCGCTGCACTTCTGGCCCGCGTGACCGAAGGCCGATCGCACCGCGTCGCGAATGGCCAAGTCATGGTCGGACACCGCGCTCACGATGAGGGCGTTTTTCCCTCCCGTTTCCGCCAACAGATCCAGTGAAGGACGCATGCGTCGAAACAGACGCGCGGTTTCGGTGGCGCCGGTGAGCACCACCGTGTTCACCCGTCCGTCCACGATGAGCGGAGCGGCGACGGACTCGTGGCAAGGCACGAAACCGAGCACGCTTTGGGGCACCCCAGCGCGATAGCAGGCGCGCGCCGCGAGGTACGCAACGAGCACCGTTTCCGGAGCAGGCTTGAGCACGACTGCGTTCCCGGCCACCAACGCGGCCAGCACCCCGCTCAGCGGAATCGCCAGAGGAAAGTTCCACGGAGGCGTGACCACCACGACGCCCTTCGGCGAAAGCACGTACCGCGCCGCGTGCTCCTCGTACGAGGCCGCGTAGTAGTCGGCGAAATCCACCGCCTCGCTCACCTCCGTGTCCGCTTCTTCGACACGCTTGCCGCCATCGAGCACGAGCGCAGAAATGAGCTCCCCGCGCGAAGCACGCAGCTCGTCCGCGATGGCTCGCAGCACCGTGACGCGGTCGAGCGCCGAGCGCCCGCTCCAGCCGTCGACCGCGCTGCGCGCCGTCGCCAAGGCGAACTCCACCTCCGCAGCCGTGGCTAGCCGGGACTCGTACGGAACGAGGTCGGGCCTCGAAGGGTCGAAGCCGGCCGCTCGGGGCCCCTCGTAGAGCTCTCCACCAGCGACGACCGGCACCAGAGGGACCGTCGCGGTCAGCTGACGCAAGCAGCTGCGGAGAAACTCGCGATCTTCGGGGCGAGACGCATCGGTGTCGGGTTCGTTGACGAAACCCCGCGCGGCGCCGGAAACCTGGACGGTATCCTCCGACGAGCGTCGCGCGACGCGTGACGCGGGGCGGCGCGACGAAAGCTCTTTCCCGGAGAGTAGCGCGTCACGAAAGCGAGCCCCCTCCTCCGCGAAACGCGGATCGCCGACGTCCACGGAGAACCCCAGCCGTAAAAAGTTTTGCTCGGCAGCGTTCTCGTCGAACCGTCGCACCAAGTACGCCACCGCGCTCTGGAACTCGCGCGGCTCCACTGCGGGCACGTACACGAGGACTCCGCCAGTCAGCGCTTGAACGGCGCGCCGCAGGGGCTCGGCCATGCCGTGCAGCATTTCCAACTCGAGAAGCTCGGGTCGTTCGAGCCGCTCGCGAAGCACCAGCGCGTACGCAATGTCGAAAACGTTGTGACTCCCCACGCCCAGGCGCACGACTTCGATCGATTCCGGTCGACACGCGTAGCGGAGCATGTGCTTGAAATGCGCGTCGACGTCCGCCTTCGTAGGCAAGATGGGCACGGGCCAGCCGCGCAAGGACGACTCGACCCGCTCCATCGCCAGGTTCGCGCCCTTCACGAGCCGTAGACGAACGGGCGCCCCACCGCGGGCCACGCGCCTCTGCGCCCAGGCAACCAAGCGCTTCTGATAGTGGTGGGAGTCCGGCAAGTACGCCTGCAGCACGAGGCCCGCACAAAGCCCGTGGAGCTCCGGGCGATCCAAAAGGCGCGTGAAAAGCGTGAACGTGACGTCGAGATCCCGGTACGACTCCATGTCCAAGTACACGAGCTTCTGCGGCACCGAGGCCTGCGCCTTTTGGTAGAGCGGCGCGAGACGTGTCCCGAGCACCTCGAGCGTTTCCTCGAGCGCCACGAGACTCACCTGACTGTACAGCGAGGACAGCTTCACGCTGAGCGTCGTGACGTCCGATCGGTCCAGGAGGGCGTGGTAGTGCGCCAGGTGCGCGGCGGCCTGCGCCTCACCGACGACCTCCTCACCCAATTGGTTCAGGTTGATGGCGGAGCCGCTCGCCGCGGCTTGCGCGAGAAAGCTCTCCAGCACCGGCGCCTCGCCGCGAACGACGTACGCGTCGGCTTCCCGCGCTACACGCATCGACAGCGCGCTCGCCAGGGCGGTCGGGAAATGGGGAGCCAAGTGGGGCAAGAGACGCAGTCCCCATCGCTCGAACGCGCCGAGCGACGAGGGTACCCCCAGGCGGCGGACGAGCTCTTCGACCTGTTCGAGCCGGCGCGCTGGATCTTCGATGCGTGAGGCACGGTCCGTGAGCGCCGTCGCAAAACGTTGACCGGCGTCGTCCGCGACCAAACGCGCGGTACGCTGGCGGCGGCGTTCTTCTGCGGGCAACTCCAGCTCGCGGCTCGCCTGCCAAAGCGCTGCGGCGAGTCGACACGAGGTCGCCGCGTCGTCCTCGGGCGCGCTCGCTCCGATCTCGCGGAGCGTGCGGCGGGCACGTTCGAGCGCGGTAGGACCCTCGACGTCGACCCGAGCCCGCGAAAGCTCCCCGTTCATCTTTTTCAATTTGTCATGTCTACGCGGCAGCGTCACCAGCCAGTCAAATGCCCGCCGCGCGGTTCGTTCGAGAGGCGCGCGGCGCCGGCACCGCTGCTGTAGAGTCACCAGCCATGCGTCCCAAGCACCTCGCCCGCTTCATCGATCACTCGATCCTCAAGCCCAACTCGAGCACCGAGGAGCTCGAACAGGGTTGCCTCACGGCGCGCCGTCTCGAGGTGGCGAGTGTGTGCCTGCTCCCCCACTATGTACGTCGCTGTCGTGAGCTCTTGGCAGGTTCGCCCGTAAGAACGTCCACGGTCGTGGGGTTTCCTCACGGCGGAGCGAGCCTTCGCGCCAAGCTCGCTGAAACCGAAGCCTACCTGGACGACGGCGCCGAGGAGCTCGACGTCGTCGTCAACGTCTCCTTGGTCGTTTCCGGGCGCTTCAGCGAGGTCCGTGAGGAGGTGTCGGCGCTGACCAGCGCCGTCCACGAGCGCGGGCAGAAGCTGAAGCTCATTTTCGAGACCTGCTTTCTCAGCCGCGACCAGAAGATCGCCCTGTGTGAGATTGCTTCGGAGGCGGGCGTCGACTGGGTGAAGACGTCCACCGGATTCGGAACGGGTGGAGCGACCGTGGACGACGTTCGGTTGATGCGGGCACACTGTCCGCCGCACGTTGCAGTCAAAGCTTCAGGCGGCGTCTCCTCGCTCACGCAGCTCCACGAGCTACTCTCGGCTGGCGCGAACCGCATCGGCTGCAGCCGCACGGAAGCGCTCTTGGAGGAAGCCGGAGCGGCTCCTCCGCCCAAGCACCCGTAGGGTTCGGTTCGAGACGCCCCAACCCGAGACGGTCACCCCCGCGAAGCTCTCCCTTGCTTCGCCGAGATCCAACCTTCAGCTCTCCTGGCCCGTGATCGCGTTGAAATAGCGCTGTCCGCCGTACTCTTTTGGGGTCGAGCGGCCGCTTCATGAGGAAACCATGCAAGAGACGGACGTCGTCGTCGTTGGGGCAGGTATCGTCGGACTCGCCACGGCCTACCAACTCGCCACGCGCTCGAGCGGCCTCCGTGTCACGGTGCTCGAAAAAGAGGAGCGCGAGGCCTCGCACCAAACCGGACACAACTCCGGCGTGATTCACTCGGGCATTTACTACAAGCCCGGGTCGCTCAAGGCCGAAAACTGCCGCGCGGGAAAGCGCGCGCTGGAGACATTTTGCCGCGAAGAAGGCCTTTCCCACGAGCTGTGCGGCAAGGTCATCGTGGCGACGTGCGCCGAGGAGATCCCTGCGCTCGAGCGCATCTTCGAACGTGGTCGGCAGAATGGAGTCGTGTGCGCCCTCATCG
>JAEYVE010000204.1 GCA_023432025.1 Pseudomonadota bacterium
ATTTGGCTCAACGACGCGCATCGGGGCCCGGCCGTCGGCGTGACGAAACAAATGCCCCCGCTGGCGACTCTTCTTCTCGACGACCGGCAGCTCGCCGTCACCGCGGCGTGGATTGACTCGGAGGAGACCTGCCCGTAACTCCCGCTCTCGGCGTTCGACTCGGCTCAGGCCCCGAGCGCCTCGAGGCCGCTGCGCCCCCAGGAAACCCATGGCACGAACGACTCCGCGCTCCGTCGCTTCTCGCAGGCTCTACTCACCGTTCTCGCGCCACGTGAGCGCGGGGTTGGTCGGCGTGCTCGTCACCTCGGCGCTTACGCCGGCGTGGGCGACGACGAAGGGAGCGCAAGTGCCGCACACGGCCGCGCCGACGACGGACGCTTCGGACGAGGTCGTCATCAGTGAGCGAGCGCGCGCGCACTTCCGAGCCGGCGTCGCGTTTCTTCAGGACCCGGACGGCGCACGTTACGCCGAGGCGCTCCGCGAGTTCCAAGCCGCGTACGTGGATTCTCCGTCTTGGAAAATCCTGGGGAACCTCGGCATCTGCGCCATGAAGCTCGAGCGGGACGGCGAAGCCGTCGAGGCGTTCACCAAGTACCTGGCCGAAGGTGGGTCGCGCATCGAAGCGAGCGAGAGAGCGCAGGTCCAGAGGGACTTGGACATGCTGAGCGCCGGCGTGGTTTGGGTAAAGCTGCGCAGTACGCCGCCGGGCGCGCAGTTCACCGACGAGCGCATTCCCGTCGCAGGCGCTCCCGTCATCAATCGCTACACGGATACGGAAGCAGAGCTTCGCATCGGTCTCCGCCCCGGGCGACACCGCATGACCGTCGAGCTGCCTGGCTATCAAACGGCTACTTGGTCGTTCGACGCGCAGTCCGGCGCCAGCCTCGACCGAACGTTCGAGCTCGTTCCCGAGGAGCAAGCCAAGCCGACGACGGCGCCCGTCAGCGTGGGCGTGGAGAGTGGCCGTGCTTCGGAGCCGGAGCGTCCCACGCCCACGGGCGTGTACATTGGCCTGGCTGCTACCGGCGCGCTCGCGGTGGGCGGCGGCGTGACGGGCCTCCTCGCCCTGCAAAAGCAGAAGGACTACGAGGACGCCAACAAAAGCATCACGAGCAGCGACGAACGCAAGAACGCCGAGGACCTGCGCTCGTCGGGACAAACGTTGAACCTCGTGGCGGACGTCTTGTTCGCGGGTGCGCTCGTGGCCGGCGGCGTCACCGCATTCCTCTACTTCACGCGCCCCGAGGTCACGGTCGGTTCGGAAACCGCCGTGCGCGTGGCGCCGGCGCCGCTCCCCGGTGGCGGCGGGCTTTGGATGCAGGGCCAGTTTTGAGAGCTACGAGGAATCGAACGATGAGCCAGCGCTTTACTTTTCATTCGCCCCTAGCTCGTAAACCACGCCGCTTCGGCGGCGGCGCCTTGCTCGGTATCACGGCGTTCGCCTCGCTGAGCGTGGCGTTCGTGAGCTGCGGCGGCGACGATAGCTCGCTCTCGTGCGGCGCGGGAACGACCCAAAAGGGCAGCGAATGCATCGCCTTGGACCAAGGCACGGCGGGCAACGGCGGCGCGTCCTCGGGTGGGACCAGCGGCACCGGGGGCGGGCACACTGGAGAAGGCTGGGAGTTCGAAGGCGCGACTGCGGTGGCCCCAGCGTCGGAAACCGCGCTCTTGGTCGTGTGGGACGAGGCGCCAGGCGCCAGCTTCAACGTCTACGTCGCGAAAAAGGAGGACGGCTTCAACTTCAGCGTGCCCCAGACGACGGCGCCTATCGGCGCCCGCTCCGTGCTGGTGACGGGCCTCGACGAAGACACGAAGTATTTCATCGTGGTGCGCGCCGTCCTCGACGGCGAAGAGGACGACAACACGGTCGTCGTCAGCGGAACCACGGCCAAGGACGACGAGCCGCCGCGCTTCGCCGGAGCCACCAAGGCAGAGCCCGCAGGAGCGGCCGAGGTCAAGCTGAGCTGGGCACGGGCCAAGGATGACCTCACGCCGCCCGAAGCAATCCAGTACGTCGTGTACTTCGGGCTGGACAGCAAGAGCGTGGATCTCGAGGCGCCCTTCGCGGTGAGCGCGCCCGGCGCCAGAAGCATCGTGGTGAAGCGCCTGCCGTTGCCCGACACGGAGTACTTCTTCGTCGTGCGCGCGCTGGACGCAGCCGGAAATCAGGACAGTAACGACATTCAGGTGTCGGCCAAGAGCGGCCCGGACACTACGCCGCCGCGTTTCGCCGGCTGCACTTCTGCGAAAGGCAAGTCCGCGACGACCCTCGACGTGTTCTGGGACCCCGCCACGGACGACACGGCGCGGCCCGAAGAACTCTCGTACAACATCTACGCGTCCAAAACGCCCGACGGCCACAACTTCAGCGAGCCGGGGGCCACGGTCACCGGCGCGGTCACCCAGGGCGTCATCGCAGGCCTTTCGCCGGACACCGAGTACTACGTGGTGTGCCGCGCGGCGGATCCGTCCGGCAACGAAGACGAAAACACGTCCCCGCGCCTGGCCAAGACTGCGAGCGACGACGAACCGCCGGTGTTCGCCGGCGTGGCTGCGCTCGAAAACGTCACCGCCGAGGGCTTCGACGTGACGTGGGCCGCCGCAACGGACAACGACGACGACGAAGACCAAATCGTCTATCGAGTGTACATCGCCGAGGCGAGCGGAGAGCAGGACTTCGACGCGGAGCCGACGGCGGTGGTCGAAGAGGGTGCGACGAGCGTCACCATCCGCTCGCTTTCGAGCAATACGCCGTACTTCGTCGTCGTGCGGGCGCAGGATACGGCGGGCAACGTCAGCGACAACACCGAAGAGCTCTCGACAAGCACACTGGTGAGCTTGCGACGCGACATCGAGCTGCCGATCTTCTCCAGTAAGTGCGCCACGGCGGGCTGCCACACCGGGTCTCAGGCCCTGCACGGCATGCGTTTGGATCCCGGCTGGTCGTACCTGTCCACCGTCGGCGTCGACGCCCTTTCGGTGGCCGGCGCGGGCTCCAAGCGAGTGGTGGCCGGCGATCCCGGGGCCAGCCACCTCTACGAACGCATCATCTCCGAAGATCTCTCCATCAAGATGCCCCCCACGGGCGATCCCGTGGATACGGACATCATCCGCCTTTGGATCGAGCAAGGCGCCCTGCGCAACTGAAAGCGGTCAGCCATGCGAACCCGAATTCTTCTTTCCCTTCTCGTGCTGCCGATTGGCTGCAGCGTGCTGAACTCGTTCGACAGCGTCTCCGACGTCCAGCCGGATTCCGGCGGAGGCGGGGGTTCGGGCGGAAAAATCCAAGGTGACGCTGGTGCGAATCCGGGCGGCCAAGCCGGCGCGGACACGGGCGGCTCGAACACGGGCGGCTCGGGCGGCTCGAACACGGGCGGCTCGGGCGGCTCGGGCGGCGGCTCCGGTGGTACCGTCGAAGCTCCCGATGGCCTGATCGTCGTTCAAGCCCAGGACATGAACGACGGCGGCGTGCTGGTTCTGAGCGCGCTCTCTCCGCAGACGGGCAAAGAGCTCGCGCGCGAATCGGGGGCCTTCCCCGGCATCGCTCACGAAGCCGAGCGCGACATTTGGTTCGTGTTGCGCAGCGACAGTGATCTGCCGTCGCCCATTCCAGGGGACACCATTCGGCTCGAGGCGCGCCGGTTCGACCGTCGCACGAACGAGTGGGAAGTCCTGACGGAAACGCCGGTGGAGGTCCCCCTGCCTTTGGACGAAAAGCAGGTCTACGCCTTCAACGACCGCGTCGTTGTCTTGACGTACGACTCGGAGGCGCTCACGGGCGCGCAAGCCGTCGTCTTCGATACGTCGGATCCCGACGACATTCGCCAGCTGAAGGGCAGTCCGGTCTCGTTGGGCGAGCTCGGCGCGCGTGAGTTCCTCGGCGCCGTCGCGTCTCCCTTGGCGCTGGGCGGAAGCGTGAACGTCCTCCGCAGAAACTGCGGCGTCGATCCCTGCGAAATTCAGCTGGAACGTGTCGCAGCGCTGGACGAGGCCAGCTTGGCGCGAACGACGACGGTGGGCACCGTCCACGTTTCCACGCAAACCGTGGCGGGCACCTACAACTGGGCCGCCAACAAGCTCACCATCGCCTTCCCGTGGCTCTCGGAGTCCGAGATGGTCGGCTACATTCAGCAGTTCAATCCCATCACGCACTCGGCGGACGCGGCGCGCTACGAGTTCCCACCCGCGGCGGCGCCGCAGCTTCGCCTCGCCGTGGATGCGTGCGTAGGCGTTGGGTACGTCACCAGTCCGCTGGACGTGCAGGCGTACGGCGTCCCCTTCACCGCGACCAGCGCTCCGGCAACGCTCGACATCGGTCACCTGGGCAAAACGTTGGTCATCGAGCCCTACACGCGCACGCTCATCGCCCCGTTCGACTCCAACACGGACTTCGAGCTCACCGCTTTCCAGCTCGGCACGGACAAGGACCAGCCGGAGCTCCAGCAGCGTTTCGGAAACTGGGCGCCGCCGTCCAAGTTGAAGCCCCTCGTCGTCGTGACGGCGCTGCCCGCGGCCGCCAACGAAGTGTGCGAGTAAGGAAGGGGGAGGAAGAGCTCGGCGTAGCGCGGTGCTCCCGCACTACGCCGAAGCTCCACCCCACACGAGCCCGCGTCGTCACTCACCAGTTGAACTGGTAACGCCCGGTCTCCGCGCCGCGCAGCTCCACCCGCAGGCCGTGCTCCGTGAGCTCCGCCAGCGCGTGCGCGCGCGCCGGGCGGCCCGGAGCGTCCTCGTCCAGGTTTTCGATGAGGCTCTGCACGGTGACGTAGGCGATACCGCCGATGACGCTCACGTAGTTCCAGTGCGCGTGGCCGTTGAAGACGGCGCGCACGCGGCCACTCTTTTCCAGCACCTCGCGCACGCGGCGCCGCTCGGCCACGCGGCACACGTGCGGCTGCTTTTCGAACCAGCGATTGCCGCGCGTATCCATCTCGCAGAGCGGGTGGTGCACGAAGACGACCGTGTCTTTCGTGGTGCCGGCCAAGTCCCGCTCGAGCCAGTCGATTTGCTCTTCGGGCAAATGAACGCTGCGACGGGGAACGTAGCGGGTGCAGAGCACGACGAAGTGGTGCTCGCCCACGTCGAAGCTGCGATAGAGCGAGCTTTCGCGCGTGAGCCGGAGGAGCTCCTCGTCCGGCAAGTGCATTTGGTCGTGGTTGCCCGGCACGTGCACCACGCGCGCGTCCAAGCCGCTCAGAATGTCGACGAAGCGCTGATAGCGCTCGCGGTCCCGGTCGACGCTTTCGTCTTCGATGACGTCGCCGAGGTTCACCACTAGATCCGGCCGATCCACGGTGTTCATGCGCGCAACGAAATCCCTGAGCAGCGGCTCGGCGATGGACGACAGCTTGCGCAGCCGCCCGTCGTGGCGTGCCTCGGGGCCGAAGTGAACGTCCGTGACGAAACCGATGCGCATGCCCGTTCGAAGCTCCTTCGTCAGCGTGCCTTTTTGGCGCGAGCGGGGCCACGCGCGGCGGAATTCTTTGGCGAAGCGGCGGATGCGGCGCGCTTGGCTCGCTTGCCCTCCTGGCTCCGCTCCACGTGGGACCTTTCGGGCGGCTTCGGGGCCGTCGCCCGCGGCTCGTCGGCGCCCGTCGCTCCGCCTCGGCCGTAGCGCTGCTCCAAGAGACGGGCCAAACCGAACAACCCCAGAGCTTCGCCCCCCACCGGGCGTCCCGGTCGGGCGGAGGTGTTGTAGGCCATCGTATCGAGGTGGAGCCAGTCGCGGGTTTTCGAGACGAACTCCGCCAAAAAGAGGCCCGCCGTGATGGCGCCGCCGTAGGGCGACTCCGAGTTGTTCGTGAGCTCGGCCACTTGGCTGTCGATCATGCGGCGGTAGGGCTCGAAGAGCGGCAGGCGCCACACGGGGTCGTGCGCCTCGATGCCCGCCGCCAAAAGGTGATTGGCGGTTTCGTCCTTGCGCGCGAAGAGCGCCGGCAGACCCACGCCGAGCGCGACGCGCGCGGCGCCGGTCAGTGTGGCCGCGTCGATCAGCAAATCCGGGTCTTCGCTGTCGGCTTCGGTGAGCGCGTCGGCGAGAACGAGGCGTCCTTCCGCGTCCGTGTTGCCGATTTCCACGCGGATGCCTTTGCGCGTATCGATGACGTCCAGCGGGCGCAGCGCGTTCGCCGACACGGAGTTCTCCACGGCGGGCACCAGCACGCGCAGACGGACGGGAAGGTTCTGGCTCATGATGACGTGCGCCAGGCCGAGAACGAGCGCCGCTCCGCCCATGTCCTTCTTCATGAGCAGCATGTAGTTGGCGGGCTTGATGTTCAGCCCGCCCGTGTCGAAGCAGACGCCCTTGCCTACGAGCGTGACCTTCGGATGTTTGGGCTTGCCCCAGACCAAGTCGAGGAGGACGGGCTCCCGGCTTGCGGCGCGGCCCACGGCGTGGATGGCGGGGTAACCCTGGCGCACGAGGCGCTCGCCCGAAATCGCGTGAAACTTCGCGCCGTGTCGCTTCGCCAGCGACTGGCCAGCGGCGGCGAGCTCTGGCGGCCCCAGGTCCTCCGCCGGCGTGTTGATCAAGTCACGGCACAAGAACGTGCCTTCGGCGAGGCGCAGCACGCGCTCTCGGTCGGCGACGGCGGGCCAAAGCAGCGTCGAGTGGGGCTTCTTTTTCGACTTGTAGCGTTCGAAGCGGTAGCTGCCGAGCGCCCAACCGAGACACAGGCTCGTGGCGACCTCACTCGGCGTGCCTTCGGCGAGCGCGTACGTGCCCGTCGGCAGCGCGCCGGGGAGGGAGGCGAACTCCCAGCAGCTCGAGGGGTTCTCGTAGAGCGTAATTACGCGCGCGAGCGCGCCGCTTTCGTCGGGCACGAGGCTGTGCGCGCCCGCGCGTGGGCGAAACCCCGTGCTGTCGAGCCAGGCGCGCGTGAACGAAGACTCCTTTTCGACCCAGGACTCGTAAGAAGCCTTGTCGAGGGCGACGATGCCCACGGCACGCTCCTTGGACTTTTTCGCAAAACACGCGTCGACACGAAAAGAATCGCTCACCTGGGCCTCCAGTCGCGAAACATACAGCGATCGATCCGCCGTAGGTAGCGCGGGGGTACCGGACGCTTGGCGCCGGCTCGTCGGCCTTGGTATTGCCTGATGCATGCCGAGCAGTGCCGGGCGTTCGCGAGTCGTGCTCACCTCGCGCCGCGTCGTGCTGCCCGACGCCGCGGGTGCGCTCACGGTACGGCCGGCCGCCGTGAGCATCGAGGGCGCGCGCATCACGTCCGTCACCTCGCTGGGCGGCGCGCTGGACTCGGCGCCGCCCGAGGAGGGCGTCATCGTTCGCGACTTCGGCGAGCGTGTGTTGGCTCCCGCGTTCGTGAACGCCCACACGCACCTGGCCATGTGCGCCTTTCGCGGTATCACCACGGCGCTGGCGCGTCGCGGGAACGTCGTCACCGACGTGTTCTTTCGTTTGGAGAGTCTGCTCACGTCGGAGGACGTCCGCGCATTCACGCGTCTGGGCGCGTACGAGTGTTTGCTGTCGGGCACTGCCGAGGTGTGGGACCACTACTACTTCGGCGAGGAGGTCGCGGCCGCGCTCGCGGACGTGGGGCTCTCTGGAGTCGTCGCTCCGACGCTTCAAGACTCGGGTGGGCCCGGGCGCGCGCGTTGGGAGAGTGAGCTCTTGGCGACCGAGCGCATCGCGGCGGATGCTGGGTTGCGCGAGAGAGGCATTTTCGCGGCGCTCGGGCCTCACGCGACCGACACGGTGAGCCGGGAGCTGTTCGGCGTGGTGCGCGACGCCGCGCTTCGCCTCGGGCTGCCCGTTCATCTGCACGTCGCGCAGTCGTTCGAGGAGGTGCAGAGCGCACGCGAGCGCGAGCAAGCGTCGCCCTTCGAGCTCTTGGCGCGTTGGGGCGTGCTCGACGCGCCGCGCGTGCTCTTGGCGCACGGCGTGTTCGCGTCACGTGGCGATCTAGAGCTGCTCGATGCGGAGCGCCACTTCGTGGCCGTGTGTCCGTACTCCCAGGTGCAGTTTGCGTTTCCGTCGCCGGTGGAGGAGCTGTCTTCCGCGGGGGTTCCCTGGGTGGTCGGCACCGATTGCGTCGCGTCCAACGACTCGATGAGCCTCGCAAAGGAGCTCGCGCTCTTGGGCGGCTTGGCCTCACTCCGCGCGGGCTCTTCTCGAGCAGCCGCGGAGCACGCAGCGCGGGGCACGCTGGAGACGGCGCGCGCCCTGAACGACGAGCGGAAACGACGCCTCGAGCTTTGGGAGCGCGAGACGGGCCCGGAAGTGCTCCTCCAGCGTGCTTGGGGCGCGTGCGGTCGTTTGGGCCAAGGCCGCGGCGGCGGCGTCATCGCGCCGGGGGCGCTGGCGCACCTGGTCGTTTACGAGCCGAGCCATCCCTGTTTTTGGCCGGGAGACGACGCGCTCCGCGCGCTCGCCTACGCCGACGCCGCGCCCGCCATTCACGCGTTGATGGTCAGCGGCCGCTTCGTGGGGCGCTCCGGTGACTTTCACGCCAGCTTGGTCGAAAGCGACGAGTACCGGGACGCGCGGCGTGAGGCGGAGGCGCGTCGCACTGCGCTGCTTTCGCGCATCGGCGTTTGAGGGCGAGGTCGCGCGGGTGAGCAAGGTTTCGTAGTGCGGGAGCACCGGATCACGCCGCGCGGAGCCTCCCCGAAAGCTCGTTCGTGCGCGTTTCAACGTTTGAAGGAGACGCGCGCGTCGTTGCTCGACGTCTTCGCGTCGACGAGCTCGAGCCGGTAGTTGCCGATCACGCGGTGTTTGGTTTCTCGGCGCATGCGCCCCATGCCGAGCCTGCCGCGCTTCAGGTACTCGATGGGCTCGAGGCGCTCGGTGGCCGGACTCGTCTCTCGACAACGGAGCACGCTGCCTTCCGGCAGCACGAGCTCGATTTGTCTCATCCAGATGGTGCCTGGGGGACAGCCTTCGTCGCCCCGCTCGGAGGACGCATCTTCGACGATTGCCTCCGGGTGCTCGGCGGCGCGCACCCAGCCGTCGTTCAGCGGAGCGAGCCAAACCCGGACGCGTTCTCCGCGCGCGACGACCGTCGCTTCGTCGACCACGTGCACGCGGTACAGCTTTTGGGTCACGTGCCTCGGGGTATACACGAGCCGGCCGACACCCCGCGAGCGCGGGGCGGTCCTCCTGGCTTTGACGCGTTAGCTCACTGGCGCCAGCCGGCGGAGCCCGCTGGAAGCGCTTGCATGTCGGCTGCCCTCATGGCTTGCTGGGCGCCTCGTTCCCGGCCCTAGGGCCAAGCCTCAGAGAAACCATGCGTTACGGATACTTCGACGACGCCACGCGCCAGTACGTAATTGAGCGGCCCGACACGCCCATGTCTTGGGTCAATTACCTCGGCACTGACCAGTACTGCGCCATCGTGTCGAACAACGCCGCAGGCTACGCGTTTCATCGCTCGCCGAAGACGGGGCGCCTCTTGCGCTTCCGCTTCAACAGCGTGCCGATGGATCGACCGGGTCGCTATTTTTACCTGCGCGACGCGGAGGACGGTGATTTTTGGTCGGTGAGTTGGCAGCCCGTGGCCAAGCCGCTCGACCAGGCGCACTACGTTTGTGCTCATGGTCCGGGTGTGACGCGCTTCGAGTCGCGCTACCGGGACATCGAGGCCACGCTGCGTGCGTTCGTGCCCGTCGGCGAGAGCGCCGAGGTGTGGGAGCTCACGGTCAAGAATACCGGCGACCGTCCGCGCAAGCTGGGCGTGTTCGGCTACGCGGAGTGGTGTTTCTGGCACATGAACCAGGACGCCTTCAATTTCCAGTACATCCTCTACACGTGTCGCATGGGGGCCGAGGACGGCATCGTGGACTACACGGTGCGGCTCTGGCCGTTCGAAGAGCCCAAGGGGTACTTCGCAACGTCGCTGCCAGTGACGAGCTTCGACACGGATCGCGAGGTGTTCTTGGGTGGGTACCGCCACGAGGGGCAGCCGCTCGCCGTGGAGCGGGGCCGCTGCTTCGACAGCGTGGCCGTGGGCGGCACGCCGTGCGGCGCCCTGCACAGCGACATCGAGCTTCAGCCGGGCGAGTCGCGTACGGCCGTGTACATCATTGGCGTAGGAGACGCGCAGACGAAGGGTCGCGAGCTGCGCACTCGTTTGTCTGCGCCTGGCGAGATCGATCGTGAGCTCGGTCGCCTGTCCGCCTATTGGGACCAGCGCTTGAACAAGCTGCGCCTCGAGACGCCTTCGGCGGAGGTGAACAGCATGGGCAACGTGTGGAACCAGATCCAGTGTCACACCACGTTCAGCTGGTCACGGTCGGCGTCCTTCAACGAGGCGGGCGGACGAGACGGGCTGGGCTATCGCGACACGTGCCAAGACACGCTGGGCGTCGTCCACGCCATTCCCGAGCAGGTGAAGGCCAAGCTCGTCGACCTCTTGAAGGCGCAGTATTCCTTCGGCGCGGCGATGCACCACGTGCAGCCGCTCGAGTGGAAGCAGGGGCCGCACAACATCGCCGCCCAGCATTTTTCCGACGACCATTTGTGGCTCCTCTTGGCTATCCCGGCCTACATCCGGGAAACCGGGGATTTTGCTTGGTTGGACGAGCAGGTTGCCTTCGCCGACGAGGGGCGCGCGTCCGTTTACGATCATCTGAAGCGCGCCATCGACTTCTCTTGGTCCAAGCGGGGACCTCACGGGTTGTGCTTGGGGCTCGCGGCCGATTGGAACGACTGCCTGAACCTGCGCGGCCAGGGCGAGACCATGTTCTCGAGCTTCTTGCTCTTGCGGGGCCTGCGCGAGCTCATCGAGCTGGCCGAGCGCACGGTGCACCTGACGCCGGCGCGCAAGCACGACATCGAGCAGTATGGTCGCCTTCGCGACAAGCTTCTGGCCGTCATTTCCGAGCACGCTTGGGACGGCGAGTGGTTCTTGCGGGGCTACTTGGACAGCGGGCGCAAGCTGGGCTCACACGAGAGCGAAGGCTCGACGATTTTCTTGAACGCCCAGAGCTGGGCGGTGTTGGCCGACGCAGCGCCGCGGGATCTCTTGGTGCGCGCGATGGACTCGGTGCACCGCCACCTCGCGACGCCGCACGGCATCGTGCTGAACAGCCCCTCCTACACGGAACACGACGCCGAGGTGGGCGCCATCACCACGTTCCCGCCGGGGCTCAAGGAAAACGGCGGCATTTTCTGCCACGCCAACACTTGGGCCGTCATCGCGGAGACGGAGCTGGGGCGGGGAGATCAAGCGTTCGAGCTGTATCGCTCGTTCTTGCCGTCGGCGAAAAACGACACGGCGGATCTCCACTCCATGGAGCCCTACGTTTACGCGCAGTTCGTGACCGGTCAGGACCATCCGTACCGCTTTGGCCGCGCGCGCAACTCGTGGCTCACGGGCACGGCCACGTGGGCCTTCGTGGCGCTCACCCAACACATCCTCGGGGTTCGGGCGGCCTATGACGGCCTCGTCGTGGATCCGGTGCTCCCGAAGGCGTGGGAGGGCTTCACCATGACGCGCGAGTTCCGTGGCGCGCGCTACGAGATCACGGTGCGCCAGGGTGGCGCCGTGAGCGGCGTCTCCGATGGCGCGACGCGGCAGCTGTTCGTCGACGGAGAGCTCGTCCGCGGCAATCAGGTCGCCATCGCGCCCGCCGGCACGACGGTGAAGGTCGAGCTGGTGCTGGGTTCGAGCGAGGCTTCGCTGACCGAAGCCTCGTCCGCCGAGTGAGCTGCCGCCGATTGGAAGGGGCGCCCGTGGACTCGGGCGCCCCGTAGGCGAGCGCCTCAGTAGGTGGGACAGACGAGGTGGGCCAGGAAGCTCGAAAACACGCGCGTTTCGCCGCCGTGATTTATCCTCCAGCGCGCGTGTAGAGCTCGACCGTGAAGGCGGGCTCACGCACCGTGCGTCCGCTCACGCGCACGCGACCGCCGTGCAGCTCCACGATGGACTTGGCGAGGCGCAGCGCGAGCGCGAGCCCGCGGTGAAGGCCCGGCTGGACTTCCGGGGTCAGCATCGCGTCGAGCGTCTGAGCGCTGAAGCGTGAGCTCGGAATTTCGATGTAGATGCGCACCCGACGTCGCGCGAGGGTGGGGCGGCTTTCCCTTTCTTCGGCGTCGACTCGGATGCGCAAACTTGCGCGCTCCGCCGTGCGCCGCGCGTGACCAATGAAGGTCGCGAGTGCCTGCGACAGTCGGATGCGGTCCACGAGCAGCTTGGGGAGGTTGGGGGCCACTTCCGCGACCACGACGGCCTCTGCGCCAGCGCTGAGCAGCTTGCCCTTTTCGATGGCGAGCTGAACGATGTCCTCCATCGACTCTTCGGCGCGAGTCAGGGTGAGCTGGCCTGCCTCTACGCGCGCCGCGTCCAGAATGGTTTCGATGAGCGCCAAGAGCTCGTTGCCGCGCTGGATGATGAGGCCGAGGCTCTCGCGCTGCCCCGCGCTCAGGACCTCCCGCCGATCGGTGAGCTCGGCGAAGCCGAGGATGGCGTTGAGCGGGCTCTTCAGGTCGTGGCTGACGCTCGCGAAAAAGAGGCCTCGCATGCGCGTGGCGCCTTGCCTGGCGTCGATGGCGCGCTCGTGCGCCTGAGCAAAGAGCCGAAAGCGGCTCGCCAAGAGCTCGATGGCGTTGCCCAGCTCCGCGACCGCGCGAAAACGCGCCGGCTTCATGACGCGCGTCCCTTCCAGGGCGGCGTCCGTTCCCAACATGCGCACGCCGTGGTGCGCCATGCGCAGGTCACTGGAGAGGTAACGCCCCAGTGCCACGCCTATGGCGCCTGCGACTCCGACCGCGCACATCGCCACGAGCAGCGGCAGCCACGTGAGCCCGGTCACCGTGGAGCCGCTGAACTCCACGAGGGCGCTGCCGGAGTCCAGGGGAGCCGTGAGCCTCACCAAGCCTTGGCGTCCGCGTTCGATGGCGTAGTCGCCGCGCGCGGGGCCGATTTCTGCGCGGTATCCGAGGCGCGCGGCGGCGGCGATGGCGGCGTTGCGCCCTTGGTCGTCGCCGCGCGCCGGGGCCGACTCCAAAATGGCGCGACCGAAGGCGCGCGCGGTTTCTTCGCGGTCGTTTTCGTCCGCCGAGCGGAGATGCGCGCTCGCGATGAGCGTGGAGCCCACCGTCAAGAAGACCACGGGCGTGACCAGCGCGATGATGAGGCGACGCGAAATGCGTCCGCGAAGCTTTCCGGAGCGCTCGTGGGCCTCGATGATTTCGCGCATCAGGTCGGGCGGAGCCAGCTCGATGGCTTGGACGAACGCGGCGCGCACCAAGACCAACAGCGGCAACGCCGCCGCCGCAACCATGACCCAGGCCAAGAGACACAGAGTGAGAGCGGTCGTGGGCGACAGGATGGAGGGCCGCCACACGCTCATCGCCAGCGCGAGCGCAGTGACGTTCGAGCCGACCCAGAAGTTCACGATGCGCCACGGGTCGTCGTTCAGCTTGGGCAGCTCGAGCTGATCGACGCCGGGCGCGCCCACGGCGAGCGCGCGCAAGAGGTGACGGCGCGCGTGCACCAGGATCCAGCTGTAAACCAGCGTGACGAAGCCCGCGATCAAGACGGCCGCGACCGTCGACTCCACGCCACGCAGGGCCACCGGACCCGACAACAAGAGAAGGAACGGCGCGAGCGAGCCGAGCACGGCTGCCGTCCCCACGGAGAAGAGCACTTGAAAACCGACCACGCGCGCCGCGAGCTGCGTGGGGCCCACGCCGATGGTCCGTTTCCTGTGAGGTACGCCTTTCATGGTTCGACGCGCGCCGACGGGCGGGCTCCTTCAGCCGAAGCGGGAGGCCGCGGGCGGGAGAGGAGCCAAGTGCACGATGACGTCTTCGCCGTCGAGCTTTGCCTCGAAGCGATCGAGGGAGCGGCCGAGGCAGGGGCCGCTCTCGCACTGCCCGGTGACCGGAGAGAAAACTGCGCCGTGGTTTTTGCAGTAGAGCTTGTCGATGTCGGCGTCGTAGAAATGACCGTCCCCCAAATCGAGCTCGACCGCCCAATGCGGGCACTCGTTCAGGTAGGCGTAGAAGGCGTCGCCGTAACGCAGCACGAACGCCTCACGTTTTCTTCCGGAGAGCTCGAGCTCGAAGACTTGCGTTTCTCCGGGCGCGAGCCGGCCGGCGCCCGAGATGCGGAGCTCCGGCGCCGGGGTTCGACTCGGGGGCCCCAGGCCCAACGTATGCAAGCGATCCATGCTGACCCCATTTATAGCCGCAATCGCAGCGAGCGACGGCATGCCGCCGAGGAAATCGAGCGGCGTCCGCCAAAAGTGAGGCCCAGCGGCGTCCGTCCGCGGGGACGCCGCTGACGGCGAGCGAGGCACGGAGTCAGCCCCGCACTTGCGCTCGTTGGGAGCAATGCTTCGCCGGGGAGACGCGAGGCGCGTCACTCGTGCTCGTTTTAGAGCACGGGCTCCACCTCCACGCGCACCGCGCAGTTCTTGTAGGAGGGCTGCCGCGAGTAAGGGTCGAAGGAAGGAAAGGTCAGCTGGTTGGTGCGGGCATAGTGCATGGGCAAAAACGCCTGGCCCGCGGCGACGATAGGGGTGATGTAGGCGCGAGCGCGCATTTTCCCGCGGCGTGACTCCACGATGACCCATTGGTTCGGAGTGATGCCGAGCGCGCGTGCGTCGCGAGGGTTCAGTTCCACGTACGGGTCTTCGGAGTAGAGCTTTTTCAGTACGTCCGATTTTCCGGTGCGCGTTTGGGTGTGCCACTGCGCGGAGGTGCCGCGCCCCGTGAGCAGCACGAGGGGATACGCGTCCGAGGTTTCCTCCGGGACCGGTCGTGGATCCTCGAACAGGAGGCGCGCTTTGCCGTCCTCGTGGAAGAAGCGTCCGTCGGCGAAGAGACGGCGTTCACTGCGTGGCTCGACCGTTTCGCCCCGGGGCAGCGGCCACTGAATGCCTCGCATTTCCTCCAAGTGCTCGTAGCCGTCGATGCCGGTAATGTCGCACGGCTGTCCACGCGTGAGCTCGGCGAGCAGCTTGAAAACGGCCTCCGGAGACGACCAGGCGCGGAACATGTCCGACACGCCCCACGCTTCGGCCAAGAGCTTGACGATGTAGAAATCGGCGAGCGCCTCGCCGGGAGCTCGAGAGACCTTCTTCAGGAGGCCTAGGCGGCGCTCGGAGTTGATGAAGGTGCCTTCCTTCTCTCCCCAGCCCGCGGCGGGCAAGAGGAGGTGCGCCATCTTGGCCGTTTCGGTGGTGGAGTACATGTCCTGCACGACCAGGAAATCCAAGCGCCCCAGCAGCCCCTCCGCGTCCGCCTGATTGATCCACGAGTGAGCCGTGTTGGTGGCGATCACCCACAAGCCGCGGATGTGCCCCCGGTGGATGCCTTCCATGATTTGGTCGTACGCCCAGCTATCGCGCCGCGGGATCGTGCTCTCCGCGATGCCGAGAATGTCCGCCACTTTCTGGCGGTGCTCGGCGTTCTTGAAGTCGTGGCCGCCGAGCAGGTTCGTGGTGTTGCTGAACAGGCGCGACCCCATGGCGTTGCACTGCCCGGTGATGGAGTTGGCGCCCGTTCCGGGACGGCCGATGTTGCCGGTGATGAGCGCCAGGTCGATGAGCGCTTGCGCGAGACGGACTCCTTCGTGGCTTTGGTTGACGCCCATGGTCCACCAGAAGGACACGCGCTTGCCGCGGCCGATGGCGTCCACCACGCGCGTCACGGCTTCGGGGGGGAGGCCAGTGGCTTGGGACACGGTGTCCAAATCGTAGCGAGCAACGTGCTCACGAAACGCCTCGAAACCCGTGGTGTGCGCTTCGATGAAGTCACGCGCGACGAGGCCGCGCGAGATGAGCTGGTGCGCGATGCCGTAGAACAGGACCAGGTCGCTCTTCGGGCGAAGCGCAAGGTGCTGCGTGGCCGCCATGGCGGTCTCCGTCTTGCGCGGATCGACGACGATGATTTCGGGGTTGTGGGGGTTCTTGCAGACGCGCTCCCACATGATGGGGTGCGCGATGCACAGGTTGGAACCCACGAAGACGAGGACGTCCGACTCCTCGAAGTCTTGGTACGTGTAGGGCGGCGCGTCGAAGCCGAACGCCTGTTTGTAGGCGACGACCGCGGTGGCCATGCACTGGCGCGTATTGCCGTCGCCGTGCACGACGCCCATGCCGAACTTGGTGAAGGCGCCGAGCAGCGCCATTTCCTCGATCGGAATTTGCCCGGTGCTGATGAAGGCGACGGACTCGGGGCCGTGCTTGCTCTGCACGGCACGCATGCGGCGTACGAACGTTTCGAGCGCCGTTTGCCAGTCCACGCGCCGCAGGTTGCCGCGTTCGTCCCGGAGCAAAGGGTGCGTTGCGCGGTCCTTGGCGCGCAGCGGGGTCAGCGCCTCCCACCCTTTGGGGCACGCCATGCCCAGGTTCACCGAGTAGTCCTTGGCGGGCGACAAGTTGATCGCTTGGCCGTCCTTGAGGTGAATTTCCAGGCTGCAGCCGGTCGAGCAATAGCCGCACACGGCGCTGGTCGTGGCGTCCGGCTTGAGTCGCGTTGGCACCTGACCGAGCCCAAAACCGCCAGGCTCCCGCAGGAGCTCGCGAGTGAGCACGCCCTGCTTGTCGAAGAGGAGGGAGCGAGCGCGGTCGAGCAGCGAGTTCGTCATGAGGTGAAGAGGGGGAGTAAGGGCCGAAGACGGGTCATTTGCCGACGGCTCCCGGCATGCGCGGGGCGCTGACGGCGGTGAAGAAGAGCACTCGCTCGAGCATTTCGCCCGCCACCAGGAGGAGGAACGAAACGGCGAGAACGGCGACGGCCCCCGGTGAGAGCGGGCTGGGGCCGAGAGCGAGCCACAACCCCGGCAGCGCGAGGCCACCGCCGATGCCGAACACGTAGCGCAAGCTGGTGAAGCGCAGGAGCTCACCCTTCATGAGCAGCGCGGTGCGCTTGAGGTCTCCCTGTTGCTTGTCGAACAGGTGCAGGAAGACGCCGCTTTCGTAGGCGAGCTTGGCCCCCGAGAGCGCGACGAGCCACGTGAGGAGCATCGCGAGCGCGGGGCCGAAGTTCGTGTCCGTCACGATGCCGGTGAGCGCGGTGGTGAGCAACATGGTCGAGACGCCCAAGACCGCGCTCGTCCCCAGGAACTTCAGCGCGGTCGTCGTGCCGTTCCACCACAAGCGGCGCGTCACGCGGTAGATCATCACGGAGCACACCACTGCGAAGAGCCCCGCCGACGCCACGCCCAAGCTGAGCGCGTGCTGTACCTCGGCCTCCGTCATGCGGAGCAGCTCCGTCAGGCGCAGGGCGTGGAGCAGCTCGGGCTTCCAAAAGCAGAGCGCGTAGAGCAGAGCCACCTTCACGAAGGCGCCGAACGCCACGATTTCTCGGCTCATCCACGAGCGGCGGAGTCCAATGACCGCTCGGAACGCGTAGAGCGGTCGACCCAAGTGCAGCACCGCGGCGCCCAGTGCCAAGAGGCCCAATCCGAGCGCGATCAGGCTGTGCGAGCGACCGAGAGCCTTCGTGAGCACGCTGCGCTCACCGAAGTTCCAGAGCGCGTCCACGCAGAACGCCCCGACCGAAAGCTGCGTGAGCACCAACATGACGACCAGCGGCAGGTGTTTGTCGGCGGGGCGCACGTTGTAGAAGTTGGCCGGCAGCGCGTTGCGAGGGAGCGGGCGCTTGGTCTTGAACGTGGTCGTCGGAGCGGTGATTCCGGGCGAGGGTGCGCCCGGCAAGAAGGCGTTGCCTTGCGCGTCGTCGAGCACCTCTTGGCGGTCCACGATGCGGATGGAAATGGCCTCGTTGGGGCAAGACTGCACGCACGCGGGCGCTTCCCCCTCCGCCAGACGGTCGCTGCAGAGGTCGCACTTGCGCACGATGCCGAGGCGCTTGTTGAACTGCGGGACCTCGTAGGGGCAGGTGAGCGTGCAGTACTGGCAACCGATGCACTGGTCGTCCAGGTGCCGAACGATTCCGGTCTCGGGATCCTTCTCGTAGGCGTTCACGGGGCAACCGTTGGCGCACGCGGGATCGAGGCAATGGTGGCAGGCGGTGGTGATGGTTTGTTGAACCGGGGCCTCCGGCGTGCCGCCGTGGATGAGGCCCACCGCGCGCCAGGCTTCGTCCTTGTCCAGACCGTTCAGCTTGTTGCAGCCGACTACGCAGGCTTTGCAGCCCGTGCAGGCGTCCAGATCCACCTGGAAGCCGTACTGTTGTCCAGGCGCGGGTCGGCTCAGCGGGATGAGCGAGTGATAGACGCCGCTGTGCCCGACCTCACCGGACGAGTGCTTCTTCGCGAAGCGTTGGACCGCGGTGAGATCCTGTTGTTGGACCAAGTAGTCGTGAATGACGTTGAGGCGTACGGCTCCCATGTGGCTCTGTGTCCTCTCTCACTCGGCGGCGTCGCTGGCGCAGCTCGAGCCGCAGTCTTGTGCACGGAGTAGCTCTTCCAGCTCTTTCTCGCCGGGGAGCTCGAGGTACACGAACCCACCTTCCACCTTCACCGGGAACGTTTGGACGCGCAGCTCGTCGCCGCTCAAACACTCGCCGGTTTCCAGGTTGAAGGTCTTCTTGTGAAGGGGGCAGGCGACCTTCGGTTGTCCTGCTTGGTCCCCCACGATGCCGCGGGCAAGCACCATGTCCCGGCGGTGCGGGCACATGTTTTGGCAGGCGTACCACTCGCCCTTGGCGGCGAAGTTGAAGAGCGCAATTTGCGACTTTCCGTGGCGCACGGCGATGCCGCCGTCCACGGGAACCTCGCTCGCCTTGGCGACCTTCACCCACTGCTTGGTCACCGCCGCGATGGGGAGGTGACGGCGCCCGTCGTTGCCGTTGGCAGGTGCGGTGTCCGACCAAGGGCTCGGGTAGCGTTGACCGCGCTCGACCACCATGTCGAACGAGGTGTCGGGCGCCGTGCTGTTGGCGAAGTGCTTGAACCGCGCGCGCTTCTCGGGGTTTTGCACCACGTCCGTCCATTCGCAGACGTAGGTGTCGACGAGGTGCTGCATTTCCTTCTCGAGCTCGGCGCCGATGTTCAGGCTGTCGTTCACCACGACGTCCCGCACGTGGTCGATGCCGCCTTCGAGCTTCTCGAGCCACACCGAGGTGCGCGTCAGCTTGTCCGCGGTGCGGATGTAGTACATGAGGAAGCGGTCGACGTAGCGAATCGCCGTTTCTTCATCGAGGTCAGACGCGAGCAAATCCGCGTGACGGGGCTTGGCGCCGCCGTTGCCACACACGTAGAGGTTCCAGCCCTTCTCGGTGGCGATCAGGCCAAAGTCCTTGGACTGGGCCTCGGCGCATTCGCGGACGCAACCGCTGACGGCGCCCTTCAGCTTGTGCGGCGAGCGCAGGCCCTTGTATCGATTCTCGACACGAACGGCGAAGCCCACGGAGTCCTGGACGCCGTAGCGGCACCAGGTGGAGCCGACGCAGCTCTTCACCGTGCGGATGCTCTTTCCGTAGGCGTGACCGCTCTCGAAGCCGGCCTTCACCAAGTCCTCCCAGATGTCGGGGAGCTCCTCCACGCGCGCGCCGAAGAAGTCCACGCGTTGCCCGCCGGTGATCTTGGTGTAGAGGCCGTACTTTTTGCCGACCTGACCGAGAACCATGAGCTTTTCTGGCGTGATTTCTCCGGCGGGGATGCGCGGCACCACCGAGTACAGACCGCGCCTCTGGATGTTCGCGAGGAAGCGGTCGTTGGTGTCTTGGATGGTTTGGTGCTCGGTAATGACCTCGTTGTGCGTGCTGGCCAGGATAGAAGCCACCACGGGCTTGCAGAGCTCACAGCCATAGCCAGTGCCGTGACTCGCGATGAGCTGGTCGAAGCTGGTGATGCGCTTGATGCGGACGATTTCGTAGAGCTCCGTGCGGCTGAACTCGAAGTGCTCGCAGATACCCTTCCGGACGCTTTGGCCACGCTTGGCCATTTCGGCGTTGAAAATGTCGGTGACGAGCGGCATGCAGCCGCCGCAGCCCGTCCCGGCCTTGGAGCACTTTTTGACGGCGTCCAGCGAGCAGAGGTCGTTGTCCGCGATGGCCCGGACGACGTCGAGCTTGGTGACGTTGTTGCACGAGCAGACTTGCGCGTGGTCACTCACCGTGAGCTGCGGCGCATTGCCCGAGCGCGAGCCGAAGAGCAGCTCATCGGGGCTCATGGGCAGCTCGTCGCCGCTCTTGGCGAGCCGGAGGAGGGGAGCGTACTCGGCGGCGTCGCCCACGAGCACGGCGCCGAGCAGGCGCTTGCCGTCGTCGCTGACGACCAGCTTTTTGTATACGCCATTCACCATGTCCTGGTAGATGACGGAGTCGGCGCCGGATTGTTCGTCGGCGAACGGGTTGCCGAGGCTGGCGACGTCGACGCCCAAGAGCTTGAGCTTGGTCGACATGTCGGCCCCGGTGAACTTCGTGGGCTCGCCCAGAATGGTCTTGGCGACCGCGCCGGCCATTTCGTAGCCCGGGGCGACCAAGCCGTAGAGCGTACCCTTGTGGAGCGCGCACTCGCCGATGGCGAAGATGTGCGGGTCGCTCGTGCGTAGGTCGTCTCCCACGATGACGCCGCCGCGCTCGTGCACCTCGAGGCCTGCCGCGCGCGCGACTTCGTCGCGAGGACGAATGCCGGCGGAGACGATGACCATGTCGACGTCGAGTCGGGCGCCGTCGGCGAAGCGCAGGCCACGTACCTCGTTTTCGCCGAGGACCCCGGTGGTGCGCTTGTCCAAGTGCACTTGCACGCCGAGCGCTTCGATTTTGCGGCGCAAGAGCCGCGCGCCGGCTTCGTCCAGCTGCCTCGGCATGAGGCGCGGAGCGAACTCGACGACGTGTGTCTTTTGACCGAGGTCTTTGGCGGCCTTGGCCGCCTCCAGCCCCAGAAGCCCTCCGCCGATCACGGCCGCGGACGCCGAGCTCTTCGCGAACTCGGTGATGGCGTCGAGGTCGTCGATGGTGCGGTAAACGAAGACGCCGTTCTTGTCCATTCCGGGTACGGGTGGCACGAAGGGCGCGGAGCCGGTGGCGAGCACCAGCACGTCGTACGGAATTTCGCGCCCCACGCTCGTGACCACGATGCGTTGATCGCGATCGATGCGTGCGACTCGCTCTCCCAGGCGCAGCTCGATGCCACGCTCCGCGTACCAGGCTTCCGGCTCGAGGATGAGGTCGGTCGAGGTCTTGCCGGCGAAGTACTCGCTCAAGTGCACGCGGTCGTAGGCGGGGAGAGATTCCTCGCCGATGGCGGTGATTCTGAGCTGACGTTCGCTGTCGAGATCCGTCAGGCGCTCACACAGCTTGTAGCCCACCATGCCGTTGCCGATGACGACGACGCGGCGACCGTGCCCCGCGGTACGCCGGGACCTGGGTTCCCCGTCCTCGACCGTGAAGCCGAGCGCGGCGATGACGTCTTCGGCCGTCGGCTTGAGCAGCGCCGTGTGGCTGAG
>JAEYVE010000007.1 GCA_023432025.1 Pseudomonadota bacterium
GAGACGGGGTCACGGTGAGCGTCTGTTCCGAGGTGCTCAAGCCGCCCGGATTCACGTAGCTCACGCTGCTCGTGCCCTCGCCGTCGCAGGAAGCGATGGTGAACGTCACGACGCGCGGCGAAAGCCAATCCGTGGTCACTGCCGTACCATTGACGTGCACGGAGCCAGCCGAGTCGAAATTCTGACCGCTCACCCGGATGGTTTGCGGGCACGAGCCAGCGACGATCGTGCTGGGGTCGATCGACGTCAGCGTGGGGCTCGCGACCTCGCCGCCGCCGCCCGTGCCGCCCGCTGCGCTGTCGCCACCGCTGCCGCCACTCGTGCCGCCCGCTGCGCTGTCGCCGCCGCTGCCGCTCCGACCGCCGCTGCCATTCGTGTCGTCCGTGTCGCAGTACGGATACTGCCCGCCGTTGCTGTCACGCGGCTGGTACCTCAGCGTGAGCTCGGGATCGCCCAGCTTGCACGAGTCGTTGCCGGGCTCGGTGCAGCACGTCGCCTCGATGAGCAAACAGTACGAGTACGCCTTGCACGTGAACGTCATGCGCGTCGTGCTCGAGCTACCTTCACAGCTCGGCGAATCGTCCTCCGCAATCCAGCCGTTCGTCGAGTCACACGACACGCCCGCCGGAACGACCACGAGCGTCGAGAAGTGATGCACCAGCACGCCGTCGCCGGCATCGTTCAAGAGCAGACCTTCCGCCGGCCCCTTTTCTTTCGAGGAGGGATAGCTGAAGACGAGAACGTCTTTGCTCGAGGGCTTCACCACGATCGGGTCCTCGAACTGGGCGCCGTCCGGCTCCATGTGCAACACGTCACCGAACCGTCCCGGCTCCCAACCAAGATCGTCGGACGAGCCCACGGTGAAGGTAATGTCGCGCCCCGCAGCGCTCGGCGGGAACGTGAACGCCAGCGTGTTGCCGCTCGGGAGCGGCACGTCCACGTCGCCACCCCCCGGGGGCACCGTAAAGCTCTGCACGCCTTGACCAGCTCCGCCTTGCCCGGAGCCGGCCAGACCGTCACCGCCGCTCCCGTTCTTCTTGCCGCCGCTGGACGCCCCGCCAGCGCCGTTCTTGCCCCCGCTGGACGCGCCACCGCTCGACGCCCCGGCCGGCCCGGTGTCGTCCGTGTTGTTTGCTTCGTCGCTGGTGCTGCACGCGCCGAGCAGCGCGACCGCCGAACCCAGGAGCACGACCGCGCTCCGACCACGAAATGAGCCTTTGATCGAACGTAGCTGTTGCATGAATCCCTCGTTCCCTCGTCCCTTTCGGCGGGCAGCCCCGGGGCCACCAACGCGCATCTCTATGAGCACTCACAGCTACTGGAGTTATTGACTATGGGTCAAACGCATGTTCATGCGAGGAGCCTGCGTTTCGGCCAATAGGCCAATAGGGAAACGAAAGGTTTTCCGCCCCCCCGCGCGACCCGGACACCACGCTCACGAAATGCACGTCGAAGGGGCGTGGTAGCTTCCGCTCGGCAGCGAAACATGGACGGCCCCATTCTTTGGCTGCTCTTGACGACTTTGCTCGGGCTCACCTTGGCCGGCGTCGTGGAGGCCGCGCTGCATCGAAGAACGCTCGACGCGATCCGCATTCGCGTGCACGTCAACGGCACGCGCGGAAAGTCGAGCGTCACGCGGCTCATCGCCGCCGGGCTCCGCGCCGGCGGCGTGCGCACCTGCGCCAAGACCACGGGCACCTTGCCGCGCTGGATTGGACCCGACGGCGCGGAGGAGCCGCTCTACCGCGTGGGGCCGCCCAACGTCGGCGAGCAACGCGCAGTTGCGCGGCGCGCGCGAAAACTCGACGCAGACGCGCTCGTGGTCGAGTGCATGGCGCTCGACCCCTTTCTGCAGTGGGTGAGCGCCGCGCGCCTGATACGACCCACACACGGCGTGGTCACCAACGTGCGCGCCGACCACTTGGAGCAAATGGGCCCCACCACGCGCGACGTCGCGCGCGCGCTGGCCGGCAGCGTGCCGTACGGAGGACGTCTTTACGTCACCTGCGGCGCGCACTCCGACGTGCTCTTCCGTGCGGCGCGGGAGCGCAACACGGAAATCGTTCGTTTGGACGAGAGCGACGCCGCTCGCGTTCGTCCGGAAGAGCTCGCCCGCTTCGGCTATGTGGAGCACGCAGAAAACGTGGCACTTTCGCTGGCCGTGTGCGCCGATCTCGGCGTGCCCCGCGCCACGGCGCTCGCCGCCATGCAACGAGCTGCTCCCGACCCCGGCGCGCTCACCATTCTGCCGGCCGTCGTACGGGGACAGCGCATCACGTTCGTGAACGGATTTGCTGCCAATGATCCGGAATCCACCGAACGTGTTTGGGAGCTCGCGGTCGAGCGCGTCCCAAGGGAGCGCCGCGTCGCGCTCTTCAACTGTCGCGCCGACCGCCCCGAGCGCTCGCAGCAGCTGGGCCGCGCCGTGGCGCGCTGGACGCGCGCCGATTCGTACGTGGTGGTCGGCTCGGGCACGCACTTCTTCGTCGCGGCGGCGGAGCGCGGCGGCCTCGCGCGTGGTGCGCTTCACGTCTCCGAGGGCGAACACGTGACGCACGTCCTGTCGCGCCTCGCCGACGTCGCCGACTCGGGTGCGCTCGTCGTGGGGCTCGGTAATATCGGCGGCGTGGGACTCGAGCTCCTTCAGGCCCTCTCCGACCCGTCGAGCGCGGCATGACGGGGCTCTTGGCGCTCTCGGTCGGGCTCGGCCTCGTGCTCAGCCTGCTCTTGTCGGAGGCGCTCGGCGTCGCCTCGGCGGGCATGGTGGTGCCCGGCTACGTAGCGCTCTACCTCACGCGCCCCGTGGAAATCGCCTGCTTGCTCGTGGCGGCGCTGCTCACGTACGGCGCGCTCCGCGCGCTCGGCCGAGTCGTCATTCTGTACGGTAGGCGCCGCACCGCCTTCGCCATCCTCATCGGCTACTTGCTGGGCGCGCTGCTCGCGCACGGCGCGGCGCGCTTTTCGAGCGCTCCGCCCGAAGGAGAAAGCGCGGTCATCGGCTACGTCATTCCGGGCCTCATCGCCATCTGGATGGATCGCCAGGGTGTGATGGAAACGCTCTCGGCCCTCACCATCTGCTCGGTCTTGGTGCGGCTGCTCTTGGTCTCGTTCTTCGGCAACGAGGTCTTTTCCTCGCCATGAGGCGACTCTATTGGCGCCCCGCGGGCGCTTCGTGGCGTTCGCTCGCGCTCCTGGCGTTGCTTTCGCTCGTCGGCTTGACGCTCGTCTTGGGCGCGCCGCGCCGCACGCGAAAAGACCGCTACGAAGCCAAGCTCGCCGCCGCCGAGCACGCCGCAAAGTCCTTTCGAGCGCTCGCCGAGGAGCGCGTGCGGCGCGGTCACCCCATCGACGAACGACGGGATCCCACACGCTCCGGCCTCATCGGCGAAAAATCCACCCCCCTGACGACGTCCGCGGGCTCCCTGGTCTCCAAACAAACGAGCGCCAACCCAAATTTCGCCGCGGTGGTGGTCGAGCTGCTCGGGCGGCTGGGGCTCGAGCGAGGGGACGTCGTGGCCGTCGGCTGCTCGGGCTCCTTTCCGGCGCTCAACGTGGCGGTGCTCGCGGCGGTGGAAACACTCGGGCTCGAGCCGCTCGTCATCACCAGCAACGCGTCCAGCGACTGGGGCGCCAACCTGCCCGACTTCACGTGGCTGGACATGGAGCGCGTGCTCGTCGAACGAAAGCTCGCTCGCTCGCGCTCGCTCGCCGCCAGTCTCGGCGGCATCGAAGATCGCGCGCTCGAGCTCGACGCAGAAGGCCGGCAGCTCCTCACGGCGTCCATCGCTCGAAACGGCGTAGCGCTTCTGCCGCAGACGAGCTTCGAGGACGCCGTCCGGCGCCGCTTGGAGCTTTACGAAAGCGCAGCGAACGGTCGTCGCATCGGGGCGTACGTGAACGTCGGCGGCGGCTCGGTCAGCGTGGGGCGCAAGCGCGGAAAACTCGCCTTCCGCGCCGGCATCAATCGCCCGGGCGTCACTGCCGTCCGCGTCGATTCGGTGATTGCGCGCTTTCTCGAGCGCGGCGTGCCCGTCGTGCACCTCGTCCGCGTGCAAGAGCTCGCGAGCGAGCACGGCTTGCCAACGCCGCCCACCGCGTCGGTCGAGCTCGGCCAGGGCCCCGTATTCGAGGAGAGCGAGCCGAACCGTCTTTTCGCGGCGGTGGTCTTCGTCATTCTCGTGGGCGCCGTCGTATTCGTCGGGAGGCGCGCGCGCTCGCGCGCGCACCTGCGCGAAGCGCCCGAGCTTCCCTGAAAACGCACCTCACGCACGACGATCTTTCTTTCCTGGGGGCGGCGTAGCCCCTCACCGCGCGGTGCTCCCGCACTGCGGCGCTTTGCGGCGCGGCACGGCCACTTGCGGCGCTTTGCGGCGCGGCACGGCCACTTGTGGCGCTTTGCGGGAATGCCGTACTCAGTCGGCGCAGTGCCGCACTTCGGCGTGCTCCGTCGCGCGCCGTCCAATCACCCGTCGGCACGTCAGCACGGCATGTCGGGGTAGGTGGGCCGCTCGGCGAGGCGCGACCCGGGTTGACTTCCTGTGACTTGGGAAATTTGCGCCGATCGTCTATTTCGCAAATTGGTTCACGATTTTCACCTGAAAAGCCGGCCTCCGAGTCACGATCACGAGGTCACCCCCGCCGTCTCCCCGACCGGTGCTTTTCTCCCCTCACTTCCTCTTCGCACATTCATCGCTCCTGAAAGGTCTCCCGGCATGAACGCACTCCTCGCCCGCTGCGCTTCTCTGTTCGTGAGCGCAACGTTCCTCGCGGCCTGCGGTTCGGACAAGGCCGATGGCGGCTCCGGCGCCACGGTCGGCTCCGGATCCAGCTCGGGCTCGGGCAACGGTACGGGCGCGAGCAACGGTACGGGCGGCGCGCCCGTGTTCGGGGGCGGCTCGGGCGGCGACGGCTCGGGCGGCGCAGGCAGCGGTATGGGCGGCGCCGGCAACGGCACCCCAGAAGTTTGCGACGGCATCGACAACGACGGGGACGGCATCGTGGACAACGTCGACGCGGGAGGCGACGGCATTTGTGATTGCCTCAACATCGGCACCCTCGGCGCCATCGGCCCCTGGAGCAACGGTGGCAACGTCTTCAAGGAATGGCTGAATACACGCAGCCCCATCCCGGTGCGCGAAATCGGAAACGACACGCTGGACGCCGCCGCGCTGTCGGGCTTGGACGTGATCGTGTCGCTGCGCGTGGACACGGCCGCGTCGGACGCCGGCGATACACCCGCGCACCACGAGTTTTCCGCGGCGGAGGTCTCTGCGCTCGAAACGTGGGTACGCGCCGGAGGCGGCTTCCTCACCACGATCGGCTACCAGGGCGACGAAGGCGCAGAAATCGTCAACGTGAACCGCCTCCTGGCGCCGTTCGGCCTGAGCTACGACGAAACCCTGACGGACGTGTCGGGCTTCATCGAGGAGTGGCTCCCGCACCCCATCAGCGAAGGTGTGTCACGGGTGCGCTCCGACAACGGCGTCGCGCCCGACGAGTCGAACGGCACCGTCGTGGCGCGCGGTTCGAACGGTCAGGCGGCCCTGGTCGTCGACCAAGTGGACGAAGGACGCGCCATCGTGTTCGGCGACGAGTGGATCACGTACGACAGCGAGTGGACCGACATCGAGGACCAGCAAGTGGCGCTTTTGTGGCTGAACATGATCAAGTGGCTCAGCCCGCCCCAGCGCTGCCAAGTGCCGATTCCGCCGGTCATCAAGTGAGCCGAGCGCACTCCGGGGGGCGAAGCGCCCTCCCACTCGCGCACAGACGCGCCGCGACGTGTGCTCCCCGTTAGCGTAGGGCGACCGGGATACCGGCAGGCTTCGGGGACGGCGCCAGCCGCCCCAGCCGTTGCCGAAGCGTGGCGGCTTCCGCTCGGTCGCCGAGCACTTCCAAGAGCGCCAGCTGCTCTGCGCCGCTTGCGAGCAGCACCGTACGCGTGGCTTCGTCCGGGCCGGCGAATGCGTCCGAGCGCTCGAGCACGCGGTCCAGTGTCCGAAGGCTCGCTTCGAGCGCCGCCTTGCGATCCGAGCGCCCCAGCGCGTGCGGCGCGAACCGGCTGAAGAAGGTGCCCGGCAAGAGGTGCTCCAAGAGACGTCGGTCCCAACCCGCGTCCACGTCGATGAAAAGCGGACGCGCGTCGGAGAGCTCCGAGAGCGCTTGCTCGCTGGGCACACCCGAGATGGACAGCTCACGAATGAGGAGCCCCAGCTTGGGCTCGAGCTCGAGCAAGTCTGCGGCGAGCGTACCTTGGCCGAGCAGCGGCAAGGGCACCACCAAGACGTCCGCGCGGCCGCCTACCGCACGCGCCGCCCACAACCGAAACGCAAGCGGCTCGCTGCGCACCACGACCAGGCTATCGGGGGGCAAGACCGCGAGCGCCTCGTCCGTCCACACCTCGGTGGCGCGCGTATTTCGGCTGGAGAGCACACGCATCGAGTCCTCGGCGCCCGCCCAGCTGGCCGCGAGCGTGAACGCCACGAGCAGCGCAGCGGCGCCTCGCGCGCCCGGTAGGGCGAGCCGAGAGAGGGAAACGACCAGCGCGTGGACGCCGAGCGCCGCCAGCACCACTAGCGCCGCCAGCGCCAAAAGGTGCGGCGCCACTCGCCCGGTCGCGATGAGCGCGTTCGGCGGCGCGCTGGGCACCAGCACGTCGAAGACGAGCAGCGTCGTGACGGGCGCCAAGAGCACGCGCAGCGCCGGACGTGTGAAGGCCCAAGCCGAGCCCACCAAGGCCGCCACGAGCGCAAAAAGCCCCAGCGCGCCGAGCCAGCGGGACGGAGCGACGAAGCGCCCGGCTTCGCCGGGCGGCCGGGCGCCGCTTGCGGCGCCCTGCGCGGAGTCGTGCTGCGCGGAGTCGTGCTGCGCACCGTGCGCTGCGGCGCCCTGCGCCGAAACGTCGCCGGCGGCGCTTGCGCCGCGGAGCGCGAAAGCGCTTCCAGATGCCGTGTCCGCTCCGAGCGAGGTGCCGCTCGCGCCGAGACTGGGGCCCAGTGCGGGAGCACCGGCACGCTGACTTGCGCCTCCGCCCCCTGAAATCCCACTCAATACGGACGCTTCCAGCGGCGCCACGAGGGGGCGCAACGCCGAAGGCAACACGCCAAGAGTCGTCGTGAGCGCCAGGGCCGCGCCAAAAACCAGCGTTTGCGCGCGCGGCGGGCGCACGCCCCTCGCCAAGAGGCCCGCGAACAGAGCCGGGCCGACGGCGGCCGCCGCCCACCAGCTCTCGAGCGCCGTCAAACCGAGCAAAGCGCCGACCACGCCGGCACGTCGTGCGTCCGAAAGCGCCCGCTCACCCGCCGCGCGAGGCGCCAAGAGGCCACTTCCGACCAAGGTGCCGAGCCCGAGCGCCGTGGCGACAGTGAGCCCGCCGGTGACCGTTCCCTCGAGGAGCGCGGTGACGCACAGCGAGGCGCTGACGGCCGCAGAGAGCGAGAGCAGCGGCCCCAGACGAGGCGCCGCACGGCCCACGAACAGCCCGAGGCACGCTCGAAACACCAAGACGCCGAGCACACCCAGCGAAAGCGCAGAGGGAAGGGCGGCTCGCTCGAGCCCCGAGCCGATGGGCACGAGCTGCGCCACCTGCCCCAGCGCGCCCGACACCACGCCCTGAAAACGCGATGTGCCGGAGAAAATGGTCACGGTGGCGACGTCGGCGCGCCACGACGCCGATGGAACGGCGTTCCACAAGGCGAGCGCCGCCGGCAGGCCGAAGGCCGCCCACGCCAGAGCCGCACCTCGGGGCTCGGGCGCGCGCCGCCTCGGGGCGCGATCGAGCGCTTCGTCGTCGAGGTCGCGCGGGACCGCGCCCGGCTCGCCGTTGGCTGAAGAGGCGCTGGACGAGGGGACGGCTCTAGCCTTGCTCACGCCCCCCGCGTGCCACACGGGAGCCTCCGCGGGAAAGTTCCTGGCTCGGCGCCCGCGCTCGGCTCGGGCGGCTCCTCCCGAAAGTTGAGCACCCCGAAGCGCCGCGCTAGAAGCCCGTCCCCCGCGAAAACGAGAAAGCGGCGTGAGTCGCGCGCGCGGGCACTGCGGTCGGCATCCGCAGGAAAGGAAAACGAGACGAGTGGCCCGGTTCATTGACGAGCTCAAGCGCACCCACGACTGCGGCGCCCTGCGTGCCAGCGACGTCGGCAAAGAAGTGGTCCTTTTCGGCTGGGTCGCCAGCCGCCGCGATCACGGCGCCCTCATCTTCGTCGATCTGCGAGACCGCGAAGGCGTGACGCAGATCGTGTTCGATCCGGAGGCCTCCAAGGAGGCCCACCAGAAGGCCGAGCAGCTCCGCTCCGAGTGGGTGATCGGCATCCGCGGTCGCGTGAAATCGCGCGGCGAGCAGTTCAGCCAGAAGGAAGGCAAGCTCGTCAGCGCCGCCAACAAGCACATCGCGACCGGCGAGATCGAAATCGAGGTGCTGGAAGTCGGCGTGTTCAACAAGTCCGAGACGCCGCCGTTCGAGCTCACCGACAAGCTCGACACGCGCGAAGAGGTGCGCCTCGAGTACCGCTACCTCGATTTGCGCCGCGCGCCGCTGCAAAAGGCGCTGCGCGCGCGTCACACCATCAGCCAGGCCACGCGCAACTACTTGTCGAGCCAGGGCTGCACGGAAGTGGAAACGCCCTTCCTCGTGAAGTACACGCCGGGCGGCGCGCGCAACTTCCTGGTGCCCAGCCGCATCCACCACGGCAAGTTCTACGCGCTGGCGGAGAGCCCGCAGCTCTTCAAGCAGCTACTCATGGTGGCGGGCTTCGAGCGCTACTTCCAGATCGTGCGCTGCTTCCGCGACGAGGACTCGCGCCTCGATCGTCAGCCGGAGTTCACGCAGATCGACATCGAGATGAGCTTCGTCAACCAGGACGACATCTTCACGCTCGTCGAGGGCCTGGTGGTGGCGGTGTGGAAGGCGGCGCTCGGCGTCGACCTCACGGAGCGCTACCCGGGCGGCAAGTTCCCGCGCATGAAGTTCGAGGACTCCATGCGCGACTACGGAAACGACAAGCCGGATTTGCGCTTCGGCATGAAGCACTTCGACTTGACGGAGCTCGTCGTGGCCCACGACGGCGGCGGCGTGCCCTTCTGGCAGCCCATCGCCGAAAAGTTCAAGAGCGGCGCGTACCGCAAGGATTTGCCGGCAGAAATCATCAAGGCCATGGTCATCCCGGCCAGCGGCAACCTGAGCCGCAAGGACGGCGACGAGCTCGAAAAGCTCGCCAAGAGCATGGGCGCGGGCGGCCTGGCGCGCGCCAAGGTGGACGCGGACGGCTCGTGGACGCAAACGCCACTGAACAAGATGATGACGCCCGAGCTCCGGACCGCCATCAACGAGGCGGTGGGGGCCCAGGAGGGCGACATCATCGTCTTCCAGAGCGGCAAGACGCAGCAGGTGCACACCGTCATGGCGAACCTGCGCGTGTATCTGGGCAAGAAGCTGGGGCTCATCCCCGAGGTCGGCGCGAGCAAGGACTTCAACTTCTTGTGGGTCGTGGAGCCGCCGCTCTTCGAGTACGACGAAGACGCCAAGCGCTGGGCTGCCGCGCACCACGCCTTCACACGCCCGCACGACGACAGCCTGGACCTCATCGAAAAGGATCCGGGCAAGGTGCTCTGCTACCGCTACGACCTGGTGCTGAACGGCTTCGAAATCGCCGGCGGCTCCATTCGCTTGCACGATCCGGTGGTGCAGGAGCGCGTGTTCTCGGCGCTGGGCATCGACCGCGACGAGGCGCGTCGCAAGTTCGGCTTCCTCCTCGACGCCCTCAAGTTCGGCGCGCCGCCCCACGGCGGCATCGCGCTGGGACTGGATCGCTTGGTGATGCTGCTCACGGAGCGCGAGAGCCTGCGAGACGTCATCGCCTTCCCCAAGACTCAGAAGGCGACCGATCTCATGAGCGACGCGCCTACGGCCGTCTCCAATGAGCAGCTCGGTGAGCTGAACATTCGGGTCACCGAGCAACACTGACCCGGCTCGACTCGCGGGCGGCGCGGCACGAAAAGCCGCGTCCCGCCCCGTCCGAGCCGACGAATGGGAGGAACACGTGCACGCAGCAGGCAGCAGAGCGAGACGATCGATGCGAGTCGCGGCGCTCGGCACGGCGGCGGCCTCCCTTTTGGCGGTCTCGGCGTGTGATCGACGCACGGACGACGCGGTGCCGCTGCCGCCGGGCACCGGCGGCAAGTCGAGCCAGGCCACCGGCGGTACCGGCGGCATGGACCTCGGGGGCATGGGCGCGAGCGGCGGAGCGGACACGAAGGTCCCCACCAAGACTCCAAAAAACCTGCTCGTCGCGTTCCTCGGCGATCAAGGCAACACCATCGAAGGCGAGCAGGTGCTCGCCCTGGTGAAGAAGGAAGGTGCCGCCGCCGTCGTTCACCTGGGCGACTTCGACTACGTGAACGAACCGGCCACGTGGGAGGCGCGCATCGACGCCGTGCTGGGCCCGTCGTTTCCGTACTTTGCCGTCGCGGGGAACCACGACGTGCCGCTCTGGAGCGACTACGCCAAGCTCATCGCGGCGCGCGCCGCGCGCGTGCCGGACATGAGGTGCACCGGCGAACCCGGCGTACGCGCAAACTGCAACTTTCGCGGCCTGCACATCGTGCAGTCGTGCATCGGCATGCCCGAGCTCGGCGCGAGATGCGCGCGAGACTCCGAGGACCAGCTGACGTTCTTGCGCGAATCGCTCGCGGCTCATCGGTCCATTTGGTCGGTGTGCGCCTGGCACAAGAACCAGAGGGACATGCAGGTCGGCACCAAGACGGACGAGGTCGGCTGGGCCGCCTACCAGGCGTGTCAAAAGGCCGGCGCCTTCATCGCCACCGGCCACGAGCACTCCTACTCGCGCACGCGCACCCTCACCAAGCTCGGTTCGCGCGAAGACGCGCACGGCGCCACGGGCCTGTACGATCTCGTCACCGTAGGTCCGGGCAAAACCTTCGTCTTCGTGTCGGGGATCGGCGGCGCCAGCCTGCGCCCGTTCGATCACGCCCTGCACGACGCCGACGCCTGGTGGGCCTCGTACTACACGAGCAACGGCTGGAAGCAGAACGGCGTGGTCGAGGAAGGCGTCGCGTCACCCGGCGCGCTCTTCATTCGATTCCACGTCGACGACAACCCGAAGAAAGCCGCCGCTTACTTCAAAGACGTGAACGACCGCATCGTCGACACATTCACCATTTTCGCCGAGTAAGGCACGAACCGAACCAGGCTTGCCCTCGAGTGGGCCGTTCGGCAGGATTCTCTATCCCCGATGGGCGCCCGCATTCTCATCGTCGACGACAGCCCCACCATTCGAAAGGTGGTGGCCTCCATTTTGGAGCGACGCGAATACGAAACGCTCATCGCCGCCGACGGCGTGGAGGCGCTCCAGCGGCTGTCCACCGACCGACCGGATCTCGTGCTGGTGGACTTCGTGATGCCGCGCATGAACGGCTACGTGTTTTGCCGTGAAATGCGCAAGCGGCCCGACATGGCCGATCTGCCCGTCGTGCTCATGAGCGCCAAGGGCGACCGCATCCGCGGCAAGTTCGTGGAGCAAACCGGCGCGCTCGACGCCATCACCAAGCCGTTCGACGCGCGCGGCCTCGTCGCCGTCATCGAAAGCGCGCTGCAGAAGAGCGCCGAAGGCGGACGCCGCCCGGACGAAACCAGAGCGCTCTCGAACGAGGCGGACGAGGACCCCGGTTCACGCCCAAGCCTCACCTCGACGCGTCGCTTGGACGCGGCCGAGTCCTTGGCCGAAACGCTCTCGGAGCTGCTCGCGCCGGAGCTCGGAAAACACGGCGTCTCTGCCGCCACGCTGCGCGACGCTCTGGGTCGCGCCATCGACGCGGACCACGTCCGCAAGCTGTCGGAAATCCTGCGCACGGTGGACTTCGGCGAGCAGGCCGGAGAAGTGCTGTCGGGTGATTTGTCGGTGATTTCAATCTCCGAAATCCTGCAAGTGCTCGACGTGCAGCGGCAGTCGGGCGCGCTCACCGTGTCCAGCAGCAAGTCCCAGGTGGTCCTCTACATCCGCAACGGGGATCTTGATTTCGCCACGTACACCGGGCTGCCCGAGGAGTTCTTGCTCGGCCGGTACCTGGTGGAAAACGGCGCCGTCACGCGCGCCAAGCTGGACGAGGCTCTGCGCGCTCGTCAAAAGGGCGACACGCGCGTGCTGGGCGACTACCTCGTGGAGGAGCGCATCGTGAGCGAAGAAGATCTCTCTCGCGCGCTCACGCAGCAAACCTCCGAGCTCATCTACGAAATCGTGCGCTGGCGGACCGGGCGGTTCCGTTTCCTCCACAACGCCGAGAACGCCATGGCGGAAAAGGCCAAGCTGGCTCTGCCGACGGTGGGGCTCATGATGGAAGGCTTCCGTCGCGTCGACGAGTGGCGCCTCATCGAAGGCAGCTTCGACTTCACGGACGTTTTGTTCCGGGACGATCTGGCCATCGAGAAAATGCGCGACCAAGGCAAGCTCACGGCCACGGAGCGCTCGGTGCTGGACCTCATCGACGGCGAAAATACGGTCGGTGAGGTGGTCGACGCCGCCCACGGCAGCTCGTTCGAAATCTGCAAAATCCTCTACCAGCTCTTGAACGCGCGCCTGATCCGGCGGCGTGCTGCGTAGGGCCATGGTCGCTCCAGAGAACCGAGCGAGCAGCGCGCGCGTCGGGGGTGTCATCATCGACACCGGCGCGAGCCTTCGCTTCGTGCCCGCGGAGAACGCGCTGGCGGTGCTCGACAATCCACGCCTGTCGGCCGTACCCGGCACGGCGCTCGACATGCTGTGGTTCGAAGGTCGTGTGATCGCCGCCGCCACGTGGGCCAGGCTGACGCGCGCGGCGGAGGCTCCGGACGAGACGCCGTCGACGCACCGGGTCACTCCGCCCCCGGGCGGGGCTCCGAGCCGCAAGCCGGCTTCTGCGCTCGTGTGCGAAATCGGGGGCCAACTTCTGGCGCTCGTCGGCGTCGTCTCGGTGGCGACTGGGCTGTTCGAGGTGACGCCCAGCGGCGCCGTTCGCTTCGACGATCAGGACGTACCGCCGGTGGACCTCGGCGCGCTCCAGCGCGCGGCGCTGTCACAAAGTCGCGGGCGCGACGAAAGCCGAGACGGCGCGGCCGTTCCGAGTGATAGTCGAGGAGACGACCTCGCGGAGGAGAGGCACGAGTGAGCGCCGCCGACCACCTGCTCAAAGCCCTGCGAGAAACCCTGCGGGCGCCCGGCAAAGCCCGGCGCGCGGCCAGCGAGGTAGCGCTGGTGCTCGCCGCCTTCGACCAAGTGGAGCGCCGAGTCACCGCGGCGCGTGACGGGGCGTTTTCCCTCGCGGGCGCCCTCGGCGAGCGGGCGGCGAGCGCGGAGCACGTCACCGCGCTGGTGCGCACGCTGCTCGCCCGCGCCCGCGACGTGCGCAGCGCAGCTTCGGCGACGCGCGAGTCGCTCGAAGCCGTACGGTTGCTCGCGCTGAACGCGGGGCTCGAAGGCTCGCGCATGGCGGACGCTTCGAGCTCCGTGCTCTTGCGCCTCTCGGAGGAGGTGCGCTCGCGCGCCGTGCAAGGCATCGAAGGGCTGGACGAGCTGCTCTCTCTGCTCGATCAGCTCGATCGGGATCGCGAAAAGCTGCGCGACGCAGCCTCCGCCCTCACGGCGGAGCTCGGCAGCGTCGCGCAGAGCTCATCGGCTTTGCACGAAGGCTTCGGCGAGGTGGACCAAGCCCTCCGCGAGCTCGGCGAAGCCATCGAGGGCGCGACGGGCACGGATCCGGCGCTGGCGCCCCTGCTCGCTCTGGCGGCAGAGCACGCCAAGGGCTTGGTGGGGGCGCTGTCGCAGCTCGCCTCACGCGACGGCGCCAAGTTGGCGCTGCGCTCGCTGCAGCCGTTGCTCGAACCGTTGCTCGGGGTCTTGGACGAAATCTACGGACAAGACGAAGACGAGCGGGAGCGGTAGGAGCCAACGTGAGCGGCGATCCCGAGCTCGACCAAATCTTGGCCGACGAGATCGAAGGCCGCCTTCCGCACCTCTCCCCAGCAAGCAGCACGGAGGGCGAGGCTCGCGCGGCGCTGCACGCGCTGCGCGGCGCGACCGCCATGGCGGGCTACGTCGAGCTCTCGCTCGTCTTGGCGCAGCTCGAAGCGCGCCTCCGGCAAGGCGACGACGGCGCGCTCGCCGTGGCGCGCGACGTCTCGAGCGAGGCAGCCACGCGCCTGCGCGACGGCAAGCCGCCCTTGTCGACGCGCTGGCCCGAGCCTCCGCGGGGTTTCTCCGCGCTGCCCGTCGACGAGCGCTACCGCGACGAATACGTCGCCTCCATTCACGGGCGCCTCGCTGACTTGGATTTGGCGCTGGCGATGGCCGAGCGTCCCGAGGGCGCCTTTGACGCAGCGTACCGCGCGGTGCACGGCCTGAAGAGCGCAGCAGCGGGTGTCGGCGACGACGCCATGGCTTGGTTTTGCCACGGCCTCGAGGGACGCCTGAAGGAAGCGCCCCGCAGCGGGCGAGCTGCCCGAGATTTCTCGGGCGAGCTTTCGCGGCACCGGGCGGTGCTGGGGCTCTTGTTGGAGGATCCGGCGCGCGGGCTCGAAACGCTGCGCGCGCTCGCCGACCGTCACCGGGGCACGCGTCCCCCCGAGGGCGCTCGCGCGCCCAGCAACGTGCCCGCGTCCGGAGAGCTCCGCGTTGCCGTGGCCGCGGTCGATCGCGCGCTCGATCGCTTGGCCGAGCTCGGCGCGGTGCAAGAAGAGCTGCGCTCTCTGGTGGAGCTGGCGTACGCCGGCGCGTCGCGGCTCCGTCTCCTCCGCGCGGCGCTCCTCGACCTGCCGCGACGGAGCGCCGGAGAAGCGAGCGACGGGGAGCTCGTGGCGCGCGCCGTGGAAGTGGCGCGTGCTTTGGGAGCGATCGCCGTCACCAGCGAGCGCGGCGGCTTCACCGTGCGCCGCGCGGTGGCAGAGCTCGACTCCGGCGCGCGGGACTTGTACGCGGAGCTCACCGGACTGCGTACGACGACGGCGGCGGCGCTCTTCGAGCGCGCAACGCGCGGCCTGGCGGAGCAGGCCGCGCTCCTCGGAAAGCGCGTCACGCTCGTGACCTCGGGCGACGAAACGCCCGTTTTGCGCCCGCTGGACGACAAGGTCGTGGAGGCGCTGGCGCAGCTGGTACGAAACGCCGTAGCGCACGGCATCGAACCGGAAGCAGAACGCCGAAAGGCCGGCAAACCGGCGAGCGGACGGCTCGAGCTCTCGGCGGCGCGCGTCGCCGGGAGACTGCGCATCGCCGTGTCGGACGACGGACGCGGCGTCGACGTCGAGGCGCTCCGCGAGACGGCGCGCAAGTTGGGGATGGACGCGGGGCAAGACGTGGGCTTCGCCTCCGACGGCGAGCTCCTGACGCTCTTGGCCCTGCCCGGCCTCACCACTCAAAAGCCGGCAGATTTGCTGGCCGGGCGCGGCGTCGGTCTCGACCTCGCGCACCAAACCCTGCTCTCGCTGGGCGGCTCGCTCACCTTGCACTCACGCCCCGAGCAAGGCTTCGAAGCAGTGCTCGAGCTGCCCTTGGCCGGCAGCGCCACGGAGCTTCTGTGGCTGCGCGCGGGCGGAACCACCTTCGCGCTACCCGCCGAGTACGCACGCCGCTTGTCGGCAGAAAACGATCGAGAGCCCAGCCTCCTGCTCGGCGATCTGCTCGGCCTACCCAGCGCAGCGCAGACTCGCACGTGGATCGAGCTCTCGGTGCTCGGGATGAATCCTGTCTTTTTGGGTGTGGAGAGCGTAGGGGCGCTGGAGAGCCGCGTCGTGTACCCCGTGGCAGGCCTCGTGCAACGCGCAGGCCCCTACGCGGGCGCGGTGCGGCGCGGTGACGGCTCGCTCAGGCTCGTGCTGGACGCGCCCGCGGTGGCGTCACGCGCGCGCGCCGCCCTGCGCTCGAGGAGCGCGAGCTAACGTGGGCCTGGTCGTCGAACGCTGCACGTCCGAAGACGCAGAGGCCGTCAGCGCGCTCGCGCGGCAGGCCGCGCTCGACGTCGACGTCGCGGCGGAGCTCGAGCGACCCCAGGCGCTCCTCCTCGTGGCGCGCGAGCACGCAGGCGGCACGCCCTGCGCGTTTCTTCTCGCGTGGCACGTCGCCGACGAAATCGAGTTGCTCGACTTGGCCACGCACCCGGAGCTCCGCCGGCGTGGGCTCGCGCGCGCGCTCGTCCACGACCTCTGCGCGCGGGCGCGCGCCGCTCGCGCCACGGCCATCTACCTCGAGGTGCGCCCCTCCAACGCCCCTGCGCTCGCGCTCTACGAAGCTGCGGGCTTTTCGGCCGTGGGCAGGCGGCCCCGTTACTACTCGGACGGGGAGGACGCCCTGCTCCTGCGTCGTGTCGTTACGGAGCCGTGAGTGGCGAACGCGCCGCCCGGCAGGGGTGGCTTTGCCAGCGGGCGCTGCTTCGTCGACACTGAGCGGGCCATGAAGGGCTCGGTCGCCGCGCTCGCGCTCGCTCTGTCGGCGCTCCTCGCTTGCGAGGAGCGCTCGCGTGAAGGCACGGGTCCGGTCGGCAGCGAGCAGAGCCCCAACGCGAGCATCTTGCCGGCGCCGCTCGCGCCGGGGCGCGAGGCGCGCACGGACGCGCGACCCGGCAGCTCTGCCAGCCCGACGCCCACACTCCCGCCGCGGCCGTTTCCGAACGACCGCGAGCTGCCGAACGAAGCGAGCCTCGAGCGCGACGTCGGCGGCGTCGAGCTGCGCGCCGAGTTCGTGTGGCCGGGCGTGGAAACGCGTGAGGTGACTCTGCCGAGCAAGCCAGACGCCGCGCCGCCTCGTCTCGATTCGAGAGCGGACGCCGGAAAGAGCCCGGAAATCAAGACGCTCTTCACGCAACCGACCCTGCGCATCCGTCTGACGACGAACGGTCGCATGTTCGCGGAGCTTTCGTCGCCGAGCTTCACGCTGCCGGCGGGAACGCAGCTCATGGCGCGCCTCGATCGCTTCGGCCACGTCGTGGTGTGGCCGGACGGGCGCAGCTACCGGGTCGCGCCGCGCGGCTCGTTGCGCGCGCTGCTCCAGGAGCGGCGCGTGGACGTAGCGCCGCTCCTCGACGGAGAAATCGTACCGGGCGGCGCCGGCAAACGCTTCGATCTGACGACGTTGCGGCACACCGTTCAAAGCCCGCTGGGCGAGGTCGTGATGGAGTCCGCGGTCGACGCGACGCTGGGCGGGTCCGGCGTGCTCGTGTGCCGGCTCTTGCTCGAGCTCTTGCGACTCGATCCTGGTGTTGATCTGTGTCCAAGCGGGGAGTTGCCGGTCGAAGCCACGTTCCGCTGGGTAAACGGCGGCGAGCTCGCGTTTCGAGTGACTTCACTCCGACGGGTGGCCAGCTTTGCAACGTTGGGATCCGACGCTCTCTCCATCCCGCCAGCCATGCCCATCTTCAAACCGGGTGAGCTCCCGCCGGAAACGTCGGCGCTCCTGTGGTCGGAAGCCGAGGAGCGCCAGCTCCTCGGGGCGCGGAGTCCACGTGAAGCGGAGCTCACGCTCGACAATCCGTCGGAAGTGCCCGTTTTCGTCGTGGCCGACCGCACACCGGTGGCGCGGGTCGCTCAGCGCTCTTCCACCGTGTTTCGCGCCGCACAACGCAGCCACATCGTGTTTCACCGTGATTTTCTCGGTGAACGAGTGTCGACCTCACAAAGCCTCGAGCTCCCCGCCAAGCTGGTGCTCGGCGTCTCCGACATTCCGGCCGCAGAAGGAACGACGGAAACCAGCGCGCCCGCCGCCAAAACCGCCGACACCGCCGCCGAACCGCGACCAGCCCGGTGATCTGCGCCGCGAAGAGCGCAACGCTCCCTTGTGCGCGCGAGTTTCGGTGGAACGGCGCGCTCGACGCCCAGCAGAGTGGAACAGCGGAGTGAAACGCCGCGCCCCCGCGCTTTACGCCAGGCCGAGCGGCTTCAGCTCGGCGTCGTAATCTTCGGGGCCGTACTCGACCTCCGCGTAGCCGCGGCGCTCGGCCTCGCCGTGGAGCGTATCCACCACGATTTCGAGCACCTCGAGCCGCGTGCAAAGCGTAAAGTACTCGGTTTCGTCCACCGGCGGCACCATCGCCAAGCGCGCGCTCAGTAGCTCGCGATCTTCGGGAGCCACGCGCAGCGCAGAGCGCGGTCCGTCGTGCTCCTCGCCACCCACCACCACGTCGAAACCCACGCCGATGGGGTTGATGGCGACGAAGGCCGCCACGCCGCACACCTGCCAGTCGTGATAGTTCGGCGAAGGAAGCCGCCAGAACCCGTGCAGCGAGCGCCGCACCACCTCACCAAAGTACGCTCCGACGGCCTGAGCGACGAGCGGCAGCACCTCCGGGCGCCCCTCCAGAGTGCCACGAACTTCCCGAGCGTAGTGGTCGACCAAGGAGAGCGTTTCCGGCTCGTAATCGAGCTCGATGCCCACGGAGCGTTTCACGTACTCCACGCAGGCTCGGCAAAGCTCCACGATGGGCTCCGGAACACCCTCGAAACCCGGCGGCGTCACGTCCTCGAGCGCCTCGGCGACTTCGTGGGGCAAGAGCTCGTCGGTGTCGAAATCGTCGTCGTGATCGCTCACGCGAGGTGATTACCACCGTCGCGGGCACTCTGCATGCCACTTGAACGACCTGAGCCGGCCCAACGTGGTGGAGGGCCGCCCAGAAATGAACGCGTCGCCCCGCCTCCCGCTCTCGGGCCTTGGCCACCCAAAAAAACGCCTTGCAGGCGAGCGATGACCGGCAAACCCTAGCCTCAGGGGAAACTGCCTCACCGCAAAGGCCACCAAGAACGAGCTAGGTGACGAGACCTGGGCTTGCCCTTTGGTGCGCGGGACCCTGATACTCTCCCCCTCCCAGCCGATGCGCATCGCGGTCCTCAGCGACATTCACGCCAACTACGAAGCCTTGAGCGCGGTGCTCGAGGTGCTCGAGCATTCGTCCGTGGATGCGTACTACTGCCTGGGAGACACCGTAGGTTACGGCGGCTCCCCCAACGAGTGTTCCGACATCATCAGGAAACTCGCCAAGGCCACCATCCTCGGCAACCACGACGCCGCCGTGGCCGGACGGATGGACTACTCGTACTACTACGAGGCCGCACGCCACGCGCTCGACACGCACGCCCAAATGCTCTCTCCGGAGAACATGGAGTGGCTGCGGGGCCTGCCTTACAAGGTCACGCTGGACGAGCTCAACGTGCACCTGTGTCACGGCTCGCCGGTGCGCCTCGAGGAGTTCGAGTACATCTTCGCGCCGGAGCAGGCGCGCGAGTGTCTGCCCATTTTCGGCGAGCTCGGCCACATCACGCTCATTGGTCACTCACACCTGTGCAAGGTGTTCGCGCTGACGCCCACCACGGTGGAGGAGCTCCCCCCGGTGGACTTCACGCTGGAGTCCGACCGCAAGTACATCGTGAGCATCGGCTCGGTGGGGCAGCCGCGGGACTACGACAACCGCGCCAGCTTCGTCATTTACGACTCCGAGGTGCGCCGCTTCGAGTTCAAGCGCGTCGAGTACGACATCGAAACCGCCGCGGACAAAGTGCTTCGCGCGCGCCTCGAGCGCAACTTCGCGCACCGTCTCTTCATCGGCGTCTGAGCTCATCGGCGTCTGAGCTCATCGGCGTTGGGGCCCCCCGCTCGTCGGGCTCGGAGGCTGCCTACCGCGTTCCTTGGTGGGGGAAGGCGAGGTCCGTCGCCGCGCGGTGCTCCCGCACTACGTCGCACGGGCGAGGGCCGCTCCTCCCCTCGCGCAGCTCCATGAGCGCTCGAAACCTCGTGGCGTCCGTCGTAAACGCTGGCGCGGTCACTTCCAGAAGGGGCCGCCACCGCGCTGGTCGTCGCGCCAGAAAACCCGCTCGCGACGCGCGGGGCGCGGCGGCGCTTGAAAGCTCGTCCAACGACCCGAGGGACGCGCGGTGCGTCCAACCAGCAGCGGCTTGATGCCCAAGAGGCCCACCACGAAGCCGCCGATGTGCGCGAAGAACGCGACGCCGCCGCCGCTTTGACCCAAGCTGCCCAGACCGCCCACGACGTTGCCCACGAACCACTCGCCCACGACGAACCAAGCCGGCAGAGCCAAAAACGGACCCATCAGAAGCCAAAGAAACGGAATGGGGTTGAGCACGGCGACGGGCGCTCGCGGGTAGAGCACGAGGTAAGCGCCGAGCACGCCAGCGATGGCGCCCGACGCGCCCACCATGGGTACGTGGCTCCCGGGATCGATGAAGTACTGCGTCGCGGCGGCGCCCAGGCCGCACGCCAAATAGAACAGCGCGTAACGCAGGTGACCGAGCGCGTCCTCGACGTTGTCCCCGAAGATGTACAAAAACAGCATGTTCCAGCCCAGGTGACCGAAGTCCCCGTGCATGAACATGCTGGTGAGCACCGTAAACGCCTCGCCCGCCGGATCGAACGTGATGCGCGCCGGCACCAGGCCGTAGCCAGGAACGACCCACACGGCTCCGCTGAGCCCGAGCACGAGCTGACCGATGAACACCGCCACGTTCGCGCAGATGAGCACCCACGTGATGGCCGCGGCGCCGCGCTTGGGGTTGTTGTCGTAGAGCGGAATCATGCGGGTGCGCCTGCGCCCACCTCGGGTGGAGCGTTCTTGGCTGTAGCGTGAATCGACGTCCGGAAAAACCTCGACCCCGTGAAGAACCGAACCCGCCGCAAAGCGCGTCGCGAGCGACGAGCCGTCGCACCTGCGGCGCGAGCGAGATGCCGGCCGCGAGCTCGCTCGAGCGGCTCGGGCACTTCCGGCGAGCCGCGCGGCGCTCTAGTGTCGGGCCGATGTCCTGGACCGATACGACGGGCGGGCTCGTGACGCCCGGGCTCCGCGTCCCCACGAACGTGCGCGCGTTGCCCTACGGGCTCGCGGTTTGTGCGCTCCTGGTGACGGCGCTCGGCGGCTGTGCCGGCGCCAAGTACGACGGCCAAATGTTCAAGAACGACGAAGTCGCCTTTCGCATCGGGCCGCCCCCGCCCAGCTGGCGTGCCATCGAAACGGACGAAGCGCTCATCGCGTTCCGCGACGACTCCGGGCAGGCGACGGTCGCCGTCGGCGCGCGCTGCGGTCGAGACGGCGACGACGTGCCGCTGCGCGCGCTCACGCAGCACCTCTTTCTTCAGTTCACTGACCGCACGGAGGAGAGCGAGCGCACCTTCACGTTGGACGGACGCGAGGCGCTCGAGACCGATCTTTTCGCCAAGCTGGACGGCGTTCCCCAGCGCTACTCCGTGGTCGTGCTGAAAAAGGACGGCTGCGTCTACGACTTCGTCCGCATCGCGAACCCCGCCACCGGCGACGCCGGGCGCGCGGAGTTCCGGCGCTTCGTGGAGAGCTTCCGCACCGTCGGCGAGGGCGCAGAGTGACACCTCCCGGCGAGCCGCTCGATCGCCCCTCCTCGCCGCTCGGCAGCGATCCGACGTCGAGCGGAGGGCAGAAGAGCTTTCGTTCTCCGCCCGAGCCCACGTTCGTTTACCGGCACCTGGAACGCGCCAAGGCGCTCGTGGGGCACCTCGGCGCGGTCTCCGAAATGTTGGTGGGGTCGGTGCGCGCCGGGCTGCGGCGCCCGTTCGAGGGCAAGGCCATTTTGGCGCAGCTCGAGGCCGTGGGCGTAGCCTCCATCGGCATCGTCGTGGTCTCGTCCGTGTTCATCGGCATGGTCATGGCGGTGCAGTTCGCCTTCGGCCTGCGCAAGTTCGGCGGCATGGAGTATACGCCGCGCGTCATCGCCCTGAGCTTCGCGCGCGAGCTGGCGCCCACGCTCACGGCGATCATCGTCGGGGGTCGCATCGGCGCCGGCATGGCGGCCGAGGTGGGCTCCATGAGCGTGACCGAGCAAATCGACGCCGTGCGCGCGCTCGGCGCGGATCCGCTGAAAAAGCTGGTTTGGCCGCGCCTCGTCGCCACCACGCTCGTCATGCCCATGCTCGGCGGCATGGCGCTCGTGCTCGGTGTGGGCGGCGCCATGCTCATTTCGGACATCGAGTTCGACATTCCGTCGAGCTTCTTTTTCCAGAGCGCGCTGTCGTCCGTCACCATGATGGATTTCATGGCGGGGCTCATCAAAACCCCGTTTTTCGGCGCCATCATCGCGCTCGTGGGCTGCCATTTCGGCATGATCACGCGCGGCGGCACGGCCGGCGTGGGCAACGCCACCACGCGCACGGTGGTCGTCATTTCCATCGCCATCTTCATCGCGGATTTCTTCCTGACCAAGCTCGTCATCTTGATCTGGCCGTCGTGACCGAGCTCCCCTTGCGGCAAGCAAACACAGGCCCCCATACTGAGCCGGGCGTCATGGCAGTGGATCGAGACGCGGCACGCGCTGCCATTCGGAGCTTCCTCGTGGCGCTCGGGCACGATCCCGCCAAGGAAAGCGAGCTCGGAGAAACGGCCGCGCGCGTCACGGACGCGTTCGCGGACGAGCTACTCTCGGGCTACGGCGTGGACGTGAAGAGCCTGCTTTCGCAAGGCTCCTCCCCCGCGACGCCGAGCGAAAGCGAAGATCCCGTGCTCCTCGACGAGCTGCGCGTCGTGACGGTTTGCCCGCACCACCTCTTGGTGGCCGAAGGCACCGCCACGGTGGCGTACGTGCCCGGCACGCGCGTCGTGGGCTTCGGCACCGTCGCGCGCCTGGTGGACGCGCACAGCCGGCGCCTCACGCTCCAAGAGTCCATCGCACCCGCCATCGCGGACTCGTTGATGGAGGACGCGGGCGCGCGCGGCGTCTGCGTGCGCCTCGTCCTGAATCACGCGTGTCTGCGCGCACGCGGGCCCGTGCAGTCCACGGCGCGCGCCGTTTCGGTGGTGGCGCGCGGCTGCTTGGAGGATCCGGCCCGCTGGGAGCCGCTCCTGCGCGCGGCCGGCGTGGACGTCACGCGTAGCGGGAGCATCACGTGAGCGTGGCGGTGGTCAGCGGCCCGAGTCGCGGCGTGGGGCGCGCCACCGCGCTCGCCCTCGCAGAACGCGGCCTCACGCTGGCGCTTTTGGGTCGCTCGTCGGCCGCCGCGAAGGAAACGGAAGAGCTCCTCTCGAGCCGCGGGGCGCGCTTTCGTCACTTCGAGTGCGACCTGCTCGACCCCGCGTCCATCACGGAAGCCACCACCGCCATTTCCGAAGAGCTGGGCGCGCCCAGCGTGGTCGTGAACAACGCGGGTATCGTCGAGCGCGCTCCGGTGGCGTCGCTGACGGACGAAAGCTGGCAGCGTCAGCTCGACGTCAACCTGACCGGTCCGTTTCGCGTCACGCGGGCCTTCTTGCCGGTCATGTTGGCGCGCGGAGCCGGGCGCATCCTCTTCGTCTCCAGCATTTCCGCCACGTCGGGGACGGCCGAGCAAGCCGCTTACAACGCGAGCAAGTGGGGCGTGTGTGGCCTGATGAAGTGCCTCGCCGAAGAGCTCTCGGACACCGGTCTCATGACGTGCGCGCTGCTCCCTGGAGCGGTGGATACGGACATGCTCGCTGGCAGCCGCTGGCCAGCGCGCATGTCGCCCGAAGACGTCGCCAAGACGCTCTGCTTCTACGCCCTCGACGCGAGCCTCGCGCACAACGGCGCGCTGGTCGAAATGTTCGGCACCTGAGTGCGCGCTCGTGCGCCGCAAGCTCTCCGCGCCCCACGCTCTTCCAAGTCGCACAAAAAGGAGAAGGGCCCACCACACCCGCTCTCCTCTACCGTTGCTCCCTTCCGGGCCTGGCGGGGTTCGAGGTGCGCTGTTGGTGAGCCCACAAGACGGCGTGTCTTTGGGTGAGGTACTCCACGAGGCGTAGCTTGTCCAGGGCCTGGCCGAAGCCCTCGCTCGAAGCTTCCAGAGGCTGCCGCGAGAGGGGGGCGTTGCTCCGCTGGGGAAGGAGCGGCACCCTCCCCGAGATCGGAGAAATGTCCGCCAAGCCGCCCTTCGAGGAGGTGCCGGATCTGGTGCTCGACGACGCGCCCCAGCGCCCGTCGACCCCGGCACCCATGTCGCGCTCTTCGGCGACCCAGAGCGTGTCGCCCGCGTCGGGCGACTTCTCGCTCGTGCCGGGCCGTGGGAGCGAGCGACCACGAAGCCACGCTTCCGTGCGTCCGCCGACCAACGAAGTGGACCTCCTGCTGGATCCGGGAGCCACGGACCTCGCGTTCGAGCTTTCGACGTCGCTCGCGCCGCACCCTTCGTCCGCACCACCACCGCGGCGACGCAACTCGGGCATGCATTGGGCGGAGGCGGTCGCGAACGGACCCAGCGCGGCGCGCGCGTGGCCCACCGGCGTCACTCCGCACGAAGACGATCTGCGGCTCGACCCGCTCGAAATCACGATCACCGCGGACTTTGGGCAAGCGCCCGACGGCACTTTGCTCATGCCGCTCTACGCGCTGCGCGTTTGGCAACGCCAGCGCGAGCTCCGAGCGCTGGCCGCAGCCGCGCAAGCCGAGCTCCGCGCAGCAGAGGCGCGCAGAGACGACCTCCTGGTGGATTTCGCGCTGCACTGCCGCTCTGCCCTGGAACGAAACGACCGCTGCCGCGGCTTGCTCGCCGAGCTCGAGCGCATCGAAGCGCTCGCAAGAGACCGCGAGAGCGCGCTGGGCAAAGCCCAAGCAGGCCTCGAAGGGTCGCTTTCGGAGCTCAACGCGCGCAGAGACGCACTCGCACGAGAACGAGCCATCGCCGCGGAGGCGGTTCGGAGTGCGCAGGAGGTCGCCGCGCGTGCGGCCGAGGTACGGAGTCGTCACGAGGCGCAGAGCAAACGCATCGAAATCGAGCGGCGCGCAGTGCTCGACGTCGCGCGTCAAAAGCTGGGACCGGCCGGCGGCGCGCTCCCGCGGGAGCTCGCCGCAAGGCTCGCCGAGCTCGACGCGCGCGAAGCCGCGCTCGCGCCGGAAACCGCGCGCCTCGCCGCCGAACGAGACCAGTTCGCGGGCATTTTACGCGACGCCGAGGCCCAGCTCGCCACCGTCGACCGCATCGCGCGTCAGGTCGAAGACGACGTACGCCACGTCGGCGCGCGCGGCCGCGGCGAGCTGGCGCAACGAACCGAAGGGCTCGGCTCTGCAGAGCGTGAACGCCGCGGAGCGCTGGTCACGGTCGGCCAACGCGTGCTCGAGACGCGCGGTGAGCTGTTTTCCGTGGAGAGCTCCCGGCTCGACGCTCTGCACGCAGCCGATGAAGCCGTGAGGGCGCGCCTCATGAACGTCGTGAAGCTCGGTCGCGCTCTCCATGCTTACGACACCGGCGCCGCAAAGAAGGGCCGCGCCGTGCTGGCAGGCATGGCCCTCGTCACCCTCGTTCTCCTGGCGTTGGTCGTGCTGCGCTGACGCGCGCCGCGGGAGGCCGACGAGTCCCTTACCTCGACGTCAGACGCCCGAGAGCCCTCGCCGAGCCACGCTCCGCAGCGTTCCCTCGAGCTATGGCCACGCGCCTCGCCGCGGAGCGCTTTTTTTCGTAGGCAAGAACGACCTCCGCGCGCACATCGTCCAGCGCCGGCAACCTGCCGGGCATCTTCGCCGCCACTCGCACCACGTACGCCCCCGCACGCGCTTCGAGCGGACCGCTCCAGCGCCCCAGAGGCGCGCGCGCGAGCTCCGTGGCGAACTCCGCGCCGTACTCACGACGCACCTCGACCAGCGACATCTCCTCGTCGCCGCGGAGCAGCTCTGCGGAAGCGACCAGCGGGCTCGCGTCCCCGCCGCTCTCCAGCACGTCGACGAGCAGCTCCGCGCGCCCCGGCGCCGAGTGCGAGGCTCGCTCGCCGACGCGCACCGCGCGAAAGCTCACGATCGTTTCTTCTCGAAAGTGCTCGCGGTGCTCCAGGTAGTACGCCTCGAGCTCCGCCTCGACCCACTCGCGGGTGGGCGCGCTGCTTCCGACGGTGAAGCGCGCCGCGTCGAGCGAGCTCTCCGCGTCGTCGTGGTCGCGCTGGCACCCCAGAGCGAGCGCCGCCGCGAACACTCCGAAAGCAACGCAAACCTTGGAAGGCACATCACGCGCGAGCCTCTTCACTTTGCCCCACGTTGGCTACGGCGTGGGCATCCCCGCCCTTAATGGAAACGCCGCGTGAGGGGAGGCGCTCTTCGTCGCGACGCGCGTCATCTCCCGGAAACGTGGACCTCTCCGTCACCCACGAACATGTGGACAACCGGTGGACGAACGCACTCACGGCAAACGTGCCGTGCTCCTTCGCCAAACGCGCGCGCCGCTCACGGCAAACGTGCCGTGCTTCTTCGCCAAAACGCGGCGCGCCGCTCACAGCGGCAAGTTGCCGTGCTTCTTCGGCGGAAGGCTCGCGCGCTTGGTGCGCAGCACCTCCAAGCCGCGCGCGAGCCTGCGGCGCACGTCGCGCGGATGAATGACCTCATCCACGAACCCGAGCGCAGCCGCGTGGTACGGGCTCGCGAAACGCTCCTTGTACTCGGCGACCAAGCGCGCGCGCTCCGCCTCCGGATCCGCTGCTTGCTCGATGGCGCGCCGGAAAATGATGTTCACGGCGCCGTCCGGGCCCATCACCGCGATTTCCGCGCTGGGGAAGGCCAAGTTCAAATCTCCGCGGATGTGCTTGCTGCTCATCACGTCGTAGGCCCCGCCGTACGCCTTGCGCGTAATGACGGTGAGCTTCGGCACGGTGGCTTCGCAGTAGGCGTAGAGCAGCTTGGCGCCGCTCGCGATGATGCCGCGGTGCTCTTGATCCACGCCGGGCAAAAACCCCGGAACGTCCACGAAGGTGACGAGCGGAATGTTGAAGCAGTCGCAAAAGCGCACGAAGCGCGCCGCCTTGGTGCTGGAAGCGATGTCCAGCACGCCGGCCAGGTGCGCGGGGTTATTGCCCACGACGCCCACCGGGCGACCGCCGATGCGCGCAAAGCCGACCACGATGTTCTTGGCGAAGTGCTCGTGCACCTCGAAGAGATCGCCGTGGTCCACCACCTGACGAATGAGCTCCGCCATGGCGTACGGCTTGTCGCTTTCCAGCGGAACGAACGAATCGAGCGACGAAAGATCGCGATCGATCGGATCGTCCGTCGCGCCGAGCGGCGCGTCGTCGGCGTTGTTGCTCGGAATGAAGCCGAGCAGCTTGCGAATGCCGGCGAGCACGGCCTCGTCGTCCGGCGCGACGAAGTGGCACACGCCGCTCTTCGAGGCGTGCGTCATGGCGCCGCCCAGCTCCTCCTTGGTGACCTTTTCGTGCGTCACGGCGCGCACGACGTCCGGCCCGGTCACGAACATGTAGCTCGTGCCCTCGCTCATGAACACGAAGTCCGTGAGCGCCGGCGAGTACACCGCGCCGCCCGCGCTGGGGCCCAAAATGGCGCTGATTTGCGGGATGACGCCGCTCGAAATCGTGTTTCTGTAGAAGATTTCCGCGTACCCACCGAGGGACTCCACGCCCTCCTGAATGCGCGCCCCGCCCGAGTCACACAGGCCGACGAGAGGCGCGCCCACGCTGAGCGCTTGGTCTTGCAGCTTGATGATTTTCTGTGCGTGGGCGCCCGAGAGCGAGCCGCCGAACACGGTAAAATCCTGCGCGAACACGTACACCAGACGCCCGTCGATGGTGCCGTGACCGGTCACCACGCCGTCGCCCAGCACCTTCTGCTCGGCCATGCCGAAGTCGATGGCGCGGTGAGTGACGAAGCGGTCCAGCTCGACGAAGCTGCCAGGGTCGAGCAGCGCGTCGATGCGCTCGCGCGCCGTCAGCTTGCCCGCCTCGTGTTGCTTCTGGATGCGCGCCGGCCCGCCCCCGGCGAGCGCTTCGCGATTCAGCTCGGAGAGTCGCGCGCCGCGTGGATCGATGTCACCCGCCATTGGTGACGATTGTTAGCCGCGATCCGGACGGAAAACCAAGCCGACGGCGCCCTGGGCCGCCCCGGAGCACCACGGGAGGCTCGCCGCCAGCGGCGCGCGGCGCTACACACGTCGTCCCGAAAGGAATCGAGAAGATATGGCCACGACCAAATTCAAGGGCAACGACGTACACACGAGCGGCAACCTGCCCGCCGTCGGCGCAAAGGCGCCGGACTTCACGCTGGTCGCCAAAGACCTGTCGGAAAAGAGCCTGGCGGACTTCGCCGGCAAGAAGGTCGTGCTGACGGTGAACCCCAGCTACGACACCGGCGTGTGCCAAGCCACCGCGCGCAGCTTCAACGCCAAGCTCGGTGGGCGTGGGGACGTGGTGGTGCTCGCCGTCAGCGCCGATCTCCCGTTCGCGCAGAGCCGCTTCTGCGAAGCGGACGGCCTCGACCACGTCGTGCCGCTGTCTTCGTTCCGCGCGAGCTTCGCTCGAGACTACGGCTTGGAAATCGTGGACGGCCCGCTCAAGGGTCTCACGGCGCGCGCAGTCATCGTCGTCGGCGCGGACGGCAAGGTGCTCTCTTCCGAGCTGGTCCCCGAAATCACGAACGAGCCGGACTACGCCCAGGTCGAAGCCGCGCTCGCCTGAGCCGCGCCCGAAAAACAGCCGAGAGAACGCCCCTCGAAGCCCCCGCAAGCGCGCGCATTCGCGCGGCACGCATGCCCCAAGCACACTTGGGGTGGGGGATTTTTGGGGTCACCTTCGTGCGGCGTTGGGCTCACGAAAGAGCCGCAAAGTCCGCACGAAGGTGCACTCCGCGCCGATTCAAAACGTGAGGTTCGCGCCCAAGCGCAAGAAGCCGCCGCTCGGGTCGAGCTCACCGAGCTCGATGGGTTCGGCGCGCGGCGGCGAGCCGCTCGTCGCTTCGAGCGACAGCTCTTGCGAAGCGGCCCAGCCGTAGCCGCCTTCGGCAAACAGCCACACGCGCGGCGAGCGCTTGCTCCCGTCCCGCGCGCCGATGATGCGAACCGCGGCGCCCAGCGCGCCGTCCACGGACGCGCTCCACGCCGCGGCCTCGTACGTGGCGAGCTCCGGGGATTCGAGCGACGCCTCGGCGCGCAGCGCGCCAGGTGCGAGCCGCGCGTAGCCGTAGAGCCAGCTTCGCAGATGGTAACGGCCCTCGAGCGACAACGCGAAGCGCAGCGAGCTGTAGTCCGCCTTCATGCTGCGCGCATAGGCTTCCGCTTCGCCCGCCTCGAGCACACCGAGCACGGCCAAGCTCAGCCGATCCTCCGCCACCAGCACGCGTCCCGCCGCGAGGCTCACCTGCGAAAACGCGTCTTCTTCCGAAAAGGGATCGAACGCCTCGTCCCCGAGCCAGCTCACACGCGCACCCGCCGAAACGACCCAGTGCTCTTGGTGACGCCCGAGCGGTAGCGCCTCGTAGTCGGCCGGCGGAGCTTCTGTGGCCGTCTCCGTGGACTCGGGCAGCGCGTAGCGAGCGCTACGCTTCGGAGTGCTCTTCTTGGCCGGAGGCGCTGCAGGTGCGGCTGAGGGCGACGCAGCGTCCGCCTCGTCCCGAGGCTCTTCGGGCGCGGTGTTCCCGGGAGTTGGGGGGTTCGTGGGCTTGGTGACCCAGCCAGAGCCACTCGCGGATGCGTCGGATTCAACGGCTTCACCCGGCGCGGGTGCAGCTTCCGAAGCAGCGGTGCCCGCTTCGCTCGCGGAGGGTTCGGCCTTTGCCTCGACCTGGGCTCCCGCCTTGGCGTCTGCGGACGGCAGAGCCGTCGCGCCGGGCGACTCCGCAGCGCTCACGGAGCTCAACGAAAGAACGAAGCCGAGTGAGCCGGCCAAAGCTCCCAAAACACGGGGGCGGCGCGGTGCGCCCAGCCTACGGGCGACCAACACGTCACGCGCGATCATCGCAGTCCCTCCAAGAACAAGCCACCAAAGAAGCGCGATTTTGCGGAAATTGGGTTCAGCGCGTCGAGCAGCGTCACCCCCGGATCCCCCGTCTCGCTGCTCGCTTCCGTGCCGTGAAAGACGAGCGCGGCGCGACCACCGTCCGCTCGCTGGATGTCGTGAATGGCGCTCACCTGGGCGCTCACCTGGAGCGACGTGGGGTGCAGGCTCTCGAGGTCGATGCTCGCGAAGCGGTTGTTCCACGGGCTGAACGCCCACGCGCGACCGCCGTCCTGCGCCACGACCAGCCGGAAGTCTTGCGAGCTGACCTCGAGCGGGAACGTTTGGCGCTCCTCCAAGTCGAGCACGTAAATGCGCGGTTCGGACTCTTGCGACTTGTTCTGACTCGACAAGAGCTTCAGGTGTCGGTTGTCGCCGGGCACGTCGCTGACGTTCGTCACGGCGAAATCGATGTCGTTCGCCTCGACGCTGCGGAAGGGGGTGCCGCTGGTTTGCCCCAAGGACCAGAAGGCGAAGCCCGCCTGCTCGGGGCTGTAGAGCAAAGCCACGTCCCCGTTTTCGGGCGCGTCCGTCACGCCGTCGGTGATGCGTCGCATTTGGCTGTAGCCGGTCGAAAACGGCACGACCTCCGTGGTCGTGGTGCGCGGGTCCACGAGCGTGGCGCGCCTCTGCGTCGGCACCAGCGCCGCGAGCCGCAGGCCGCCATCCGTGCGCACGAAGTCGATGGCGCTCGGCACGCCGCCCACGTCCACGATGTTGATGGTGGTGCTGAAGTCTCCCTTGCCCGAAGGCTGCCCGAGCTCCAGGAGCACGACGTCCGACTGACCCTCGAGGCGCACCGCCAGCCGCGCGTCCGTGTCGTCGTCCGCCTCGCCGTCGTCGTACACGATTTGCGCGGGCACGGTGGAGTCACCCGCGGCGGTCTTGGGCAGCTGAACGGTCACCTCGTCCCGCTTCAGGTTCGCGAGATCGATGAGCGCCACGTCCCGGTCCGTGCGGACCACCAGGAAGCGGCGCGCGCCTCCGCGCGGCAGGTTGAGCTCGCTCGTGAAGATGAGCTCTTTGGGTGCGCCGCCGAAGCTGCGAATGGTCTTGGGCGTCGCTTCGCCTGTCTCGAGCGAGCAAATGACGAGCTCGTTCAGGTTGGTGACGACGGCCGAAGCCTCGTAGGCGACGACCCACTCGCCCAGCGGATCGATGGTGAGCTTCTTCAGCGGATCATCGAGGAGGAAGGTGTTTTCCACGCTCGGCGAGGTGCCGCCGTCGACGACCGTGAGGCGCGGCCCCTCGGAGTCCGGGCTGGTCGGATCTCCGGCGCCCTCCGACAGCACGAACAGGCGCGAGCGATCCGCCGACGGCAGGATGGAGGTCACGTTGCGCCCCAGCGGCAGCGCCCGCACGTCGACGCGGTTGTCCGTGGGCGCCGTCACCATGAGCAACCGATCGAGCGAGCGGTCCACCAAGGCGACCGAACCGGTCAAGCCGTAGGTGTCGCCGCGCGTCGCTCCCGTCCACTGTTCGTCGCGCCCGCTGCAACTCACGGTCGCGAGCGAGAGCACCAACGCCGCGGAAAAGCGTGCGGCGCTGGCGTCGATGATGCCCCAAGCCAAGCGTGTTCTCTTCATGTCACTCCACGACCTTTGCTGCGAGCTCGAACCCCGTCAGGGTGCGCGCCGCGCTCTTTTCGAAATCCAAGATCGTCACTCGGCCCTCCGAGTGGGACTGCGCCACGTAACCCAAGCCGCGCTCCCCGAGGATGCCCGCCGCGAGCGGCGGGCTGGAGAGGCGCACCGAATCGACGCTCAGTGACGGCATGCGCAAGAGGTGCGCCTCGTGAACGCCACTGAGCGAGTTCTCCGTCGTGACGAGCGCGTAATCGGACGCCACGGCCACCTCGCGCGCTCGTGAAAGCGTGCCCACGACGCGCGGAAAGCGCTCTGCGCGGAGCGGAATGAGCACGAAGGAGCCCGCGTTGTTGCTGCCCGTAGGGGCGCCCAAGAGCCCGATGGCGTGCTCGCCGTCGGGCGTCGTGGTGAGGCTCTGGACGGGCGCCTTCACGCTGACGACGCGGCTTTGAAGATAGGTTTCGCCCTCGTTCAGGTCGACGACCACGACGCGGTCACTCTGCACCGCGTTCGTGTAGAGCGCGGCGGTTTTGCCGTCCGCGGTGAGCGCGGCGCTGCCGAAGAGCTCGCCTTGCACCGTCACGACGTCGAAATCTTCCGGATCCGCCACGATGCCCGGGAGCGGGAGCACCGCAAGCCGACGCGCGTCCCGCACCACGGCCACCGCGCGTTTGCCGTCCGCGCTGAGATCCAAATCCGTGACCGGACCCCCCAGCTCCACGAACGTGGACTCCGAGCCGTCGAGCGGCAAGATCTCGATTTTCGAGTCGCCCTTGCGACGCACGAGCGCGTGGGTTCCAGAAGGCGTGACGGCTACGTCGCGATCGGCCGAGTTGCCCAGGTCGAACCACGAGCTGACGGCGGGAACGTCGTCGTCCAAGGACACGATGTTCACGTCGTGCTCCGCCACCACGATGACGCGCGACTCCGCGGAGTCGAAGACGACCTCGGACGGGCGGTAGCCCACGGTCAGCTCGTACGTTTTCGGCTTTTCGGCGCGGAAGTCGACGAGCGTGATGTCTTGCAAACCGTCCGTGGGATCGAGCGCTACGCCGCTCGACTTGGCGCTCCACAAGACGGCCCAGTCGCCCGACGGCGCCACGGTGAGGCGATTGGCGCCCTCGTGCGTGTCGAACTTCGAGGACGCGACTTTGCCGTTTTTCACGCGGAACCAGGTGGCGTCCGCGCTGCCCAAGTTGAGCACCAGCGCCGAGCTTTCGCCGCCGGGCCGCGGCACCGCAGCGACGAAGGTGGGGCGGAAGCCCGCCGTGAGCACCTGCACCTCGAGGGTGACGGTGTGAATGAGCGCCACCCGACTGCTCTCGGGGTTGGCGAACCACAGGTAGTCGCCCGTGGCGACCGGCGCGCGGAAGGCTCCGTTTTCCTCCACTTCGTCGGGGAGCGGCGGCACGCCCACGCCACCAAGTCCGCCGTCCAGGCCTGGAGAACCTCCGGATGCCGTGGAGCCGCCCGTTGCCGCGAATCCACCACCCGTCGACGGGCCGTTGCCCCAATCACCGGGGTCCGTCGGAGAGCCGGCGCTGCTGCGCCCGGACGACTCACCCAGAGAGCAGCCCGAAAACGCAACCAGGACCAAAAGCGACCCAAGCACGCCGCATCGTCGAAGCTCGTTGGTCATCATCGTCCCTCGATCACCTTGGCGCCGAGCTCGAAGCCCGTGAGCGTGCGCGCCGAGCCTTTCGCCAAATCCACGAAGGTCACGCGACCCTCCGCGTGGTCGCCAGCCACGAAGCCCATCGCGGCGTCCGTCACGATGCCCGCGGCCAGCGGACGACTCGGAAGCGGCGTGCGGTCCACGCTGAGCTCGGGGAAGCGCGCCAGGTACACGGCGCTTTTATCTGCCGTGGGGTCTTTGGTGGTGACGAGCGCGCGCGTGGAGCTCTCCGAAAGCGCCACCAAAAACGCGGGAGCGTCCGTGCCTTGAATGCGCGGCGGTAGCGCCTTGTCCACCGGAACCAGCGCAAAGGCGCCGCTCTTTGCGCTGCCTGCGGGGGGCGAGAGCAAAGCCACCGCGTTTTCCCCGTCCGGCGTGATGAAGACGCCGCGGACCGGTGCCTTGAGATCCAGCTCACGGTGCGCGCCGCTCGCAAGCTCGAGGATGGAGAGCGTGCTGCTGTCGGTCGCGTTGGTGTAGAGCAGCGCACGCTGACCGTCGGGAGAGAGCGTCGCGCTGCCGAACAGACCATCGAGCTCGTACACGTCGAGCTGGTCGAGCGTGCCACCGGCGGTGTCGATCTCGAACCAGGCGACGCGGGAGGGTTCTTTCCCAGACCCACCCGCGCCGGCCGCGCCGGAGCTGTCGCCTCCGCTCGAGCCGTCGCTGGGTCGCCGCATGACCGCCACGGCGCGCTCGCCGTCCTCGGTGATGTCGAAATCCGTGACGGGAGCCGGAAGCGTGACGGTCGAGCGCTCGTCCGTCAGCGTGCTCACGACGAGCAGCTCGCTCTTGCCGTTCGTGCGCAGAAAGGCGAGCTCGCCGCTCGGCACGAACGACACGTCGCGCGGCGCGCCGGCCGCGGCCTCCGGAAGGAAAAGCTCACGCGTCACACGTGGCCCACCCTTTGCGGTCAGCTCGATGACGGAAATGCCCGGCTCGGACACGACGAAGGCGTAGCGTTCGTTTGCCGCAACGAACACTTGGCTGGGGCGGTAGCCCACGCTCAGGCGCGTGGCGACGGGCGTTTTGCCGCGGCGGTCGATGACGGTGACGTCCTGAAAACCCTCGATGGGATCCGCACCCGCAACGTCGCGAGCGCGCGTCCAAGCGATGGCAAACGCGCCCGTGACGCCCACTTCCCAAGCGTTCGCGGGGCCGTACAAAGGCACCGTGACGGAGGACACGTTGGCGCGCGTCGCGGCGGCGTCCCCCGAAGGGAGCGAATAGAACGTGGCGTTGTCACCCAGCACGTTGATGACGGCGGCGCCCGCGGTCCGCGCATCTTGCGGCGGCAGCGCCACCAGATGCGTGGGTCCGTGACCGCCGTCGAGCGTCGTTACTTCGAGGCTCTTTGCGTCCACCAGAGCCACGCGGTTCGACGTGGGGTTGGCCGACCACAGAAAGCGCCCTGACGCGACCGGCGCGCGATACTCCCCTTCGAGCTCTTCCTCGGGAGGTATTCCTTGAGAGCCGCCGGTCCCCGCTGTGGTGCCGCCGGCGCCATTCGAGCCCCTTCCGCCCGTCGACGAACCGGCGTCGTTCAAGGCGAGGGAGTCATCGCCCGAACCGCACGCGGCGACGAACGTCGCCGCGAGCAGCACGGTGCCAAGAAAGTTGAGGGAGGAGGAAATCAGACGCTTGGCCAAGCTCGTCTCCGACGAAAGGAAGGAAGATGGGCCCATGGTTCGTACAGCAAGGTTTGGGCCAAGACGCTCCTCACACACCGCCACGTGTGAGCCGAGCCCGCTCATGCGCGTTTTACCCACGCAGGTACGTCTCCGTAACTCTGGTCGCGCACGCCCCACACGAGGACCGGCCACGACCACCGAACCGCGCCCGTGACGTTGCTGTCATGGTCTGAGCGGAATGTGCCGTCGAAGGGCGCGAGCGAAACGTGTGTGCGCGCAGCATTCAGGGCGTCGCGTCCTCTGCTTCTCCAAAGCCGGGGAAGCCGTACGTCGCCACGAATTCACGATGAACGGTGAGCTCGGGCCGCTCGAGCTCGGACGCGCGGTAGCCAGTACCCAGCGCCAAGACCTCGATGCGCGCCTCCGTGGCCGAAAAGCGCGCCCGCCACTCTTTGTGGGCAATTCGGTAGTAGGGGCCCTCGACGCGAATGCGACGATAAGCATGCGGCGTCGGCCCCAAGGCCAAGCTCTTGGCCAACGCGTCGCGCAAATCCACGCCTCTGTCCCGTAGGAACGCGAGCTGCTCCTCGGCGCGCGCGCCGAAGCGCACTTCGTAGCGAGGTCCAGGGTCGGCGAGCCAACCGCTCTCCGTGGGCGGCGCGGCGCGCGGCGGTTCCCAGCGCGCATCCACGTCCACGGGCACGCCGGGCGCGAGCGGTCCGTCGGCGTGAGGAACGAACGGCTTGAGGTCGAGCACCGGCGTGCCGTCGAGCAAATCCAGACCGCGCACGTGGAGCGTGAGGCCTTCCACACGCTCCAGCTCGACCAAACTCATGCCGATGGGATTGGGCCTGTAAGGAGAGCGCGTGGCGAACACGCCGCGTTTGGTGTCGCTGCGAGGCGGATGCACCTTGGGGCGCCAGCCTTGGTTCTTGTGAAACCAGAAAATGACCCACACATGCGAAAACCCGTCGAGGTCGCTCAACGCGTCTTCGTAGTTGTGGCCGCGCAGGAGCTCGATGGTGCCGCGGGCTTCCGGCGCGCCCACGCCTTGGCGCGGCGCGTCGGCACGCTCCACGAACGGAGAACGAACGATGCCGATGGGCGTCAGCGTGAGCGTCGGCAAAGTCATGTGCGACGAGGCGCTGTCTAGGCCAGCGCCGCCAAGGTCACCAGCCCGGCGCTCGTCCGGGCGACGCTGGCCGAGCGTCCGCCGAGCAGACCCGCCGCGCACGGAGCCACGACGGCCGAAAGCGCTTGGCGACGCACGGCGTGTCGCGCCGCGTCGCTGAGCACTCCGTGGCGCTCCAGCTCCGAGGCCGCAAAAGGGGGAGCAGAAGTTTCGTGAGCTTCGGCGAGCAAGCTCGCGAGCTCTTCTTCCGCCACCAGGCCCAGCTCCGGCCGCTCCGCCACCAGCCACTGCACGAAGCGCCACGCGAGCTCCGCGTGCCGCGCCTCGTCCCGAGCAATGACCTCGAGCACTTCCGCCACGGCGGCGTCCTCACAAACCGCCAGCGACTCCGCGGCCTCCAGCGCAGCCTGCGTTTCTCCCACGCAGCCTTCGCGGATGACCGTACGCAAAATGGCTTCCGGTGTGGCGCCATCGAGCGAGCCCGACACGTCGAGCGGCCCCGGCCCCACGTCGGCGCCGCGGTAGGTCGAAGCAAGCGCAAAGCAGAGGCGCGCGTGTTTCGTTTCGTCCGCCAGGGCGCGGTTCGTTTCTTCGACCAAATCCGCGGGCGCGCCGAGCGACAAAAGCTGCAACGAAAAGCGCGCGAAGGCCGCGATGGATGCGTGCTCCATCAGCGCAATGTCCGTCCAGTGCGCCGAGAGGCGCTCGCGCTCTCCGGCGGAAACGCTCGAAAGAGAGGGCGCCCGCGCCGAGAGCGTCCAATCGCGTCGCGCGGCGCCGTCCGCGCGACGCTCGAGAAAGTCCACCAAGAAGGGGCGTCCACACACCGGCGATGCCACGCAGGCACGGTGGGTCCCGTCGTGGGCGACCTGACAGTTGTCTCCCAAGGTGCAGTCGCCCCCGCTCACGCACTCATCCGCAGCGGACTTGCAAGCGTACTGAACGCTGAAGCCGCATCCCTGTTCCTGTCGAACGCCGGCGCACAGCCCCAGCTCGCAGTCGGAGTCCACGGTGCAAGCCGCCTCCTCCCCGTTCGGGATCGGATGCACGCACCGCCCTACGGGATCCCCGCAGCGGCAAATGGCGCCGCCGGTGCAATCTGCGTCGCTGATGCACCCGGTCACGCAGGTGTTGATGATGCCAAAGCCGTTCGCCGGCGCGCAAAAGGCGTTCGCTCCGGGACAGTCGCTGTCCTTCACGCACTGGTCGGAGTCTCCGTTCGGAGGCAGCTCGGTCGCTCGAGGAAGAAACGAGGGGCAGTCCTTTTTTTCTGCGCGATGTTCGAAGCCCTCGGCGCACCAGAAGTAGCCGGTGTCGTGGCCCGGAACGAGCGGCTGCGGATCCGTGCACGACCAAACCTCCAACGTGCCGCCCACCCCACCGGTGCTGGCTCCGCCCGTTCCGGTGCCGCCCGTCGACGCGGCGCCGCCGCTGGGGCTGCCGCCGTCGCCGTGGTGGCTGCCGCCGTCGCTGGCGCCTCCGCCCACACCCACCGAGCCGCCACTATTGCTGGAGCCGTCTTCCTGGTGTGCCACGCCGCCGCACCCGGCCCAGAGGGGCAAGCCGAGGGCTGCGAGGAGCGCAAAGCGAAGGGAGTCGGCAGGAGCGGAGGGGAACGCACGCATGGTCAGAAGATCAAAGCACGCTTCGTGCCGTTTCCGCTGAGCACTGGGTGGCTCGAAGCTCCGCCCGCGTACTTTCAGTCATCCGCAAAAAATCCACACCCGTGGATAACTCGACTCCGAACGACCCAGGCGCTGCGGGCGCGGAGGACGGGGAACTGCCGTCGAGCGAAACGGCTGCACCCTCCGCGAGGCACGACGTGGCACAAGTCGTGACACGTCGATCACAGACGTCGGGCCGCCCGCGACTCGCTCCCGGAACGAAAATCTCGCTGGAACGAACGTTTCCAGGGCGAGTGCGGAGATCACTCCGGGTCGACGTAGTCGACTTCGACGCCGCGCGGCGTGCGCACGCGCGTGACGCCTTCGCCCCGTGACACGATCCATTCGGGGCCGATGGGCACTTTTCCGAAGCCGCCGGGCGCGTCCAAGATGAGCTTGGGCAGGGCGATGCCGCTCAGCTTGCCCTGAAGTTGCTCCATGAGGTCAATGCCGGTTTGCACGGACGTACGCAGGTGACCGCTGCCACGCACCGGATCGGTCTGCAGGAGGTAGTACGGCCGCACCCGCTCACGCACGAGGCCGCGAAAGAGCTCGGTGAGAACGGCCGCCGAGTCGTTCACGCCGCGCAGGAGCACGGTTTGGTTCATCACCGGAAAGCCCGCGTCGGCGAGCCTACGGCACGCGGCGCGCGCTTCGTCGTTCAGCTCGCGCGGGTGGTTGAAATGCGTCATCACCCACAGCGGGTGAAAGGGCCGTAGCGCGGTGAGCAGCTCGTCCGTGATGCGCTGCGGGAGCGCCACCGGAACACGCGTCGCCAAGCGAATCGTCTCCACGCTGTCGATGGTGCGAAGCTCTCGCACGATGCGCGTGAGCCGCGACGTCGCCATGGCGAGTGGGTCACCGCCGCTCACGATGACGTCCCGCACCTCCGGATGGCTCCGTAAATAGTCGAGCGCGGGCGTCAGCTTTTCCACGCTGCGGGGTCCCCCGCCCGCGCCCACCATGCGGCTTCTCGTGCAGAAGCGGCAGTAAATGGCGCAGCGATCCGTCACGAGCAAAAGCGCGCGATCGGGGTAACGCTGCACGAGCTCCGGCGCGACCTCGTGCGCCTCTTCGCCCAGCGGATCCCGCATGTCACCACGCGACTCGCGCTGCTCGGCGAGGCGGGGCACCACCTGTCGGCGAATGGGACACGCCGGATCGTTCGCGTCCACGAGCGACAAGTAGTGCGGCGTAATTTGGATGGGAAATCCGGCCGCTTCGGCGGCGCGCGCCGCGGAAAGCTCGTCTTCCGTGAGCGGCAGCGCCGCGGCGAGGCCGTCTGCGGAGCGCACGGCGTTTTGAAGCTGCCACTGCCAGTCGCCCCATTCGGCGTGCGAAGACGCAGCGTCCGTCGAGAGAGACGGCGCGGTCGCCAGGGGCGCGGCTACGGTTCGAAGCGCGCGGCGCGTCATGGCTGAGCGGGCGCAGGAGGCGCGGCAGGCACGCTGGACGACGGCACGCTGGGCGACGGCACGCTGGGCGACGGCACTGCGGACGAGGGCACGCTCTCGGAAATGGGCTTTAGCGCCGCGACTCCGGCCTCGTCCACGACGACGGGAAAACGCTGGCGCAGCTCCTTTTCGAGCGCGGCCTCGTTTTCGAGGAACTTTTTGCGCGACAGCTCGACGCGGATGAGTCGCTCCGCGTCCTGAAAGCTGCGATCACGCGCCGCGCTCACGCCACCGTGACGCACGATGTGATAGAGGCCACCACTAACGACTGGCTCCGGCGACACGTCCCCCAGCTTTTCGAGCGCGAACACCGCTTTGCGCAGCGGCTCTTTGATGAGCGGGTTTTCTCCGCGCTCGCTGCCCGGCGCGGAGACCAAGCCGAGATCTCCCGCGAGCTCGGGGGCTTCGTTTTTGCCGGTACCGCGGCGATCGACGCTGTGCTTGGCGGCGAGCTCGGCCCACTTTTCGCCGCTGGCGCCTTGCGCCTCGGCGGCGAGCCGCTTGGCGAGCTCTTTTTCGCCGACCGCAATGTGAAGCACACGGCGCCGCTCGGGCTCACGCAGCTCGTCTCGGTGCGCTTGGTAGTAGGCGCGCACCTCCGCTTCCGGGATTTTTTCCGGGGGAGGGCTCGCGTCGCGAAGACCCGCCAACACTTCGTCCCGCAAGAGCTGCGTCAGGCGAAGCTGTGTTTCGGGGAGTTTGTCGAGGCCACGGCGGCGCGCCTCCGCCGCCAAGAGCTCCACCTCGATGATTTGATCGAGCAGCGCTTTTCGGCGCTCGGGCGACTGGTAACGCGCTCGCTCGAACGGATCCATGCGCTCGAGCGTTTCCACGAACTGACCCAGCGTGATGGTGCGGTCGCCCACCTTGGCCAGAACCGCTTTCCTTTGCTCGTCCGTGAGCTCGGACGGAAGCTGGCTCTTGGGGGCAGGCGCCGCGCTCGGCGTTCCGCTCGGTTCTTGCGTTGACTCCTTCTTGTCGCAGGCGCACGTGGTGAGCGCGACGAGCACGACGCCCACGACGCGCCACGCAGACGCGCTTCGTTCGGCGCGCTGGGGCGACCCACCGTCGAAGCCGGAGCGTCCAGCCGGAGCGGGAGAGAGCGGGAGCATCGGCGGTCGGGGATACTATGCGGCCGGGCGCGTGGCCAGGGCGCCGAACGGCGACGCGCGCTCTCGGACGTCGTTGCAGCGGTCCGTCCGGGCGGCTAGAGAACGTCTCCCATGGATTCCGCTCAAGGCTCTCTTCGTTACAAGCGTGTGCTCCTCAAGCTGAGCGGCGAAGCACTGAGCGCCGAGGCGCACGGGGGCATCGACACCCAAACCCTGCGCTCCACCGCCGAAGAAATCGCCGACGTCCGGCAAACCGGCGTGCAAATTGGCCTGGTGGTAGGCGGCGGCAACATCTTCCGCGGCCTCAAAGGCGCCAGCCAAGGCATGGATCGCGCCCAGAGCGACTACATGGGCATGCTCGCCACCGTCATCAACTCGCTGGCGCTGCAAGACGCGCTGGAGCGCTGTGACGTGCCCACGCGAGTGATGACGGCCATCGAAATCAAGCAGCTGGCCGAGCCGTACATTCGCCGCCGCGCCATGCGTCACCTGGACCGCGGCTACGTCGTCATTTTCGCCGCCGGCACGGGCAATCCGTACTTTTCCACGGACACCGCGGCTTCGCTGCGCGCCATGGAAATTCGCGCCGACGCGCTCTTCAAGGCCACCAAGGTCGAGGGCATTTACGATCGCGATCCGTCGCTTCACCCGACCGCCAGCATGCTGGAGCACGTGAGCTACGACCGCTTCCTCACCGATCACCTCAAGGTGATGGACTCCACCGCCATCGCGCTCTGTCGCGAAAATGGCCTGCCCATTCGCGTGTTCAAAATGGCCAAGGGCAACATTCGCCGAGTTTTGCGCGGCGAAAACATCGGTACCACGGTCGGCGAAGCCCGCTGATTTTCGAGCTCGGGAGGGGGGAAGCGCCGCTCGACGACGCGCGGTGCTCCCGCACTCCGACGCCACTCGTAATTTTCGCGCAGCGGGCGGAAGCGCCGCTCGACGACGCGCGGTGCTCCCGCACTCCGGCGTCACTCGTAATTTTCGCGCAGCGGGGGGGAAGCGCCGCTCGACGACGCGCGGTGCTCCCGCACTCCGACGAAGCACGCTCGAGCCGTCGTTCGGGCTCCGCGCACGACGACGACGCGCGACGAGCACCAGTGACGGCGGCAATAGCGCACGACGACGAGGCGCGACGAGCACCAGTGACGGCGCCCGCCCTGCGTTGGTTGCCACGGCAGGGCGCGCCACGAGGGCGGGCGCGCGGCGACGAGGGGGCGCCCAACGAGCCAACGACGACGCGGCGCAAATTGGGCGTAGTGCGGGAGCACCGCGCTGGGACGTAGGACGACTCCCCCCTTCGGTCGCACGGCGACCGTCGCCCGGAGGGCGCGTTTGGGGTGACGTGCGTGCCGCTCATGAACGAGCTGAAGCGCTTTCTGGTTTGGCTCTCGTCGGGGGAGCTCGAGCCGCGGCGCACACGAAAATGGTGCTCCCGGCGCACTTGGAGCGACGGGGAAGCGCGCTTGCACGGGATCGAAACGGACGAATGCGAGCGGCCGCCCGCGCGCGTGGCCGGCGGAGCGCTGTACCGGGGCCCCCCGTGAGGTAGGCTCCCCGCGCCATGTGGCTCACCCTCCCCGGTTTCGGGACCCTCGTCATTTACGGCATTCTCTTGATGGCGGCGTACACGTTCGCCATCTCGCTTGCCGCCGGACAGGGTCGACCGCGCCTCCTCGACTCGGCGCGACTCGGCGCGTACGCAACTTCGGCGCTGATTCTCTGCGGCGTCCTGCTCTTGGCGTACGCGTTCGTCACGCACGACTTCCGCATCCGCTACGTGTCGCGTTACAGCGACCGGTCGATGTCCACCACGTACCTTTTGACGTCGCTGTGGGGAGGACAGGACGGCTCGCTCTTGTGGTGGACGTTCCTCTTGGGCGGCTACACGGCGGGGGCGGTGCGCTGGATGAAGGGGCGCTACCGTGAGCTTCAGCCGTACGTCATCGCCACGCTGATGGTGATCGTCGCGTTTTTCGCGATTTTGATGATTTTTGCGGCCAATCCGTTCGAGCAGAACCTCTCCGGGCCCAAGGCCGAGGGCGATGGGTTGAACCCGCTGCTCCAGAACTACTGGATGATCATCCACCCGCCCTGTTTGTACATGGGCTTCGTGGGCTGCGCGGTGCCGTTTGCCTTCGCGGTGGCGGCGCTGGTGACGGGGCGCCTCGACAGCGAGTGGATCGTCGCCGTGCGCAAATGGATGCTGTTTGCGTTCTTGTTCCTCAGCATCGGCAACGTGCTGGGCATGATTTGGGCCTACGAGGTGCTCGGTTGGGGCGGCTTCTGGGCGTGGGATCCGGTGGAAAACGCCGCCTGTCTGCCGTGGTTCACGGCCTCGGCGTACGTGCACTCCACGATGATTCAGGAGCGCCGCAACATGCTCAAGGTGTGGAACGTGGTGCTCATTTGCATGACGTTCGCGCTCACCATTTTCGGCACGTTCCTCACGCGCTCGGGCCTCATCGCCAGCGTGCACTCGTTCGCCAAGAGCGACATTGGGCCGTACTTCACGTACTTCCTCGGCTTCATCATCGCGGTGAGCGCGGGGCTCCTCGCGTGGCGGCTGCCGCAGCTGCGCTCCAAGGCTCGCATCGAGAGCCTGGCCAGCCGCGAGGCGATGTTCGTGGTGAACAACTGGGCGCTCCTCGGCGGCATGGTGTTCATCCTCGTGGCCACCAGCTTTCCGCTCATTTCCGAGGCGCTGGCCGACCGCAAAGTGACGGTGGGGCCGCCCTTCTACAACAAGTGGATGGCGCCCATCGGCCTCGTCATTTTCGCGCTGATGGGGTTGGCGCCGCTCTTTGGTTGGAAAAAAACGAGCGGTGAGTCGCTGAAAAAGGCCTTCACGTTTCCGCTGGCCGCGCTCTTCGGGGCGGCCCTCTTGCACGGCTTGTTCGGCTCGAGCATCGGCGCGCCGCCCCTCGTGGAGCCGCCCAAGCTGGAGGGTGGCGTGGGCGCGGCGCTGTTTGCGCGGGTGAGCAGCGTGCTGCCGCTGGTCACGGTGTCGCTCGCGGCGTTCAACTTGGCGGTCGTGCTTCAGGAGTTTCAGCGCGGTATTTCTGCGCGCCGCTCCTCCAGCCAAAAGAAGGGCGAACAAGAGAGCGTGCTCGTGGCGTTGGTGCGCCTCGTGGACAAGAGCCGACGCCGCTACGGCGGCTACGTGGTGCACGTCGGCATCACGTGCATGTTCTTGGGCTTCGTGGGCAGCGCGTGGACGCTGGAGCAAGAGGCCGTGCTCGACCCCGGTCAGCGCACCACGCTGGGCGGCTACGAGCTCACGTACAAGGGCACGCGCATGTGCCCGGGTAACCCCGCCTGCAGCCCGGCGGAACAAGCGGAAATGGGCAAACGCATGCTGTTTGCCGATCTGGACGTTTCCAAGAACGGGCGCTCGCTGGGCACGGTGCACCCCGCCAAGTTCATTTACACGAGCCCCCCTCAAACCACATCCGAGGTCGGCTTGATTCGCGGGCTGCGCTCGGACTTGTACACGGTGTTGGCCGTGGCGGATCCGCAAACGAAACGCGCCACCTTCAAGGTGTACGTGAACCCGTTCGTGTCGTGGATTTGGGTGGGCCTCGCAGTGCTCATTTTCGGTTGCACTCTTTCGCTTTGGCCGGAGGTGAGCGCGCGGCGCGCTTCGGCGTGGACGTACGTGCGCTTCGGCGCCGGAGCGACGGCGGGCATCGGTTTTGCGCTTTATCTCGCGACGTCTTTGTCCACGCCGTACTCGGTGCCGCTCCGCGGCGCGCTGGCTTCGGTCGTGGTGGCGGCGCCCGCGCCGCACGCCGTACAGACGGGCGCCGCGAACGAGGAAACGGTCGATGTCCGCTGATCCGCGTCCCTCGACGGCTTCGCCGTTTTTCGTGCCGGGGCTCGTGCTCGGCGGGACCGTGCTGGTGGTGATCGTAGGCGCGCTCTTGGGGCTGCCGCTCGCGCTCTTGGCCGCAGCCGCGCTCATTTTGGCGCTGGTCATCACGCTGATGTGGCGGAGCCTCTCGCACCTCTCCGAAGACGCCGGGCTCACGCTCGACGAAGCGCTCAGCTTGGCAGCGCCCACGGCAGAAGAAGAACAAAAGCGTGCGGTGCTGCGCGCCTTGAAGGACCTCGACTACGAGCTGCGCGTCGGCAAGGTGAGCGAAGCGGACTACTTGGAGCTCGCGGCGCGCTACCGAGAAGACGCCAAGCGGCTCATTTTGGCCGTGGACGAAACCCTCGCGGAAAAGCGCGCCTACGCGGAGCGCCTGCTCGAAGAGCGACGCAAAAAAGAAACCCAAAAGCGCGCCACCGAAGAAGTGCCCACCAAAAAGCTGCGCAAAAAAGACAGGACGGATACGGAGCCCCCCGCCCCGCCCAGCGAGAGCTCGGACGGCGAGGAGAACCCCTCATGAAGCGCTCTCTCTCCGTCACCCTAGGCTTGTGGCTCGCCGGAGCGCCGGTGCTCGTACAAGAGCCCGCGCTCGCGCAAGAAGCGACACCGTACGGCGCAGCGCCCGCAGCACCCACGCCTGCCCCGGCCGTCCGTGTTCCCTCACCCAACGCACTCCCCGCGCCCCAACA